>JAEWEK010000008.1 GCA_023389425.1 Pseudomonadota bacterium | reverse complement strand
GCCCAGGCCAGCGCCTTGTCGGCGCCGCGCCGCAGCAGTTCGCCCGGATGCAGCGTGGCGACCAGCGGCACGCCGGCCAGTTCGTGTACGCTGCCGCGGCTGCCCGCCAACGGCTCGGAAAGCGCCTGGCCGAGCAGGCCGTTGGCCGCGATCTGGCCCAGCGTGAGCACGGTGCCGGCGCCGCTCAGCGCCAGTTCGCGCTCCAGGAAGGGACGGCAGGCGGCCGCCTCGTCGGCGGTGGGCGCACGGTCGCCGCCCTTCGCGCTCAGCGGGCGGCACTTGACCAGGTTGGTGACGTAAACGTCGGTCTCGCGCGAGGCGCCGACCGCGAACAGCATATTGTCGAGCAGCTTGCCTGTATCGCCGGCGAGCGGCGTGCCGGCTTCCTCGTCGGCGGCGGTGCTGGCGCCCGCGGCCACGAACCACTGTGCACGCTGGGCGCCGCTGCCGAACACGGATTTGCGGCCATCCTTGGCACAAGCGCCACAGCGGGAGCAGCTTGCCACGGCAGCGCGCAGCTGGTCCCAGTCCATGCTGGCGATATCGTCAGCCGGGGCGTCGGCGGGGACGGCTTGCGGTGCGGGCTCTACACGTGCCTGCGGCGCCGCTTGGGCCGCCGCCGGCTCGTCGGCTTGCGGCACGTCGCGCGGCGTCCACAGCGGGCCGATGCCCATCTCGGCCAGGAAGGCCGCGTCGCGCGCGCTCATGCCGCTCATAATTCCAGCCTCATCACGATCGCATCCTCGCGCTGGCCCTCATGCGCAGGATAGTAAGCCTTGCGGCGGCCTATCTCGATATAGCCATACTGGCGATAGACCGTGAGCGCGCGCTCGTTGGTCGGCCGCACCTCCAGCAGGATCGAGCGCATGCCGTGCTCGCGCGCCCGCTGCGAAGCCTTCCCGAGCAGCCAGCGGCCCAGGCCCTCGCCCTGCCGTTCGGACGCCACGGCCACGTCCAGCAGGTGCGCCTCGTCCACCGCGTACAGCAGCAGGAAGTAGCCGGCCAGGTCGCCCAGCGGGTCGCGCACGACCCAGGCGTCGTAGCCGCTGGAGATCGAATCCATGAAGTTCGCACGCGTCCACGGGTGCGGGAACACGCTGTCTTCGAGCGCGCTGACGTCGTCGACGTCGTCCAGCGTCATCGGCGCGAAATCGAGCAGGTCGTGGACGCTGGCCATTTATGCCTCGCCTTTGGCCGCGTTGATCGCCTGCCGTTCGGCGTAGGTGTAGGCGACCTTGTTGCGCAGGTAGAGCGGCTGCGCCTGGTCAGCCGGCACGGCCTGCCCGGCCGCCAGCGCGGCCACGCCCAGCACCGCCAGTTCGCGGGCGTGCGGGACGATGTCGGCATGTGCGCCGGCTGCGAAGGCCTGACCCGCGAACTGTTCGGCATAGGCCGAGAAGCCATTGCCGCAGGCCGCCAGTCCGTCCACCATCCGCGGCGCGACCGCGTCCGGGCTGCCCAGCGCCGGCGGACATACCACCTGCCAGCCATTGTCGAATCGGTATTGGGCCCAGTAGACCTCGTTCATGCGCGCGTCCAGCACGGCCAGCACGTCGGCGGCGCCGGTGCGTTCGCGGCAGGCCTGCGCCATCGCTTCCAGCGTCACCAGCGGCAGCACCGGCAAGTCGGCGCCGAAGGCCAGCCCTTGCGCCACGCCGCAGGCGGTACGCACGCCGGTGAACGAACCGGGCCCGGCGCCGAAAGCGATGGCGTCGCAGTCGGCCAGCGCGATGCCGGCATCCTTCAGCAGTTCCTGCACCATCGGCAGCACGGATTGCGAATGGGTGCGCACGCCCGACGACTCGCGAAAGGACAGGCGCTCGCCGGCCAGTAGCGCACAGGACGCCAGCTCGGACGACGTTTCGATAGCAAGAATGATAGGCATCCCTTATTTTAACCCGGCACCGGGCCGGCGATCCATGCTCGTCCATGTCGGTAAATGCGCGACGATGTAGAATGCGGCCCATGCACAGCATCACTCTCGAGCCTGATAATCGCGACGAGGTCGCCGCCGCCCTGACCGGCGAGCGCTGGATCGTCGCCTGCCTGTGTGCCGCCTGGTGCGGCACCTGCGGATCGTATCGCGCCGCCTTCGAGGCGCTGGCCGCGCGCCATCCGGAACACGCCTTCGTCTGGATCGACATCGAAGACCAGGCCGAGGTGGTCGGCGACCTCGACGTCGAGAACTTCCCCACCCTGCTGCTGCAGCGCGGCGAGACCGTGGCTTTCTTCGGTACCGTGCTGCCCGATCCGCAGGTGGCCGAGCGCATGATCCAGGCCACCGTCGATCACAGCGACGACGAACTGGCCCGGCTGGCGCAGTCGAGCGAGGAACGCCGCCAGTGGCAGCGCGAGGCCAACCTGCGCTCCCTGCTGCGCGCCGCCGGCTGAAGCTGCCGCAACGGCGGCCAATTCCGGTATGATCGGCACGGTCATCGCCACCACGACAATAACGTGACCACCTCCGACAACGATTCGCCACTGGCCGCGCGCGCCCTCAACCTGCTGGACTGCGGGGTCATCGTGCTCGACGCGGGCCACGACATCATGGTCTGGAGCGGCTGGCTGGTGCCGCGTGCGGGCCGCTCGGCGGCGCGCGTGCGCGGGCAGTCCTTGTTCGACGTCTTCCCGTCGCTGCGCGGCTCGCGCGTGGAGGCCGCGGTGCTGGCCGCATTCGCCGACAACACCGCCACCATCGTTCCGCAGACCGACAACCGCAACCCCTTCCCGCTGCGCCAGGCCGGCAGCTTCGATGGCGCGCCGATCGACCAGGCCATCACCGTCACGCCCTTCGACGACGACGGCGAACGCTACTGCCTGATCGAGATCCGCGACATCAGCGGCACCATGGACCGCGAACGGCGGCTGATGGACCATGCCGAATCGCTGCGCGCCCGTTCGTACGTGGATGGCCTGACCGGCATCTCCAACCGCCGCTACTTCGACGTCGCCATCGACCGCGAGCTGCGCCGCGCCCAGCGCCACGAGCGCCAATTGTCGCTGCTGCTGATCGACATCGACTCGTTCAAAGCATACAACGACCGCTTCGGCCACCAGCAGGGCGACACCTGCCTGACCTCGGTCGCGCAGGCCTTGGCCGGACAGCTCAAGCGCCCGGCCGACGTGGCCGCACGCTACGGCGGCGAGGAATTCGCCGCGATCCTGCCCGACACCACGGCCGAGCAGGCGCGCGCGGTCGCCAACGCGATCCGCGAGCACGTCGTCTCGCTCAACATCCCGCATGCGCCGGCTGCCGGGCGGCCTTACGTCACCATCAGCGTCGGCGTGGCGAGCTTCGACAAGTCGCGCCTGAACGAGACGGCGACGCTGATCGAAGCGGCCGACAAGGCGCTGTATGCGGCCAAGCGCAATGGCCGCAACGTGGTGGTGGTCGACGGCGACTAGAACCGCGCGGTCGCGCGCTGCAGCAGCAGCGCCAACCCGTAGCAGGCGGCCAGCACCGGCAGGTAGATTGCGAAGGTCCAGGTCTGGACCGGCCCCAGCGCGGCACGGTACAGGCCGACCGCGCCCAGCACGATGAACATGTGCGACAGGTACAGCTCATAACTGAGCGAGCCGGCGCGCGCCAGCCAGGCCAGTCCGCGCCGCGGCGCTGGCGGCCACGCGTGCACCCCGAGCAGGACAAAGCTGGCGCCGGCGCACAGCCAGTACATGCCGGACTTGTGCAGGTAGCGGTGCGTGAAGTCGCCCCAGCCCAGCACCAGCACGATGCAGAACAGCCCGAACAGCGCCAGCGCCCGTGCATCGCGCGCCGCCGGCCGCCAGCGCCGCGCCAGCAGCGCCGTCAGCACGCCCCACGCGATCGCCGACATGCCCGGCAGGTAGGCCTTCTCCCACCACACCTCGTCACTGTGCGGGACCAGCTCGCGCAGCGGCACCAGGCTGGCCGCCAGCACGAGCAGCGCGCCGGCCAGCGCGCGGCGCGGCAGCCACAGGCAGAGCAAGGGAAAGCCGAGGTAGAACACCTCTTCGATCGACAGCGACCACAGCACGTCCCAGGCCGCCGGCGCCCACCCGGTCCGTCCTTCGTACCAGTTGAAGGTAAAGCTCAGCGCCGATCCGAGCAGGCCTGGCAGCGATTGGCGCGCGCCGTCCGGCGCGAAGCCGGGGACGCCGCACATGGCCAGGGTGGCGAGCGCCGCCAGCGTCGCTGCCAGCAGCGGCAGGATGCGCCGCGCGCGCCCTCGATAGAAACCGGCGAGATCGACCCGCCCAAGTTCGCCGTGGCGCTCGAGGATGCGCGTCGTAATCAGGAAGCCCGAGATGACGAAGAAGATGAACACCGCCTCGTAGCCGCTGAAGCTGATCGCGTCGATCAGGCGCTTGGGCAGCCATTCGCCCAGCAGGCTCGGTCGCAGCGGCACGCGGAAGGGCAGCGCCAGGTGGTGCACCACCACCAGCAGGATCGCGAAGCCGCGCAGGCAGTCGATGCCGAAGTTGCGGGACGGCGCCGCCGTTGCCGCCGGAGCGCTGCGCTGCGCCGCGACAGGCGGCTCTGCCAGTTGCATCGTCATCAGGCGAGCCGCAGCGGCAGGCTGCGCAGGCGCTGGCCGGTCAGCTTGAACACGGCGGCGGCGACGGCCGGGGCGACCGGCGGCAGGCCGACCTCGCCGACGCCGGTCGGCAGCTCGGCACTCGGCATCACGAAGGTCTCGACCACCGGCGCCTGGTGCATCCGTAGCACCGGGTAGTCGCCAAAATTGGTCTGCTGCACGCGCCCGTCCTTGATCGTGATCTCGCCCATCAGCACCGCGGACAGGCCGAACACCACCGCCGATTCCATCTGCTGCGCGACGATATTCGGATTCACCACCATGCCGCAGTCGACCACGCAGACCACGCGGTGCACGCGGATCTCCTTGCCCTCGACCGACACCTCGGCCACCTGCGCGACCGCGCTGCCGAAAGACTGGTGCAGGGCCACGCCATGCGCCCTGCCCGCCGGCGCCTGGCCGGCCATGGCGACCGCCTTGTCCAGCAGCGCCAGGTGGCGCGGATGCTTCGCCAGCAGCGCGCGCCGCAGCGCCACCGGGTCCTTGCCGGCGGCGTGCGCGACTTCGTCGAAGAATCCCTCCTTGAAGAAGGCGTTGTGCGAGTGGCCCACGCCGCGCCAGTACCCGACCGGCACGCCCGCATCGACAATCACGTGCACGATGCGCTGGTTGGGGATCTCGTACTGCATGTCGAACTCGCCCTCGGCCGTGGTCTTGTCCGGGCCCACGCCCGGCAGGCCGAGATTGCGGGGAAAGTACTGGTGGCCGATGGACGCACTGGCCGACTTGCTGTCCCACGCCAGCACATTGCCCGCGGCGTCCAGCCTGGCGTTGAAGCGGGCCAGCGCCGCGGGACGATAGACGTCGTGCGAGATGTCTTCCTCGCGGGTCCAGATCACCTGTACCGGCTTGCCGTCGGCCTGCCTTGCCAGCGCGACCGCTTGCGCGACCATGTCGACGTCGAGCCGGCGCCCGAAGCCGCCGCCGATGAACGGCAATTCGATCGCCACGTCCTCGCGCGCCACGCCGGCCACGCGCGCGGCCACGTCCACCGCAATGCTCGGCACCTGCGTGCCCACCCAAAGCTTGACTTTGCCGCCCGCGACCTGGGCCGTGCAGTTGACCGGCTCCATGGTCGCATGCGCCAGGTAGGGCGCGCGATATTCGGCGCTGACGGTCTTCGCGCCTGCCACGTCCATGCTGCCGGCGCTGTGATAGGCGAAGCCGGATTCCTTGTTCAGGGCGTGCTCGAACTGCGCGAAGACAGCCTCGCTCGACAGCTGCACGTGCTCTCCCTCGTTCCAGTTCACCGGCAGCGCGGCCACGGCCTGCCTGGCCTGCCACCAGTGCGTGGCGATGACCGCGACGCCGGCGCCGGCACCCATCAGCGGATGCAGCCCGGCGGATACCTCCACCACCTTGAGCACGCCCGGCATCGATTGCGCGTGGCCGGCGTCGAAATTGGCCATGGCGCCGCCGGCCACCGGCGACATCTTCACCGCCGCGTACACCATGCCGGGTACGCGGGCGTCGATGCCGAAGGCGGCGCTGCCATTGACCTTGGCGGCGGAATCGCGGCGCGGCGCCGGCTGGCCGATCAGCTTGAATTCGCCGGGCTTCTTGAGCGTGACGTCGCCGGCATCGATCCCGGCGCCCACTTGCGCGGCGCGTGCGGCCAGCGCCGTGTAAGCCAGGGTGCGGCCATCCTTGTGGATGACCTGGCCGCCCGCGGTTCTGCAATCTTCAGGACGGGCCTTCCACTGCTCGGCCGCGGCCTTGAGCAGCATCGCGCGCGCCACGGCGCCGGCCTCGCGCATCGGCTGCCAGGCATTGCGCACGCTGGTCGAACCGCCGGTGAAAATGATGCCCAGTTCGCGGCCCACCTTCGCCAGCAACCATTGCGCGCCCTGCCTGGCCGAGCCGCGGTCGTCCGGATGGAATGGGACATTGTCCTCGACCACGGCAAGGTTGGAGTAGATCCGGTCGATCAGCGGCTGCATCACGCGTACCCGGTCCAGCGGCACGTCGAGTTCTTCCGCCACCAGCATCGGCAGCGCGCTTTGCACGCCCTGCCCCATTTCCATTTGCGCCACGACCACCGACACGCTGCCGTCCGGATTGATCGCGACCCAGCCGTTGAGCGCCACCGCGCCATCGCGCACCGGCAGCGGCCGGCTCGAACGCAGGCGCTGGCGCGGCGGCGCGACGCCCCAGCCGACCACCAGCGCGCCGCCCAGCGCCAGCCCGCCCAGCAGGAAGCGGCGGCGGCGACGGTTCTTCGGTGCGTCAGCCTTCGATGATTTCAACGTCGTCCCGCTCATGCTGGCGTCCCCAGCGCGCCAGCAGTTCGGCGGCGCCGACCGCCTGGCTGTAATAGAAGCCCTGCGCCCGGTTGCAGCCGTGGCGCAGCAGGAAGGCCGCCTGCTCGGCGGTTTCGACGCCCTCGGCGATGACCGACAGGTTCAGGCTTTTCCCAAGCTGGATGATGGCAACGGTGATCGCTTCGTCGTTGGCGTCGGTGGAGATGTCCTTGATGAAGCTGCGGTCGATCTTCAGCGTCTGCACCGGCAGCTGCTTGAGGTAGGCCAGCGAGGAATAACCGGTGCCGAAATCGTCGATCGCCAGGCCGACGCCGACCGCGCGCAGGTCGTTGATGCAGGCCAGCGTGTCGCCCGTGTTCATGATGACCGACTCGGTCACCTCCAGCTGCAGCCGGTGCGGCTCCAGTCCGGTGTCGCGCAGCACCGCGTCGACCATGCCGGACACGCTGCCGCGTTCGAACTGGCGCACCGACAGGTTGACCGCGAGCTTCGGCACCGCCAGCCCGTCGTCCTGCCAGCGCACCATCTGGCGGCAGGCTTCGTCCAGCACCCACTTGCCCAGCTGGCTGATGAAGCCGATGTCCTCGGCCAGCGGAATGAAGCGCACCGGCGGCACTTGTCCCAGCTCGGGGTTATGCCAGCGCACCAGCGCCTCCACGCCGATCAGGCGGCCGGTGTCGATTTCGACTTGCGGCTGGTACTGCAGGTAGATTTCGTTCTTCTCGATCGAACGGCGCAGCATGGCTTCGATGCGCAGCCGCTCCAGGCCCTCGCCGTTCATGGTCGGCGCGTAGAACTGGTAGTTGTTGCGGCCGCGCGCCTTGGCCTGGTACATGGCCACGTCCGCATTCCGGATCAGCATGTGCAGGTCGCTGGCATCGTGCGGATACATGCTCACGCCGACGCTGCAGGTCACGAACAGTTCGTAGTCCGACACCATGAAGGGCTGGTCGAACATCGCCACCAGCTTGCCGGCCACATGGCTGGCGCTGCGTTCGCCGTCCACGTTCTCGAGCAGGACGATGAACTCGTCGCCGCCGAGGCGCGCCAGCGTGTCGCCTTCGCGCAGGTGGCTGGACAGCGCCTTGGCCACCTGCTTGAGCAGTTCGTCGCCGACGTGGTGGCCCAGCGTGTCGTTGACGTTCTTGAAGCGGTCAAGGTCGATGAACAGAACCGCGAGCTGCGTCTGGTTGCGCGCCGCCTGGGCCAGCGCGTGCTGCAGGCGGTCGTGGAACAGCAGGCGATTCGGCAGCGACGTGAGCGCGTCGTGGTGCGCCAGGTGATCCAGCTTGGCCTGCGCTTCCTTGGCCCGCGTGATGTCGCTGAATACCGCCACGTAATGCGCCACCTCGCCGACGTCGTCGCGCACCGCCGACACCGTCAGCCATTCGAGGTAGACCTCGCCGTTCTTGCGGGAGTTCCAGATTTCGCCGCGCCAGAAGCCGGTCTCCGCCAGGTCGCGCCACAGCGCTTCGTAAAAGCCCGGCTGGTGCAGCTTGGAGCCCGTCAGGCTCGAATGCTGGCCCAGCGCTTCGGCCTGGGTGTAGCCGGTGATCTGGGTGAAGGCCGGGTTGATCGCGACGATCTTGCCGTTCAGGTCGA
The DNA here is from genome assembly GCA_023389425.1 of Pseudomonadota bacterium. Taxonomy (GTDB): domain Bacteria; phylum Pseudomonadota; class Gammaproteobacteria; order Burkholderiales; family Burkholderiaceae_D; genus Telluria. The sequence continues at coordinate 9,206 of JAEWEK010000008.1, read as the reverse complement.
TCACCATCACGCCGTCGGCGATGTGCTCGAGCGCCGTGGCCCACAGCCGCAGCTCCTCGTCGGCCTGCTTGCGTTCGGTGATGTCGGCGTACACCCAGATGCTGCCCTCGTGCGGATGCAGCGGATCGAGCGCGCGGCCGGTGACAGCGCACCAGACCAGCGAGCCGTCGCGCCGGCGCAGCTGGATCTCCTCCTCGACCTTGCCGCCGTCGCCGAGGATCCGGTACGACTCCTCCACCGCCTCGATATACGCTTCGTAGGACGTGAACAGCTGCGCGGTCGGCACGCCCAGCATCTGGCCGTGGGCGTAGCCGAACAGCTCCTCGAAATGGCGGTTGGCCGCCGCGACCCGCCGTTCGCGCACGAACAGCACGCCCAGCATCACGTTGTCGAGGATGATGCCCTGCTCGGTGAGCAGCTCCTCGATCTGCATCTCGTTATGTTTGCGCTCGCTGATGTCGTAGATGATGCCGTCGATGTGGAGCTCGGGGCTGTCGAAGCTGCCGTGCGGCTGGCCGCTCTCCAGCACCCAGCGCTCGATGCCGAAGGCGTCGAGCAGCCGGTATTCGACCTCGTAGGCGCGCCCGGCCAGCACCGCGTCGCGCACCGTGCGGCGCTGCATGCGGCGGTCTTCCGGGCAGATCATGTCGGACCAGCAGTCGGCCGGGGCGCCGATGAAGCGGCGCGCCGGGAAGCCGGTGATCTCCTCGGCCGCATCGCTGACGAATTCGATGGTGCCGCCGGGGCGCGCGCGGAACACCACGCCCGGAATCTGCGACACGATCGAGCGGAAGCGCGCCTCGCGCTTGCCGATGTCTTCGAACAGTCCGCGGATGGCGACCCGCATGCGGTCCATCTGGCTGCCCAGGCGGCCCAGCTCGTCGTGGCCGGCCAGCGCCAGCGGCGTGTCGAATTCGCCGCGCGACAGGCGGTCGGAAAAACTGGTCAGCGTGCGCAGCGGCTGCAGCAAGCGGTACTTGAGGAACAGGACGATCAGCAGCAGCGACACGCCCAGCTGCCCGGCCAGCACCAGCGCATAGTTGGACTGCTTGGCGCGCAGGTCCTGCAGGCTGCGCTCGTCGTCCATGTCCACCGAGATCGATCCGATCGGCTGGCCGCGCACGAACACCACCCGGTGCGCATAGTAGATCCGCCCCGCCGATACGCGCGGCGAGCGCAGGTCGACGAACTCGCTGTCGGACTGCCCGCGCACGTGCACCCGCAGCACCGCCGGATCGCGCATCACGGATTCGGCCAGCTGGCGCGCCGGTTCGGCGTTCATATTCCACAGCGATTCCTGCACGCCCAGCGCGAGGATGTCGGCGTTGCGCTGCAGGGACTCGTTGAGTGTGGTCGCGGCGGCGCGGCGCTCCTGCACGCCGACCAGCAGGTAGCTGCCGACGACGGCCGGGATCGCCAGGCCGCCGATCACCACCAGCAGCAGCGCGCCATAGATAGACCGTCCGTAAAGCTTGCGCAAGCGGGAGGGGAATCGCAGGAAGTTCCTCGCCATCGAAGTGCCGAAACCGTTAAATGTACCGGCCGATTATGCCTCATATTGCTCACAGGAAGTCACTATCATTGCGAAACAGCAACAACTTTTTCCCTATAGTCAATTAAGCAAGCATCGTGCGGGCTTGTTATTATCTGCTCCACTTTCAAGGAGGAAGCCCATGACAATTTCCATGTATGAAGCATCGGTGCCAGTGTTCAGGCAAATGCTGGATGCGCTGTCGGCCGTGCTGGACAAGGCCGAGGCCTATGCGGCCGCACGCAAGATCGAGCCGAATGCCCTGCTGCAGGCGCGGCTGTACCCCGACATGTTCCCGCTGACACGCCAGGTGCAGATTGCCTGCGATTTTGCCAAAGGCGCGAGCGCGCGCCTGGCCGGCGTGGAGGTGCCGCGCTACGACGACACCGAGCAGAGTTTCGCGGAACTGAAGCAACGGATCGCCAGGACCGCAGCCTTCATCGACACCCTGCCGCGCGAGGCCATCGCCAACAGCGAGGAGCGCGAGATTTCGCTGACCGTCGGTGGTAATGCGATGCAGTTCAAGGGCCAGCAATACTTGCTGCGCTATGCGATGCCGAATTTTTACTTCCACACCACGACGGCCTACGCCATCCTGCGCCATAACGGGCTGGAGGTTGGGAAACGGGACTTCATCGGAAAATATTAATTAGTACTAACTAGTACTAAAAAGCGACCGTCGTTCCCGCGCAGGCGGGAACCCCATTTCAGCAGCGGGCCGAAACCTTGATCGCGGCCACGCACGCAAAATGGGGTTCCCGCCTACGCGGGAACGACGAGTCAGGCATTCCGCCTCGGATACCCCTGCGCCAGGATCCGTTCCCACACGACTTCCTTCTGTTCCGCGCTCATCGACACCCAATGAGCAACCTCGACCACCGTCCGCCCGCAGCCGCGGCAGACTTCGTCGAAGGTGGTCGAACAGACGGCGACACAGGGAGTGTCCGGCCGCGGCGGCTTGGCGCCGGGATCAGCGGGCCGGTCCGACATCGAGCTTGTCCCAGCCTTCGTGGCCGAGCTGTTCCATGGTGTCGATATTCTTCTCGAAAATGGCCGCCGCGTCCGGGAACGCTTCGACCGCCCGCGCGATGCTGTCCTCGCGCAGCAGGTGCAAGGTCGGGTACGGCGCGCGATTGGTATAGTTCGAGATGTCGTTCTGGTCGGTATCTGCGAACTGATAATCCGGGTGAAAACTGGCCACCTGCAATTCCCCTTCCAGCTCCATGTCTTCCAGCGCGGCGTCGGCCACGTCCAGGAAATCGTTGAAGTCGAGGAAGTCGGTCAGCACGCCGGGGTGGATCAGCAGCGTGGTATCGACCTTGTCCGGATCGGTGTCCGACAGCAACTGCAGCTCGTTCATTAGCTCTTCCAGCAACTGTTCCGGCGTGCTCGCGTGCGACACCACGTAGCGCACCTGCTCTTTTACATACACGGCCTTGGCGAAGGGACACAGGTTCAGGCCGATGACGGCGCGGTCCAGCCAGCGGCGGGTGGCGTCGACGATGGCGTCGTCGCCGGGCAGGGTATCGGGAGTGCTCATGGTGATGCTTTCGAAAAACTTGCGGCAGGCGCGGAACCGCGATTGTACCGGCTCTTTGCGTGCGCTCAAAGGTTGACCCCAGTCAGTCTGTACCTTTTCCGGATTGCCGTTTTGATGACAAATTCCTGACGAGCAGGCCACCATCCGGGCGATCCGGAATGCAAATTACCTCGAAGAATCAACAACTTACTAATTGATATCGAACCCCGGAAAATTGTAACGAAACCGACATAATTCTTGACTGCGCCGCGCCCTCATCCTTACACTCCCAAACTTCGCCGGTCCAAGCTGTTCCTGGACGCAACTCTGGAAAGCTATGCTGAAAACGACGAGACTTTCGCTGGCAGTGGCCGCTTTATCGCTGCTGTCCGCGGCCCTGCCGGGCCACGCCGAGAACACCGCCGCCGCTGCGCCGCAGGCTCCGCTGCCGCTGCTGCGTCCTGCGCAGCCGCAGCCGGCCGCCATGAAGGCCGACGATTTCAAGGAATCCGACCTGTGGGGCCGCATCCGCAGCGGCTACGCCATCCCCGACCTCGACAACTCGCTGGTCAGCCAGAACACCAAGTGGTACGTGGCCCGCCCGGATTACCTGGCGCGCACCGCGAGCCGCGCCTCGCTCTACCTGTACCACGTGGTGTCCGAGCTGGAAAAGCGCGGCATGCCGACCGAGCTGGCGCTGCTGCCGGTGATCGAATCCGCCTTCAACCCGCAGGCCCTGTCGACCGCCAATGCGGCCGGCATCTGGCAGTTCGTGCCGGGCACCGGCAAGACCTTCAACCTGCAGCAGAACATGTTCAAGGACGAGCGCCGCGGCGTGCTGGCCTCGACCGACGCCGCCCTCACCTACCTGCAGCAGCTGTACACCATGTTCGGCGACTGGCAGCTCGCGCTGGCGGCCTACAACTGGGGTGAAGGCAATGTTCAGAAGGCCATCAAGCGCAACCAGGCGCTGGGCAAGCCGACCGACTTCGAAAGCCTGTCCGAGCAGATGCCGAACGAGACGCGCAACTACGTGCCCAAGCTGCAGGCGGTGAAGAACATCATCGCCAACCCGGCCCAGTTCGGCATCAGCCTGCCGCCGATCGACAACACGCCCTACTTCACCCAGGTCGACAAGACCAGCGACATCGACGTCGCCATCGCCGCCCAGCTGGCCGAGATGTCGGTGGCCGAGTTCAAGGCGCTCAACCCGCAGTTCAAGAAGCCGGTCATCACCGGCGAAGACACCAAGATCCTGCTGCCGAAAGAGAACGCGGAAAAATTCCACATCAATCTGGCGCAGTGGGGCCGCGCGCTGTCCACCTGGACCACGCACAAGATCACTGGCGCCAAGGAATCCCTGGTCACGCTGGCGTCCAAATTCCACACCACGCCCGAGGTGATCCGCCAGGCCAACAACATTCCGGCGCAAAGCCGCCTGAAGTCCGGCTCCACCATCCTGGTGCCGAAAGTGTCTACCAGCACCGGCGACATTGCCGAAAACGTGATCGAAACCGCACAACTGTCCTTCGAAGCCGACCACCGCAGCCGCATGCACGACAAGGTCAGCGGCACCCAGCGTTTCAAGACCAAGGTGTCGGAACTGAAGTCGCGCGTCATCCACCGCAAGCATTGAGCGGCGCCACACAAAACAGGTCCGGACTATGCAGGCATCCCCAAACTGCTGTATAGTTCGGATTGTGCGCTGCAAAACGTATCGCGATTTTCATCGCGGCGACAGTTTTTCACAGTATTACCACTAGCAGCTTCGCAAGCCCAGGTATCCACGGGATACCCTTCCAAAAAGCCCTCCGCCCTGTGTGCCGATTCGCTGGCACCGTCCCGGCGCAAAGCTTTTGTGCCGAAATTTCTTTCCGTTTTAAGTCATTTCGTTGTTGGTTCGCGTCGCTATTTCGCGCCCGCCGCAGTGTCGGGTGCTCACTTCAAGGAAACGAAAAGTACACATGAGTTTTGAAGCAATAGGCTTACATCCCGCTATCGTCAAGGCAGTCGCCGAAGCCGGCTACGAGAACCCGACCCCGGTGCAGGCGCAGGCGATCCCTGCGGCCATCGAAGGGCGCGACCTGCTGGTCTCGTCGCAGACCGGCTCGGGCAAGACCGCGGCCTTCATGCTGCCGGCGCTGCACCAGCTCGCCGACGCCGAATCGGCGCCGCTGGGCCGCACCTTCGCGCAAGAGGCGCAATCGGCCAAGGCCCGCGGCGAGCGCGTGCGCTTCCGCCCGGCGCAACCGAAGATGCTGGTGCTGACCCCGACGCGCGAACTGGCGCTGCAGGTCACCACCGCCACCGAACAATATGGCAAGCACATGCGCCGCGTGCGCGCCGTGTCCATCCTGGGCGGCATGCCCTACCCGAAACAGATGCAACTGCTGGCGAAGAACCCGGAAATCCTGGTCGCCACCCCGGGCCGCCTGATCGACCACATGGATTCGGGCAAGATCGACTTCTCGCAATTGCAGATGCTGGTGCTGGACGAAGCCGACCGCATGCTGGACATGGGCTTCATCGAGGACATCGAGAAGATCGTCGCCGCCACCCCGGCATCGCGCCAGACCATGCTGTTCTCGGCCACGCTGGACGGCGTCGTCGGCAACATGGCGCGCCGCATCACCAAGGATCCGCTGGTGATCCAGATCGCCAGCGCCACCAAGCGCCACGAGAACATCGAGCAGCGCGTGCACTACGCTGACGACCTGTCGCACAAGAACCGCCTGCTGGACCACGTGCTGCGCGCCGAGGGCCTGGACCAGGCCGTCGTGTTCACCGCCACCAAGCGTGACGCCGACATGATCGCCGACCGCCTGAACATCGCCGGCTTCTCGGCCGCCGCGCTGCACGGCGACATGCACCAGGGCGCGCGCAACCGTACCCTCAACGGCCTGCGCCGCGGCCAGGTGAAAGTGCTGGTCGCCACCGACGTCGCCGCGCGCGGCATCGACGTGCCGAACATCACCCACGTGGTCAACTACGACCTGCCGAAGTTCCCGGAAGACTACGTGCACCGCATCGGCCGCACCGGCCGCGCCGGCCGCAACGGCATCGCGATTTCGCTGGTCAACCACGCCGAGAACATGAACGTGCGCCGCATCGAACGCTTCACCAAGCAGACGATCCCGGTCAGCGTGGTGGAAGGCATGGAGCCGAAACGCGCCCCGGCGCCGCGTTCGAACACCCGTCCGGGCTGGAAGCCGGGCGAAGGCCGCTTCAACAAGAAGCCGGGCCAGCGCAGCTTTGGCGATGGCCAACGCAGCTACGGCAATGGCGAAGGCCAGCGCAGCTACGGCAACGGCGACAGCCAGCGTTCGTTCGGCCAGGGTGAAGGCCAGCGCTCGTTCGGCCAAGGTGAAGGCCAGCGCCGCAGCGGTGAAGGCTACCGCGGCGCCAGCGACCGCCCGCAGCGCGAAGGCGCTTACAACAACCGTTCGGGCGGCGGCTACAAGGGCAACAACTCGTCGCATCCGCGCTCGACCGACAGCGCGCGCCGCAACTTCCGCGATTTCTGATCACGGTAATGCGCAATGAATGACGGCTGCCTCGGCAGCCGTTTTTTTTTGCGCTGCCTGGCTTAAGTGTTGACTTAAGCACGTCGTCCCGGCGCAGGCCGGGACCCATACTGAGCCTATTGGATCGGGGCTGCGGCGAGAGCTGACGAATCACTTTCAACACTTAACACAGACAGCGCGTTTTTTTATCAGCTCCGCCTCCGGGGACGAGTTTTTCGCATTATCTTCCAGGCTCAAGCACCTGCGCGCGACTTGCGCGATAATCACGCGTTGCGAAACCTGACAGGATCACCCAATGAGCACCGACCAAGCGATCAAACTGACTTCCTTCTCCCACGGCGGCGGCTGCGGCTGCAAGATCGCGCCGGGCGTGCTGTCCGAAATCCTGAAAAAGTCGACCGGCTTCCCGGTCCCGCCCCAGCTGATGGTCGGCATCGAAACCGCCGACGACGCCGCCGTCTACAAGCTCAACGATGAGCAGGCGCTGATCGCCACCACCGACTTCTTCATGCCGATCGTCGACGATCCTTTCGACTTCGGCCGCATCGCCGCCACCAACGCCATCTCCGACGTGTACGCGATGGGCGGCACGCCGATCATGGCGCTCGCGCTGGTGGGCATGCCGATCAATAAGCTGCCCCTGGACACCATCGGCCAGATCATCCGCGGCGGCGAGTCCATCTGCGCCGAGGCCGGCATTCCGATCGCGGGTGGCCACACCATCGACTCGGTCGAGCCGATCTACGGCCTGGTGGTGATGGGCCTGGTCCATCCGTCCAAGGTCAAGCGCAATGCGGATGCGCGCGCCGGCGACGTGCTGGTGCTGGGCAAGCCGCTCGGCGTGGGCGTGCTGTCGGCCGCGCTGAAGAAGGATGTGCTGGGCGCCGACGGCTATGCGGCGATGATCGCCAACACGACCAAGCTGAACAAGCCGGGCAAGGCGCTGGCCGACATGCCGGGCGTGCACGCGCTGACCGATGTCACCGGTTTCGGCCTGCTCGGCCACCTGCTGGAACTGGCGCGCGGCGCCAAGCTGGCGGCGAAGCTGGACATGGGCAAGATCCCGCTGCTGCCGGGCGTCGAGCAACTGGCGCACGACGGTTTCTTCACCGGCGCCTCGGGCCGCAACTGGGATGCCTACGGCCACGAAGTCGAACTGGCAGCCGCGATCACCCCGGCCCAGCGCGCGCTGCTGACCGATCCGCAGACTTCCGGCGGCCTGCTGGTGTCCTGCGATCCGGCCAGCGTCGACGCCGTGCTGGCCCTGTTCGCGCGCGAAGGATTCGGCGAAGCGGCCGTCATCGGCCACATGGAAGCGGGCGCCGCGGGCATCTCTGTTCAGGCGTGAGACACATACTCTAACCGCAAACAAATTACGGGCACTGTTTCCTCAAGGCGATAATTCCAAATCCGTTGAGGAGTAACATGTTTGCAATTTTTCTCTTTGCACAGCTGTGCCACCGCAGGCGAATCTAATTTCATCGCAGCCTCCTCGCTTGCGCATACAGACACAATATCGAGTACCTCGAAAACATCGTTGTCTAAAATCGCCTCTTTGCGAATCAATAACTTACGAGGCGCCTCAGGAAGAAAAGTGGATTTTTCGAGTTGGCCGGCGCGGCGGCGCAGCGACCGCCGGGGTGGGTGCTGGGGTTGCGTTTGCGTGGGGTGCGTGGCTGACGGCGAAGCGCGACTGCAAGCGGCCTCGGCGAGCGCGCCGTAATCCCTGAATGGCCCAGAGCCATGCTCCTCAGCGCCCACATGATGGCTTTGCACACGCGCAGGGGCGCCAGACATGTTCTGCGAACCCGCAGGGCGCGCGCTCGCTATGACTCATGCACTAGGACCTCAACCGTTTTTGCCGATATGGCAAGGCACCCATCTACGAGATAAACGTAAGTTGTATCGCCGGCCTGGCCCGGAACCCAGTAATTTACGTTACCGGCCTTTGCATTATCTTGCAGCCTTTCAAGATTGCAAACACCATTAAGCGATTTAACTCCATCAAAAATGATAGATGCGGCCTTTCTATGAGTATCATTGCTATTCTCGTAAAAATCCAACTCAATTATTAATTTATTTAATTTATATTCAACATTCATACTCTTCAGAAGAGCATCATGCAGTTCAATATTTTGAAGGATCGCCATAAGTTAATCTCTATTGCTTCTGATGATTGGAAATCTCAAGGCACAGGCACTAGGTCTCTTAGCGGAAACAACCTCGAGCCTTCACTTATGACCCAGTAAAGTATGGTACCTATCGTGGCTCCGCTGGCTGCTTTTGCGGCAGCACTCGAAGAATTGGATGCCGGGCTTGATTCGCCTTCATTGTCCGGAATTATGCTGAATCAACCCGGTTGGATCGAAAGCAGTTAATGGGTTATTGGATACATAGACATACGTATTAATTCCCTCATCCAATCCAATCGGATCGGATTCAATATCCTATCTAGTTTGTGAATCATAATCCCGGAAGTAGTTGTAAAACAACCCCGTTTCCACGTCGGCGACTTGCCCCGGGAAACGATGTTCATAAGCAGGCATGATAGCGCTGGCGATCAGCTCATTGTGCGCCAGTCCCACACAGTCGTGCAATCGGCTTGCGCTAGCACGACCGGCCCCCCCCCCGG
>JAEWEK010000399.1 GCA_023389425.1 Pseudomonadota bacterium | reverse complement strand
GCGGGGCGGGGCGCGCGGCCATCCGGGAGAAACGTATGACCACGCGCTTCACGCGCAGGCCGCTGGCTATCTGTGCCGCGGCCGCCTTGCTCCATGCCGGCGCCGCGCACGCCGCCCCCGAGTCCTTTGCCACGGTTGCCGCCCACCTGGCATCGCCGCCGCCCGAGGCGCGGCCGATGATGCGCTGGTGGTGGTTCGGCCCGGCCGTCACCAAGCCCGAGCTGGAGCGTGAAATCCGCGCGATGAAGTCCGGCGGCTTCGGCGGCTTCGAGATCCAGCCGGTATACCCGATGGAACTGGACGATGCGGCGCGCGCCATCAAGAACGTCGCTTACCTGTCGAAGGAGTTCCTCGACGCCGTCTCCTTCGCCAACCGCACCGGGCGCGCCAACGGCCTGCGCGTCGACATGACGCTGGCCAGCGGCTGGCCCTACGGCGGGCCGCATATCGGCGTGGACATGGCGGCCTCGCGCCTGCGCATGGCCACCGTCGACATTCCGGCCAACGCCGCGTCGTATGCGCTGCCGGCCGTGATGGACGGCGAGAAGCTGGTCGCCGTGTTCACCGGCGAAGGGCAGGGCGCGCGCTATGACGCGAGCCTCCTGGCGCAGGCTGCCCCCGGCGCCCCCGTCAACGGCCGCGTCGCGATCGCGCCGGCCGCGCAGTCGCGGGTGGCCGTATGCTTCATCGCCAGCCGCACCGGCCAGCAGGTCAAGCGCGCGGCGCTGGACGCGGACGGTTTCGTGCTCGACCACCTGAGCGAAAAGGCGGTCGACCATCACCTGAAAACGGTCGCCGGGCCGCTGATGAAGGCCTTCGGCGACCAGCCGCCGTACGCGGTGTTCTCGGACAGCCTGGAAGTGTACGGCACCGACTGGACCGACGATTTCCTCGAGCAGTTCCGCAAGCGCCGCGGCTACGAGCTGACGCCCTACCTGCCGCAGCTGTGGACCGGCAGCGGCGAGGCGGCGGCCGGCGTGCGCCATGACTGGGTCAGGACCCAGACCGAGCTCGCCGACGAGCGCTACCTGGCCCGCATCGACGCCTGGGCCAAGGCGCACAAGACGCGCTTCCGCTCGCAGACCTACGGCGAACCGGCGGTCTCGCTATCAAGCAACCGTTTGGTTGCGCTTCCCGAGGGCGAGGGCCCGCAGTTCCGCCAGTTCTCCTTCACCCGCCTGGCCACGTCGGCCGGCCACCTGTACGGCAAGCCGGTGATCTCGGCCGAGACCTGGACCTGGCTGCATTCGCCGGCCTTCAGCGCCACGCCGCTGGACATGAAGGCCGAGGCCGACCGCATGCTGCTGGAAGGCGTCAACCAGTTCGTCGGCCACGGCTGGCCGTACACGCCGCCGGGCACCGTGGAGCCGGGCTATTCGTTCTATGCGGCCGCCGTATTCAACGACCACAACCCGTGGTGGAACGTGATGCCGGACCTGACCGGCTACCTGACCCGCATGAGCTACCTGATGCGCCAGGGCGAACCGGCCAACCAGGTCGCGGTGCTGCTGCCGAACGACGATGTGTACGCGGCGACGGAGCCGGGCAAGGTGACGCTGTCCGGCCACATGAACAAATACGTGACGCCGGAACTGACCGCGCAGATCCTGGACGCCGGCCATAACCTCGACTACGTGGACGCCGATTCGATCGTCGCGCTGGGACTGCATCACCCGGTGCTGGTGATGCCGCACGTGACCCGCCTCGCGCCCGCCGTGATGGCGCGCCTGGCCGACTACGTGCGCGGCGGCGGCAAGATCATCGCCGTCGGCGGCAAACCCTCGCTGGCTCCGGGCCTGCTGGATGCGCAGCGCCAGTCGGAGCAGGTGCGCCAGGCCGCCGAAGCGCTGTTCGCGTCCGGCCCGAACGTGGTGCTGGTGCGCGACGACGCCGCACTCGGCGCCGCGCTGGCCGCGATGCTGGCGCCGGACCTGAAGTTGTCGGCCGCCGTGTCGGACGTCGGCTTCGTGCGCCGCAAGCTGGCCGACGCCGACATCTATTTCGTCGCCAACACCAGCAACCACGACGTCAGCGCCGGCGCCAGCTTCGGCTCCAGGCGCCCGTACGCGGCATGGCTGGACCCCGATACCGGCAAGCTGGTGCGCGCCGAACCTGCCCCCCAGCTCAAGCTGGCGCCGTACCAGTCGCGCGTGCTGGTCTTCTCCGACAAGCCACTGGCTGCCGCCGAGCCGCAGCGACTGGATGCGCCGGTCGTGCTGGCGGACCTGGGCCAGGACTGGAAGGTCAGCTTCGGCAAGGGGCCGGCGGTGCAGATGCACAAGCTGCGCTCGTGGACGGATGACGAGGCCACCCGCTACTTCTCCGGCGTGGCCGTGTATTCGAAGGACGTGAACCTCGCTGCCGACCAGGTCGCGGGTCGCCGCATCATGCTCGACTTCGGCCAGGGCACGCCGCTGGACAACACGCCGAAGGTCCCGGCCGGCATGCGCGCCATGCTCGACAGCCCGGTGCGCGAGGCCGCCCAGGTCTACGTGAACGGCAAGCGCGCCGGCGCGCTGTGGCATCCGCCCTACGCGGTCGACGTCAGTTCGCTGCTGGTCGCGGGCGCCAACCAGATCGAAGTCCGGGTCGGCAACCTCGCCCTGAACGTGCTGGCCGGCCACGCCTTGCCCGACTACCGCCTGCTGTGGGGCCGCTACGGCAAGCGCTTCGAGCCGCAGGACACCCAGCTGATCGCGCCGCAACCCTCGGGCATCCTCGGCCCTGTCAAACTGATTGGAGAAAAAATCCTGTGATGACGACGACATTACGCGCGGCCGCCCTGGCCGTGGCGCTGGCCCTTGGCGCAGGCGGCGCATCGGCCGCCGATTTCAACGCCGCCAGCTACGGCGCCAGGGGCGACGGCAGCACCATGAACACGGCCGCGATCCAGAAGGCGATCGACGCCGCCGCGCGCGAGGGTGGCACCGTGGTGTTCCCGGCCGGGACCTACCTGAGCGGATCGATCTTCGTCAAGTCCGGCGTCACGCTCCGACTGGACAAGGGCGTGACCATCCTCGGTTCGCAGGACATCAAGGACTACCCGATGATGCCGACCCGGATCGCCGGCATCGAGATGAGCTGGCCGGCCGCGCTGGTCAACGTCTATCGGCAGGACAAGGCGACGATCACCGGCGAAGGCACTATCGACGGCGACGGCAAGGTGTTCTGGGACAGCTACTGGAACCTGCGCAAGGAATATGAGCCGCGCGGGCTGCGCTGGGCTTCGGATTACGATGCGCGCCGCCCGCGCCTGGTGCAGGTGTTCGACGCGCACGACGTGACGATCGGCGGCGGCCTGCTGATGCGCCGCTCCGGCTTCTGGACCATGCACATCTGCTATTCAGAAGGCGTGACGGTGGACGGCGTCACGATCCGCAACAACGAGGGCGGGCGCGGGCCTTCCACCGATGGCATCGACATCGATTCCTCGCGCAAGGTGCTGGTGGCGCACGCCGACATCGCCGTCAACGACGACGCGCTGGTGATGAAGGCCGGACGCGATTCGGACGGCCTGCGTGTGGCGCGCCCGACCGAGGACGTGGTGGTGCGCGACTCCATCGTGCGCGACGGCGCGGCCGGCTTCACCTTCGGCAGCGAGACCTCGGGCGGCTTCCGCAACATCGAGGCCTACAACATCATGGTCGAGCAGAAGGTGCCGGTCGGGATCCTGTTCAAGTCGGCGCACACGCGCGGCGGCTGGGGCGAGAACCTGCGCCTGCACGACTTCACCATCGAGGGCTCGCCGGTCGTGATGCGGGTGACGATGAACTGGAATCCGGCCTACAGCTATGCCGAGATCCCGGCGGCCGAGAAGAATGTCCCGGCCTACTGGCATGTGCTGGCGACCAGGGTGCCGGCGGAGAAGGGCATCGCCCGCTTCCATGACGTGAAGGTATGGAACATCAAGGCCACCGGCGCCAGGACCGCGTTCGAGGTCGACGGCTATCCGCAAGCGCCGCTGCAGCGCTTCCAGTTCCACAACCTGGACATTGAAGCGCAGAAGGGCGGCCATATCAACGACGCGCAGGACTGGCGCTTCAGCGACACCCGCCTGCGGCTGCCGTCCGGCGCCCCGGTCGAAGTCGGCAAGAACAGCAGCGTGAGCGGCCTGCCCGAAGGCAGCTTCGTGGTCCGAGCGCCGCGCGCGAAGGCTGACCCGATGAAGAAGAGTTTCGAGGAGCAGGACAAATCATGATGCGCACGTCCATCATCGCCCTCGCGCTGGCGGCCGCGGTGCCGGCGCTGGCGCAGGAGTATCCGCTGCCGACGCCGGCCATGCAGGCGATCATCGACAAGGACACCTCGCGCCATTTCGGCGACGCCCCCGCCGACGCGGGCCCGTACGCGAGCGACCTGTCGGCCGCAATCGAGCCGGCCGCCATCGACAAGGCCTTGCGCAGGGTCGCCGACTGGCAGCTGGCGCGATCGCAACCGTATTTTTCGCGCATCTGGACCGAAAGCGTGATGTACACCGGTTTCATGGCGGCGTCGGAAGCGACGGGCGACCCCAAATACCGCAACGCCATGCTCGAGATGGCGCGCAAGTTCGACTTCCAGCTGCGCGACCGCCTGCCGAATGCGGACGACCTGTCGGTCGGCCAGACCTATCTCGACCTGTATTTCATCGACAAGCGCCCGTCGGACATCCGCCTGACCCGCGCCGAGCTGGACGACCTGCTGCCGCTGGCGACGCTCAGGCCAAACGACGCGCGCATTCCGTGGTGGTGGTGCGATGCGCTGTTCATGGCGCCGCCGGTGTGGGCCAGGATGTACAAGGCGACGGGCGAACGCAAATACCTCGACTACGTGCACCTGAACTGGAAGCGCACCTACGACGTCCTGTACGACAAGGAAGAGCACCTGTATGCGCGCGACGCCGGCTACATCGGCAAGCGCGAGCCCAACGGCCAGAAGGTCTTCTGGTCGCGCGGCGAGGGCTGGGTGATGGGCGGTCTCGCGCGCATCCTCGACTACGTGCCGCAGGATGATCCGCAGCGCGCCTTTTACGTCCAGCAGCTGCGCGAGATGTCCGAGCGGATCGCCGGCCTGCAGGGGCCGGACGGCTTGTGGCATGCAGGCCTGCTCGACCCGAAGACTTATCCGCTGCCCGAGACCTCCGGTTCGGCGCTGTTCGTGTACGCGATGGCCTATGGCGTCAATCACGGCCTTCTGGACGCGGCGCGTTACCGGCCGGTGATCGCCAGGGCATGGGCCGGCCTGCTGCGCAATGTGTATGCCGACGGCCGCCTCGGGAACATCCAGCAGACCGGGGCCGAGCCGGCATTCTACCGGCCCACGTCGAGCTTCGATTACGGCGTGGGCGGCTTCATGCTGGCGGCGGCGGAACTGAAGGCGATGGCGCAGGGAGCCAGGCGATGAACGGCCGCGCGTTCCGCATGAAGCTCAAGCCGGGTACAGTCGATGAGTACCGGCGCCGCCACGACGAGATCTGGCCGGAGCTGTCGCGCACCCTGCGCGACGCCGGCATTTACGACTACTCGATCTTCCTTGACGAGGAGACGCTGCATCTGTTCGCGGTGCTCAAGCTGTGGCCCGACCACCAGGCCGCCTTGCTGCCGGAGCAGCCGGTGATGAAGCGATGGTGGGACTACATGGCCGACCTGATGGAGGTCGAGCCGAGCAAGCGGCCGCGCGAATGGCCGCTCACGCAGATGTTCCACCTGCCGTGAACGTGGCGCGGCCATCGCGGCGCGATCCGCCATTTTTCATCACACATCAAACAGGCGCGATATGGTAAAGCTTTCCCTGGTGGCCGTGCTGGCGCTTTCCGCAGGCTGCGCTGGCGCAGGACCGCTGTTCAATGGCCGCGATTTCGATGGCTTCGAGCTCGTCACGGCGACGCCGGCGGCCCTGTCCGAGGTGTTCGTGCAGCGCCCGGACGGCGTGATCGCGGCGGCCGGCAAGCCCTCCGGCTTCCTGGCGTCGCGTGAAACCTACGGCAACTACCGCCTGCACGTCGAGTACCGCTGGCCCGGCAAGCCCGGCAACAGCGGCGTGCTGCTGCATATCGCATCGGGACCGAAGGATGGCGTGTGGCCGCTCAGCCAGCAGGTGCAGACCAAGCACGGATTTGTCGGCGATCTGCTGCCCATGGCCGGCGCGCGCTTCGCCGAGCCGCTGACGACGGCGCCCGGCGCCTACCCCCCGATCAAGGGACACACCGCGCCGGACAGCGAACAGCCGGCCGGCGAATGGAACAGTATCGACGTGGTGTGCCGCGACGGCGCCATCGACGTCAGCATCAACGGCGTGGCGCAGAACCGGGTCACGCGCTCCGAACCTGCCGCGGGCCGCGTCGGCTTCCAGCTCGAGGGTACACCCTACGAGCTGCGCAACGTCAGCATCGAGAAGCTTGACTGAGCGCTTCGCGGCGCTCACTTGCCGCGCTTGAGCCAGTCTTCCGGCACGGGTACGATGCAGATGTTCATGGTGCGCCCGTCTTCCGACAGCATCGCCGACTCGATCTCGATCGCGCTGCCGTCCGGCTTGAAGGTGGGATGCGGATGGTCGGCGGCCGTGGTCTTGTGGCCGGTGGTGAGCATCTTCATTTCGTGGCTGGCGCGGTCGATCAGGTAGACGCTGCGCGAGAAGTCGTCACCCACGGCCCAGCGCCCGTCGGGCGATCCATGGACGTGCCAGAAACCGCTGCCGGACGGCGTCTGTCCGACGATCTGGGTCTGGCGCGTGCGCAGGTTGACGATCGCCAGGCCGCTCGGCTTTTCGCGGGTGCCGGTCACGCCCCAGCCATCGTCGTGGCCCGGATTGGCGCCTTCCCAGCCGGTCTTCGCTTCCTGCACCGAGGCCGGGGCGCCCGGGATCTGCCGGTGGCCGAGGATGGCCAGCGCTACCTCGTCCTTCGAAATGACCGCCTCGTGCGTCACCCACTCGTAGGGCGCTTCCGGATACAGCGGGCGCAGTCCGCTGCCGTCGGCCTGCACGGTCCATGTGCGCTGTGGCGCCTTGCCGCCGGTCTCCCAGCAGAATACGATTTCGCCCGGATTCCACAGGTTGGCCTGGATGTGGCCGACCTGGAAGGGAACGGAGACCA
>JAEWEK010000288.1 GCA_023389425.1 Pseudomonadota bacterium | reverse complement strand
TCGACCGCCCGATCGTCATGCTCGACTTCGAGACCACCGGCCTGTCGCCGGCGATGGGCGACCGCATCACGGAAGTGGCCGCCCTGCGCATCGTCGGCGGGCGCGTCGAGGACCGCTACGTGTCCCTGGTCAATTGCGGTGTGCGCATCCCGTCCTTCATCACGGCGCTCACCGGGATCTCGCAGGACATGGTCGACCGCGCGCCGCCGGCCAGCGAGGTGGTGCCGCGCCTGATCGATTTCATCGGTGGCGACACGCTGGCCGCGCACAATGCCAGCTTCGACGAGAAATTCCTCGTGGCCGAGGGCGAACGGTTGGACCGGCGTTGCGGCCATGCCCATCTGGTCTGCTCGCTCAAGCTGTCGCGCCGCGTGTTTCCCGGATTGCCGAGTTATAAGCTGGCCCAGCTGTCGGGGCGGCTTGGCATCCGCTTTCGCAGCGCCGCCCACCGCGCCGAGGCCGATGCCGAAGTGGCGGCCGAGGTGCTGATCCATATTGGCCGTCACCTCGGCAAGGAATACGGCCTGCCGCGGATCGAGCCGGCCATGCTGGCCTCCGTGAACAAGCTTGCCGCGGCGAAGGTGCCGACCTGGCTGGGCAAATACGTGGCAGAACGAAACACCGCACCGGCCGCCTGAGCCAAGGCAATCCCTTCCAATATCCGCCGCAAGCCAGCGGATTTTTTATGCGCGGTGGGTCGGTACGATTGTGCGCGGTCAAGCTCCATGCATATCCGCCCACTTAGAATTTTATCAATAGTCTTCAGGCCGCTCGGCCCGATGGTGCGACATTTTTCGCGTTTTCAACGGCTTTGCGCCGGAGGAACAGATGAATCGCCAAAACGTCTCTCGCGAAGCTTCACACCAGGCCTACGTCTGGTTCCGCCAGGCGGCTGAGCAGGGAGATCCTTACGCGCAGTTCAACCTCGGCCTCATGTACAAGCGGGGCGACGGCATCGAACGCGACGACGCCCGCGCCTTCCAATGCTTGCGCAAGTCCGCGCGCCAGGGCATCGCGTTCGCGCAGAACCATCTTGGCGCCATGTACTACAACGGCCGCGGCACCGAGCAAAACGACAACGAAGCAGCGTATTGGTTCCGGCGCGCGGCGGAGCAGGGCGATGCATCCGCCCAGCAGAATCTCGGGCAGATGTATAAAAAGGGCCGCGGTCTGGCCGCCAATGCCGAACTGGCGCTGGCGTGGTTCTACCGCGCGGCGGAGCAGGGCGTGGCCAGCGCGCAGGTCTTGCTGGCCGAATGCTATCTGCACGGCATCGGCGCGGCCATCAATTTCCCGCTGGCCATGGCCTGGTTTCGCAAGGCCGCCGTGCAGGGCAATGCCCAGGCCCAGCTCAATCTCGGCCTGATGTACAAGCGCGGGCAGGGTGTCGAGGGCAACGACGTGCAAGCCCTGTGCTGGTTCCGGCAAGCGGCCGCCCAGGGCGACCCGGTGGCGCAGCGCCAGCTCGGCCTGGCCTACGGCGAAGGCCAGGGCGTCAAGCCGGACCGGCTGCGTGCCTACGCCTGGCTGCAGCGCGCCGGCGAGCAGGGCGACCCCGACGCGCAATTTTCGCTGGCCCTCATGCTGGCCAATGGCGAAGGCGTCGAGCGCGACGAGGCACGGGCGTTCACCTGGTACTTGCGCGCCGCCGACCAGGGCCATGTGCTGGCGCAGTACAACCTCGGCAATATGTACGCCAACGGCGTCGGTACCGCGCGCGACCCGCTGCGCGCGCTGGACTGGTATCGCCGCGCGGCAGAACAGGGTGCGGCCAATGCCCAGTTCAATCTTGGCGTCATCTACG
The DNA here is from genome assembly GCA_023389425.1 of Pseudomonadota bacterium. Taxonomy (GTDB): domain Bacteria; phylum Pseudomonadota; class Gammaproteobacteria; order Burkholderiales; family Burkholderiaceae_D; genus Telluria. The sequence continues at coordinate 14,078 of JAEWEK010000288.1, read as the reverse complement.
CCAATGGGCAGGGTGTGGCCCGCGACGACGAAGAGGCGGCCTACTGGTACCGCCTGGCCGCCGAGCAGGGCGATGCCAGCGCCCAGAACAATCTCGGGGTGATGTACGCCAACGGGCAAGGCATCCAGCACGACGATGCCATGGCCGTGTTCTGGTACGAGCGGGCGGCCGAGCAGGGGCATGCGCTGGCCCAGTACAACCTCGGCGGCATGTACGGCAGCGGCCGTGGTGTCGGGCGCGACAAGGTGCGTTCCTATATGTGGATGCTGCTGGCCGCCGAGGCCGGCGACGAAACCGCCAGCACCAACAAGAGCATCGTCGCGCGTCGCCTGTCTGCGGCGGAAATCGGCTGGGCGCTGGACATGTCGCGCGACTGGCAGCTGGCGCACCGCCGCCTTGAACGCCGGCCCGACTGATCCCTCCCTCGCCAACAAATGTTGGTTCAACAAACATTTGTTGGCCAGCCGCGGTCCAATCCCCGCTAGCGAGATTTCGCGCTATCATGCCCAGCGGCATTACCCATCATTCCACGAGAAAGAGAAGAATATGCACCTGAGACACGCTTCCGTCGTAGCCGGCCTGATCGCGGCCGTTGGCGCCGGCGCCGCCACCGCGCAAACCTGCCCGGCCTACGGCGAACCGCTGACCTACCCGGTCGTCAAGAAAGTCGACCAGACCGACAACTACCATGGCACCAATATCGCCGACCCCTACCGCTGGCTGGAAGACGCGAACAGCGCCGACACCCACGCCTGGGTCGAAGCGGAAAACAAGGTCACGCAAGCCTACCTGTCGACGATCCCGCAGCGCGACGCGATCCGCAATCGCCTGACCCAGCTGTGGAACTTCGAGCGCTACTCGGTGCCCTTCCGCGAAGGCGGCCGCTACTTCTACAGCCGCAACGACGGCCTGCAGAACCAGGCGGTGCTGTACACGATGAAATCCCTGAACGAACAGCCGCGCATGCTGCTCGACCCCAATAGCCTGGCCGCCGATGGCACCGTCGCCCTGGCCGGAATCGCGGTAAGCCCGAACGGCAAGCTGCTCGCCTACGGCACCGCCGCCTCCGGCTCCGACTGGAACGAGTGGAAGGTGCGCGACATCGACACCGGCAAGGACCTGAGCGACCACATCAAGTGGGTCAAGTTCTCGCAAACCGCCTGGACTCACGATGGCAAGGGCTTTTTCTACAGCCGCTACGACGAGCCGAAGGAAGCGACCAAGCTGGCCGACGTCAATTACTTCCAGAAGCTGTATTACCACCGCATCGGCACCGATCAAAGCGCCGACACCCTCGTCTACGACCGTCCGGACCAAAAGGAATGGGGCTTCGGCGGCAACACGACCGACGACGGCCGCTACCTGCTGATCACCGCGACCAAGGGCACCGCCCACAAATACCGCATCTTCTACAAGGACCTGGACAAGCCGAACGCCAAGGTCGAGCCCCTGATCGACAACTTCGACGCCGCCTACGAGTTCATCGACAACATCGGCCCGGTGTTCTACTTCGTCACCGACCGCAACGCCCCGCGCCAGCGCATCGTCGCGATCGACACCCGTAAGCCGGCCGAGGCGAACTGGACGCAGATCGTGCCGGAAGGCCAGGACACCCTGGTCTCCGCCAAGATGCTGAACAACCAGCTCGTGGTCGAGTACCTGAAGGATGCGCGCAGCGTCGTGAAGGTCATGGACCTGAAGGGCAAGCAACTGCACGAGATCACGCTGCCGGGCATCGGATCGGCGGCCGGCTTCGGCGGCAAGCGCGGCGACACCGAGACCTTCTTCTCGTTCACCGGTTTCACCACGCCGACCACGATCTACCGCGTCGACATGAAGACCGGCAAATCGACCATCTTCCGCCAGCCGAAAGTGGCCTTCAACCCGGACGATTTCGACACCCGCCAGGTGTTCTACACGAGCCGCGACGGCACCCGTGTGCCGATGTTCATCGTGTCGAAGAAGGGCCTGAAGATGGACGGCAGCAACCCGACCTATCTGTACGGTTACGGCGGCTTCAACATCTCGCTGACCCCGGCATTCTCGCCGGCCAACCTGGCCTGGATGGAAATGGGCGGCGTCTACGCGGTGCCTAACCTGCGCGGCGGCGGCGAGTACGGCGAAGCCTGGCACATGGCCGGCACCAAGCTGCAGAAGCAGAACGTGTTCGACGACTTCATCGGCGCGGCCGAGTGGCTGATCTCCAACAAGGTGACCTCGCCGCAGAAACTTGCGATCGGTGGCGGCAGCAACGGCGGCCTGCTGGTCGGTGCGACCATGACGCAGCGTCCGGAACTGTTCCGCGCCGCGATCCCGCAAGTGGGCGTGATGGACATGCTGCGCTTCCACAAGTTCACGATCGGCTGGGCCTGGACCTCGGATTACGGCTCGTCGGACAACGCTGACGAATTCAAGGCGCTGGTCAAGTACTCGCCGCTGCACAACATCAAGGCGGGCACCTGCTATCCGGCGACGATGGTGACCACGGCCGACCACGACGACCGCGTGGTGCCGGCGCACAGCTTCAAGTTCGCGTCGACACTGCAGGCGGCGCAAGGCAGCAGCGCGCCGGTGATCATCCGCATCGACACCAAGGCGGGCCACGGCGCTGGGAAGCCGACCACCAAGCAGATCGAGGAGGTGGCGGACCGTTGGGGCTTCCTGGTGAAGAACCTCGGGATGTCGCTCTAAGTATTAGCACGTCGTCCCCGCGGAGGCGGGGACCCATGGACACTGAGCGTCGCCGCGCGACTGCCGCGTACACGCAAGCGCAGCATGGGTCCCCGCCTTCGCGGGGACGACGTCGTCAAGTAACAGGTATTAACTGGTGCGCACCCCGCTCACCGATGCACCACCACCAGGTACCCCTTCGCCTCCGTCTTCCCCAGATTCCGGATCACATGATCCTGATCCGCCGGATACCGTGCCGTCGCCCCCATCTTGACTTTGCGCTTGCTGGCCCCGACCTCGACTTCGAGCGCCCCGTGCAGCACGGTCAGGTGCTCATTGGTCCCCGGATCATGCGCCTGTGAGGCCAGTTCGCCGCCCGGCGCCAGCGTCAGCTCATACCACTCGTACTTGCCCGCCAACTCCATCGGCCCCAGGATGCGCAGCACATAACCGGCATGCTGGCCGGGCAGGGTAGGCGTCTCGTGCGCCTCCAGCACCCGGATCGTATCGACGTCGCGCGGCTCAGCCGCGAGCAATTCCCCGATCCCCACACCGAGCGCATTGGACAGCCGCCAGGTAATCGCAATGGTCGGGTTGGCTTTCTCCCGCTCGATCTGCGACAGCATTGACTTCGACACGCCGGCGATGCGCGACAAGTCCTCCAGCGTCAGTCCGCGCTCGAGGCGCAGGCGTTGCAGGGTGGCACCGACTTCAGGTGGGGAATTGGTATTGACGGGTGTTTTCATGGGCGACTGCAATTATCTATATCTGCTAGCCTGAAGAACTCTTGCCAAGTTCAACGGTCGGGCGTAATATCCATTATATTGAATTTGTGTTCGACATAGCGGAATGCGGGTAATGCGTCGAACTTGAAGAATATTTGGCAAAAGTACAGCATCGGGCAACCGTCGGTCAAGCCGGCATCGAGACGAGGGAAAAGAGATGAGCGATCAAGCGTTTTACACGGGCCTGCAGCAGAACCTGGAAAACCTGCGCGAGCAGGGCCTGTTCAAGCCGGAGCGCGTGCTGGCATCGCGCCAGGGCGCCGAAGTGGTGGCCCAGGACGGCCGCACCTTGATCAATATGTGCGCCAACAACTACCTCGGCCTGTCCGGCGACGAGCAAACGCAAAAGGCCGCCGAAGCCGCGCTGGCCAAATACGGCTACGGCCTGTCGTCGGTGCGCTTCATCTGCGGCACCCAGACCGTGCACAAGGAGCTCGAGCAAGCCCTGTCAAGCTTCCTCGGCACCGAAGACACCATCCTTTACGCCGCCGCCTTCGACGCCAACGGCGGCGTGTTCGAGCCGCTGTTCGACGAGAACGACGCCATCATCTCCGACGCCCTGAACCACGCTTCGATCATCGACGGCGTCCGCCTGTGCAAGGCCGCGCGCTACCGCTACGCCAACAACGACATGGCCGACCTGGAAAAGCAGCTGCAGGCCGCCACCGAAGCTGGCAAGCGCCACAAGGTCATCGTCACCGACGGCGTGTTCTCGATGGACGGCACCATCGCCCAGCTGGACAAGATCGTCGCGCTGGCCGAAAAATACGGCGCGCTGACCATGGTCGACGACTCGCATGCCACCGGCTTCATGGGCAAGACCGGCCGCGGCACGCACGAGCACTGCGGCGTGATCGGCAAGATCGACATCATCACCGGCACGCTCGGCAAGGCGCTCGGCGGCGCGATGGGCGGCTTCACCTCGGGCCGCAAGGAAGTCATCGAGACCCTGCGCCAGAAGTCGCGCCCCTACCTGTTCTCCAACACCCTGGCCCCGATGATCGCCGGCGCCTCGCTGTCGGTGCTGGACCGCATCGGCAAATCGACCGAGCTGCGCGACCGCCTGGAAGAAAACACCGCCTACTTCCGCAAGGAGATCGAGCGCATCGGCTTCACCATCAAGCCGGGCACGCACCCGGTGGTTCCGGTGATGCTGTTCGAGGCGCCGCTGGCGCAGAAATTCGCGGCCCGCATGTTCGAACTGGGCGTGCTGCTGTCCGGCTTCTTCTACCCGGTGGTGCCGATGGGGCAGGCGCGCGTGCGCACCCAGGTCTCGGCCGCGCACACCCGCGAACAGCTGGACCGCGTGCTGGCCGCCTTCGAGCAGGCCGGCCGCGAACTCGGCATCATCAAGAACAACTAAGCATTCAAGGTAAAACGCAATGGAACGCATCCTCATCATCGGCGCCAACGGACAGATCGGCAGCGAGCTTGTCTCCGCACTCGCCGCGAAGCACGGCGCGGACAACGTGATCGCCTCGGACATCGGCACCGACAACCGCTTCGGCGCCAAGCGCTACACCACGGTCGACGTGCTGGACAAGGCCGGCGTGGCGCAACTGATCGCCGACGAAGACATCACCCAGGTCTACCAGCTGGCCGCGCTGCTGTCGGCCACCGGCGAAAAAGCGCCGCTCAAGGCCTGGACCCTGAACATGGACGGCCTGCTCAACATCCTCGAGATCGCACGCGAGCGCGGCGAGGCAGGCAAGCCGCTGAAGATCTTCTGGCCTTCGTCGATCGCCGCCTTCGGCCCGAACACTCCGGCCAACGACACGCCGCAGTACACGGTCATGGACCCGACCACGATCTACGGCATCAGCAAGCTGGCCGGCGAACGCCTGTGCGAGTACTACCATGCCAAGTACGGCGTGGACGTGCGCAGCATCCGCTACCCGGGCATCATCAGCTACAAGTCGCCCCCGGGCGGCGGCACCACCGACTACGCCATCGCCATCTTCCATTCGGCGCTGCGCGGCGAAACCTACGAATGCTTCCTCGGTCCCGAGACCACGCTGCCGATGATCTACATGCCGGACGCGATCCGCGCCACCATCGAGCTGATGGAAGCGCCGGCCGAACAGGTCAAGATCCGCTCCTCGTACAACGTCGCCGGCGTGTCGTTCAACCCGCGCGAGCTGGCTGCCGCGATCAAGTACGCGCTGCCGGAATTCGCCATCGCCTACAAGCCGGACAGCCGCCAGGCCATCGCCGACAGCTGGCCGAAAAGCCTGGACGACGGCCGCGCTACCGCGGATTGGGGCTGGAAAGCCCGCATCGGCGTGGACGAAATGGTCGCCGACATGCTGAAAAATATTGACGTTGGCGCCGTCACCGAAGCCGCGTAACATCACGCTCTCCGGGCCCCGTGGCTCGGGGCAAACTACTACAATAAAAATCACCGGAGACTGCTCATGGACATGAGCGTATTTGACCTTTTCAAGATCGGCATCGGACCATCGAGCTCGCACACTGTGGGGCCGATGGTGGCCGCGCGCCGCTTCCTGCTCGAGGCCGGGCCGCTGGACGACGCGGTCGCCGTCGAAGCGCACCTGTACGGATCGCTCGCGCTGACCGGGGTCGGCCACGCCACCGACAAGGCCGTGATCCTCGGCCTGATGGGCGAAACCCCGCAGGGCGTCGACCCTGATGCGGTCGAGGACAAGCTCGACGAAGCTGAACTGGACGGCAGGCTCGCGCTGCTCGGCGTGAAGGAAGTCCCGTTTTCGGCCAGGACGAACCTCGTCTGGCACAAGACCGAAACCATGCCCGAACACCCGAACGGCATGCGCTTCGTGCTGCGCTTCGCGGACGGTCGCGAGATCGAAAAAGTCTACTTCTCGGTAGGCGGCGGCTTCATCACGGCCGCGGGCGACAGCCAGGCCTCCGCCGATGCGCCGTCCGTGCATGTGCCGTATCCCTTCGATACCATGAGCCAGTTGCTCGCGCTCGGCAAGGCCAACGGCATGACGATCCCGCACATGCTGCGCGCGAACGAGTGCGCCCGCATGAGCGAAGAGGAGCTGGACGCTGGCCTGGACCGCATCTGGCGCGTGATGCGCGACTGTATCGCGCATGGCCTGGTCACCAGCGGCCAATTGCCAGGTGGCCTGAACGTCAAGCGCCGCGCCGCCTTGCTGTGGAAGCAGGAACAGGACGCCGAGTCGTCCGGCCAGCGCCGCAACACTTTGCCGCACGACGCGCTCAATCACGTGAGCCTGTTCGCGATGGCGGTCAATGAAGAAAACGCCGCTGGCGGCCGCGTGGTCACGGCGCCGACCAACGGCGCGGCCGGCATCATCCCGGCGGTGCTGCGCTACTACGCCGAAGACTGCCGCCCGAGCGATCCGGCGGCCGGCATCCGCAGCTTCCTGCTGACGGCTGCCGCGATCGGGATGCTGTGCAAGCGGAACGCATCGATCTCCGGCGCCGAAATTGGCTGCCAGGGCGAAGTCGGCGTGGCTTGCGCGATGGCGGCGGCGGGATTGGTGGCGGCACTCGGCGGCACCAACGAGCAGATCGAGAACGCGGCCGAAATCGGCATCGAGCACCACCTCGGCATGACGTGCGACCCGATCGGCGGCCTGGTGCAGATCCCCTGCATCGAGCGCAACGGCATGGGCGCGATCAAGGCGATCACCGCGGCCTCGCTCGCACTGAAGGGTGACGGCACCCACTTCGTCAGCCTCGACGACGTCATCGAAACGATGCGCCAGACCGGATACGACATGCAGGCCAAGTACAAGGAGACCTCGCTGGGCGGCCTCGCGATTCACGTGGTGACGGTCAATCACGCGGCCTGCTGATCGCCCAACACCCTCCAACACCCCGTCGTTCCCGCGAAGGCGGGAACCCCATTTTCAGGCACACCACAATAAAACAGCCCGTCGTTCCCGCGAAGGCGGGAATCCCATTTCTGAGCACACCACAAAGCTCGCGCCAGTGGCCGGCACGCAAAACGGGGTCCCCGCCTTCGCGAGGACGACGGTCGGTTTTTTTGCCGGCACCGGCGAAAATTAGCAGATCAGTACGGATTTCCGGCTCGGACTATAATATCCCTCGACCCGAGCCTCCCCACCCGATCCGCTACCTATGCACTACGTTTCCACTCGCGCGACCCCGGAATCGTCCGCGCGCAATCCGCAAGCCTTCTCCGACATCCTCCTTGGCGGCCTCGCACCCGACGGCGGCCTGTTCCTGCCGGCCGAGTACCCGCAGGTCACCGGCGCCGAACTTGACGCCTGGCGCAAGCTCCCGTACGCCGAACTGGCCTACGAAATCCTGCGCAAATTCGCCACCGACATCCCGGACGCCGACCTGAAGGCGCTGACCGCCAAAACCTACACTGCCGACGTCTACCGCAACGTGCGCGCCGGCGACAGCGCCGCCGACATCACGCCGCTGCGCACGCTCGAAAGCGAAGGCGGCAAGACGCTGGTGATGCAGGCCCTGTCCAATGGCCCGACGCTGGCCTTCAAGGACATGGCGATGCAGCTGCTCGGTAACCTGTTCGAGTATGCGCTGGCCAGGAACGACGAACAGCTCAACATCTTCGGCGCCACCTCCGGCGACACCGGCAGCGCCGCCGAATACGCGATGCGCGGCAAGCGCGGCATCCGCGTGTTCATGCTCTCGCCGCACAAGAAGATGAGCGCCTTCCAGACCGCGCAGATGTTCAGCCTGCAGGACCCGAACATCTTCAACATCGCCGTCGAAGGGGTGTTCGACGATTGCCAGGACATGGTCAAGGCGGTATCCAACGACCTGTCGTTCAAGGCTCGCCACAAGATCGGCACCGTCAACTCGATCAACTGGGCGCGCGTGGTTGCGCAGGTCGTTTACTACTTCCGCGGCTATCTCGCGGCGACCACCGACAATGCGCAGAAGGTCTCGTTCACCGTCCCCTCGGGGAACTTCGGCAATATCTGCGCCGGCCACATCGCCCGCATGATGGGCCTGCCGATCGACCAGCTGATCGTCGCCACCAACGAGAACGACGTGCTCGACGAATTCTTCCGCACCGGCGTCTACCGCGTGCGCAAATCGGCCGAGACCTTCCACACCAGCAGCCCGTCGATGGACATCTCCAAGGCGTCCAACTTCGAGCGCTTCGTCTACGACCTCGTCGGCCGCGATCCGGAGCGCGTGCGTGCGCTGTTCCGCAAGGTCGACACCGAGGGCGGCTTCGACCTCTCCGGCGGTCCCGGCAGCGACGGCGACGAGTTCGCCAAGGCCGCGCAGTACGGTTTCGCATCGGGCAAATCGGTCCACGCCGATCGCCTCGCCACGATCCGCGACGTTTTCGAGAAGACCGGCCTGACGCTCGACACCCATACCGCCGACGGCGTCAAGGTCGCGCGCGAGCATGTGCGTCCGGGCGTGCCGATGATCGTGCTCGAAACCGCACTGGCGGCCAAGTTCAACGAAACGATTCTGGAAGCGCTGGGCCGCAATGCCGAGCGTCCCGCGGGCTTCGAGAACATCGAGGCGCTGCCGCAGAAGTTCGTGGTGATGCATGCAGACGTCGACGACATGAAGAACTACATCGCCACCCACACTGGACTGTGACCATGGCCGACCAACCCGTCCGCAAGCCGATGCTGTCCGTGCGCGAGGCGCTCGACTTCCTGCTCGCCGCCGCGCGGCCGGTCGATGAGATCGAAGTGATTCGGACGCTGGACGCCAACGGCCGCGTGCTGGCTACCGACCAGACTTCGACGCTCGACGTGCCCGGCGCCGACAACACGCAGATGGATGGTTATGCGGTGCGCGCAGAGGATTGCACGAGCGGCAGCGCGCGCCTTACGGTCGCCCAGCGCATCCCGGCCGGCCACGTCGGCCAGCCGCTGCAGCCGGGCACCGCGGCCCGCATCTTCACAGGCGCGCTGATTCCCGAGGGCGCCGACGCGGTGGTGATGCAGGAGCAGTGCGAGGCGGACGGCGACAGCGTCGTCATTCGCCACGCGCCGCAATCGGGCGAGTGGATCCGCCGGCGCGGCGAAGATATCGTCGACGGCTCGGTGATCCTGCCGGCAGGTACGCGCCTGCGTGCGCAGGAGCTGGGCCTGGCGGCATCGGTTGGCCAAGCGAACGTGACGGTGCGCCGTCGCCTGCGCGTGGCCGTGTTTTTCACCGGCGACGAGCTGGCGATGCCGGGCGAGCCGCTGGCGCCGGGCGCGATCTACAACTCCAATCGCTTCACGCTGCGCGGCTTGCTCGAGAATTTCGGCTGCGAGATCACCGACTTCGGCATCGTGCCGGATTCGCTGGAGGCGACGCGTGCCACGCTGCGCGATGCGGCGCGTGGGCACGACCTGATTATCACCTCCGGCGGTGTCTCCGTCGGCGACGAAGACCATATCAAGCCGGCCGTGGAAGCGGAAGGCCGCCTGAACATGTGGCAGATCGCCGTCAAGCCGGGCAAGCCGCTGGCGTTCGGTGAGGTCGGCGCCGCCTTCTTCCTTGGCCTGCCGGGCAATCCGGTGTCGAGCTTCATCACTTTCCTGCTGTTCGTGCGACCCTTCCTGCTGCGTTTGCAGGGCGTGTCGGGTAGCGTCGAACCGCGCGCGTATCCGATGCGCGCGGATTTCGATTGGCCGAAGGCGGATCGCCGCAACGAGTTCCTGCGCGCGCGTGTCAATGCGGAGGGCGGGCTGGACCTGTTTCCCAACCAGGGCTCGGGCGTGCTCACGTCGACGGTGTGGGGTGATGGCGTGATCGACAATCCGCCGGGCCATCCGATCGCGAAGGGCGAGATGGTTCGCTTTATCCCGTTCGCCGAACTGCAGCACTAGGACAGCAATGAAGATCAAGCTGCGATTTTTTGCGAGTGTGCGCGAGGCGCTTGGCGTGTCGGCCGAAAGCGTGGATCTGCCCGATGATGTGAGGACGGTCGGTGCCGTGCGCGATTTCCTCCTTGCGCGTGGCGGCGTGTGGTCCGAGACGCTGTCGCACGGCCGTGCGTTGCGCATGGCCTTCAATCATGTGATGTGTGAGCCGGAGACCGAAGTCCTTGACGGTGGCGAAGTTGCATTTTTCCCGCCGGTGACGGGCGGCTGAAGTCAAAATCAAATGGGGTTCCCGCCTGCGCGAGAACGACGGACCAGCGATAAGCCGTCGTTCCCGCGCACGCGGGAACCCCATTTTGCAAGCAAACCCCTTACGTTATCGTCTTCTCCGCCAGCGCCAGCAAATTGGCGCAGTTGGCATTGTGCTCGGCATAATCCTTCCACGCCGTTTCACGCGCCACGTCCTGCCACTTCTTCAGCGATTCCGCGTTCAGGTCCACCACGCGCGCGCCGGCGCGCTGGTAGACTGCCGCAACCGCCGCATCGTCGGCCTGGGCAGCCTTGCGCGCGAAGCTCTCGAGGTCCGCGCCCACTGCCATCACCGCTGCCTGCTGCTCCTTCGAGAGGCGATCGAACACGGCCTTCGACATCAGCAGCGGCTCGAACATGAACCAGTATGCGCCGCCGCGCCCCGTAGTCAGCGACTTCGACACCTCCTGCAGGCGGAAGGAGATCAGCGAAGTCGACGAGGTCAGCGCCGCATCCATGGTCCCGGTGCGCATGCCCTTGTAGATCTCGTCGGACGGCACCGTGACGACATTGGCCCCGGCTTCCTTGAGGATGAGATCCATCTCGCGCGAGCCGCCGCGCACCTTCAGGCCACGGACGTCCTCGGGATCGACGATCGCCTTGGTGCGCGAAGCGACGCCGCCGGCCTGCCAGATCCAGCTGACGATGACGATGCCGTTTTCAGCGAGGATGCGCGACAGCTCCTTGCCGACTTCGGCGTTCTTCCAGGCGTAGCCCTGCTCGTAGGAGGTGACGAGGCCGGGCATGAGGCCGATGTTTACTTCGGGTAGTTCGGCGCCCGCATACGACAGCGGCACCAGCGCCATGTCGAGCGTCCCTTTGCGCATCGCCGGGATCTGGGCATTCGCCTGCGACAGCGAGGCCCCCGGATAAATGGAGAATTTGAGGCCGCCGTGGGTACGGCGTTCGACGTCGGCCGCGAAAATGCGGCACAAGCGGTCGCGGAAATCGCCCTCGGCGACACTACCGCCGGGGAACTGGTGAGAGATCTTCAAGTTGTTCGGCTGCGCCCATGCGGGCTGCAGCCAGAGCGGACTGGTCGCGATCGCGCCCAGCATCGTCCTGCGTGATACCGACATATACTTCCTCCAAGATGGTGAAACGGACTGCCAGGCGAATCGTGCCAAGGTCGTTACTGTCTTGCCGCAAGCATCGTTCGCAATACAAGATCAAAAACCGCTCGCTACCTCCATATTTACTGCCCATATGCACGAGCTGATATCAAATCTACCATGAGGCCATCAGGAAAGCATTACGCGGTGCAATAGAAAAGGGCCGCTGTTGCGGCCCCTGACGTTATTTCTGCCCGAGCGTTTCGCAAATCGCACACCGCTCATTGCGTTTGGCTTGATAGTAGCGGGCGCCGACGAAGATGGCGGAGCTCAGGACGGCCCACGCCAGCGCGCTTTGCCATGCATCGGCGAACAGCGTGCCCCTGCGCGTGTCGGCAATGACCAGCAGCGCGAACATCGATCCGGCTGCGAGGACGTATTGGATGCCCCAGCGTACAAAAGTATTCATCGTTTCCCTCACAGTTTGGACAGGAAGTTGTTGATGGTGTCGGCCAGTTGTTCCGGCTGGTCGAACTGCACGAAGTGGCGCGACGGCGCGATGCTCACCACGTCCACCTTCGGTATGCCGGCCACCAGCGACTTATAGTACTCGGCCTTGTCCGATTCCGTCATCTTCATTTGGGCGCCGTCCGCCTCGTAGAACGGTGATACGACCAGCACCGGCGCGCTGATCTTCGGCAGGCCGGCGCGCAGGTCGAGCGCGAAGTCGTCCGCCGCGGCGCGCGCGAACGCGCCCTGGTCGGTGCGCGCCTGCAGTTGTCCGAGCTTGTCGGCCATCCCGATATCGAGGACGCCGACGGTGCGCATGTACGCCACCTGCTGCTTCTGGAAGCTGGCTGGATCCGCGCCGGCCATCTGTGCGCGCATCCGCTCGGCGGCCTGGGGGCGCATTGCGGCCGGCATGCCCTCGGTGCCCGGGAAGACCGGCAGGCCGTCGATGGCCACCAGGCCGCCGATCAGCTGCGGCGATTCTTCGGCGATGGCGAAGGACAGGGTGCCGCCCAGGCTGTGGCCGACCAGGACCGGCTTGTCCAGCTTGCGGCTGGTGATGAGTTCACGCACCGCCGTGCGGGCCGCATCCATCACATTGCCCTCGACCGGCTTGCGGCCATCGAAGCCGGGGAGGGTGACCACGTACACGGCGTGTTTGCCGGAGAAGCTGCGCACCAGGTCCTGGAAGGCCCAGGCGCCGCTGCCCAGTCCCGGGATGAGGATCAATGGACGCCCGCCGCTGCCGAAGCGCTGCACCTCCAGTGCGCCGACATCGAATTTTTCGACGGCGGGGATGGTGAGTGCGTAGGGATTCGGCGCGGTGGCCGCATCGGCGGCGAAGGCCGGTGCGCACACGGTCATGACGGCAGCAAGCAGGAGCGATACGGTTTTCATGCGGTTTCCTCCGGTGAGAAGATGGCTTCGATGGATTGCGAGAACAGCCTGGAGATCGCGAACGCAAGCGGCAGGCTCGGGTCGTATTTGCCGGTCTCGATGGCGTTGATGGTCTGGCGCGATACGTTCAGCAGGTCGGCCAAATGGGCCTGGCTCCAGCCGTTCTCCGCGCGCAGTTCGCGGATGATGTTTTTCATCGGTTGAGCACCTTGCGCAGCAGTTGCACGACCCCGGTCGAGCCGCATAGGACCACCCACACGGTGAACATCGAGATCCGCGGCAGGCCGGCGGTTTCGAGGAATCCGTAGGTGAAGGTAAGGCCGGCAGTGATGCCTGCGGCGATGGCGATGTTCTCGAGCAGCCGCAGGCGCATATATTCATCGATTCGGTTGAAATGGCGCGCGATGGTCCACAGCATCAGCACGAAACCGATCATGGGACTCACCAGCACCAGCGAGCGTGCGGCGCCTTCCGGCATCGGCCGTCCGAAGTAAATCGCCGCGAACAGCAGCCCCATATAGACGGCGAGCGAAGCGCCGAGCTCCATCAGGTAAGCGCGATTGATTCTTTGTTGGTGCGTCATCCCCATCTCCATCTGTGTAAAGTTAGCTTGACATCAGGATAGTGCAGCTTTTTTGGCATGTCAAGCACCCTTTACATCGATTTGTGGGCCGATCGTCTACAATGCGCAACTTCCTCCAATGACCGTATTCGCCATGACCCATGCCGCATCCTCGTCCCCGTCTGTCGCCGTGATTGGCGCCGGCCCCGCCGGGCTGATGGCGGCCGAGGTGCTGGCCGCGGCGGGCGTCCAGGTCGACGTGTACGACGCGATGCCTTCCGCCGGGCGCAAGTTCCTGTTGGCGGGGAGGGGCGGCATGAACATCACCCATTCCGAGTCCTTCGAAGCCTTCGTGCAGCGCTATGGCGCGCGCGCCGGCGAGGTGGCGCGCTGGCTCGACGCCTTCACGCCGGGGCAAGTGCGCGAGTGGATTCACGGGCTTGGTATCGATACCTTCGTCGGCAGCTCGGGCCGCGTGTTCCCGACCGAGATGAAAGCCGCGCCG
>JAEWEK010000263.1 GCA_023389425.1 Pseudomonadota bacterium | reverse complement strand
CCTCCGTCATGGCCTTGAACAGCGCGCGTTCCTGGTCGGTCTTGATGCTGTCTTCGATCACCTTGATCCCGTTCGCCATCTCGGCGATGTCCTTGTCCAGTGCGGCCTTGTTGCTGGACACCGACTTTTCGTCGCTCACCAGGATTATGTTGCGCGCGACCCGCGCGATGTCGACGCTCAGGTAGGACAGGTGCTGGGTCGCCGCCGCCTTCGGATAGACGACATTGACGGTTTCGTGGGCGGCTTGCTCCTGGCTCCGCAGTTGGGAGATGCCGATGAAGCAGATCAGCACGATGAACAGGATGACGACGCTAAACGCCAGCGCCAGCCGTGAGCCGCATTTCAGATTTTTCATTGTATGGAAACGTAAGAAGATTGCCCGGGAATGTAGACGAGTCGGTCACCTCGCTTCACTGAAGGTTAATTGTTTTTCCCGAAGGCAACAAGAAAAATTGCTTGCAAGATATGCTAATGGTAATAATGTAAATATCGATCTGTCGAAATACCGCAACAACGCGTGCGCGGCAAGCCCCGTGGCGCGAACGGCACAAAAAAAATGGCCGCGGTGTTCCGCGGCCATTGTTATCCGTAGCGAGCGCTCAGGCCGCCACTTCCTGCCGCGGGGGCAGGGCGACCTGGTTGTCGACGCTGAACTGGTAATCCTTGAACACGTGTTCCGCGGACAGGATCTGGTAAGTGCCGTCGGCCAGCTTGTGCGTGGTGTCCTTCAGGCGATGGGTGGTCGCGCCGCAGGTCCAGCAGTTGAAGTTGCGCATGTGGGTGCATAGGCAGGTCTTGTCCATCACCACGATGTTCTTCGAGCCCGGATTCGCCAGCACCTCGCGGTTGTAGGAGTTGATGTAGGCGCAGTTGCCGGTCGCGTCCAGCAGGTAGCCGTAGGATTCGCAACCCGGACGGATGCCCGAGCCGATCGCCGGCGTCTGCTGCAGCATGCGCATCGGATAGCCGGTCGGCGAGATGCCGTTGACGATGATGTCTTCCTCGCTGGCCTTGAAGTATTCCTGCTTGACCTTGTCCGGCAAACCGCATTCGCGGGTCACGGTGAAGCGGGTCGCCACCTGCACGCCGCCGGCGCCGCGCTCGAGGAAGCTGACCGCATCGCTGCCGGTGAACACGCCGCCCGCCGCGATCAGCGGGATATTCAGTTCTTCCTTGGCCAACCAGGCATGGATCTCGTCCATGATGGTGTGCAGGTCGTATTCGGCCCAGTCCATGCCGAAGCCGAGGTGGCCGCCGGCCAGCGGGCCTTCGACGATGACGAAGTCCGGCAGGCGGTCCAGGCGCGAGACCTTCTTCAGGAACAATTGCAGCGCGCGCACCGAGGACACGATGATGCCCAGCTTGGCGTCGCGGAAGCGCGGATGGTCCTTGATCAGCTCGAACGAGCCGAGGTGCAGGCCGGCCGACATGGTGATGCCGTCGATGCCCGCGTCCAGCGCCGAGGCCAGGCGGGTGCGCAGGGTTTCCTTGGGCGCGTTCATGGTCAGCTTTTCCATGCAGTTCACGAAGATCAGGCCATCGCCTTTCTTCGCTTCCATGGTCGCGCCGACATGCAGGCGGGTCGCCTCGGCCAGGCGGTCGAGGTCGAACTTGACCGCCGACTTGTCCATATTGTTGATGTTGAACTTGTACAGCTTGGTCTTTTCCTTGACGAAGCTGGTGTCGAACTTGCGGTCCGACACGTCCGGCACCATTGCGTCGGAAATATGGCCGATGCCGCCGAGGCGCGCCGCTTCCAGCGCCAGCTCGGAGGTCGAAATGTCCACACCCATTCCGCCGATCATGATGGGCACGTATTCCTTGTTGCCCAAACGCAGGCGGAAATCATCAACACGTTTCATTGCTATCCTCAGACGACCGCATTTCGCTGGCTCAGCAGCGAAACCCGCGGGAAATTTGCGCGGGCATCATTCTACCCCATCGCATGGGGCCGAAACCAAAGAATTCCCTAACCGGCAGGGAATTTGACCGAACGACCGTTCGTTAATCGCGGAAGTTATTGAACTCCAGCGGCAGGTCTTTCACGTCCTTGCGCAGCAGGGCGATGGCTTCCTGCAGGTCGTCGCGGTTCTTGCCCGTCACGCGCACCGACTCGCCCTGGATGCTGGCCTGCACCTTCATCTTGCTTTCCTTGATGAGCTTGGTGATCTTCTTGGCGTCCTCGCTCTCGATGCCGTTGCGCACCTTGATGACCTGCTTGACCTTGTCGCCGCCGACCTTCTGCACGTCGCCCTCGTCGAGGAAGCGGACGTCGACCTGGCGCTTGGACATCTTGTTGACCAGCACGTCGCGCACCTGGCCCAGCTGGAACTCGGCGTCGGCGTACAGGGTCAGCTCGCGCTCCTTCTGTTCGACATTGGCCGAGCTGCCCTTGAAGTCGAAGCGGGTGGTGATTTCCTTGTTGGCCTGGTCGACGGCATTCTTCACTTCGACCATATTGGCTTCGCAGACCACGTCAAAAGATGGCATGGGATGGTTCCTCTTGCAAATTTAAGATGTGCGTATTTTAACGGACAACGCGGCCACCGCCCTTGAACCGCTGCCGTTTTTTGCCGGACGAGCGTGCTTTTGCCCCTATAATCGGCCTGCACGGCCGGGCAGACGCGGCCTTTCCATGCATCCTTCATGCCAGATCTCGCCATCGTCCCCGATTTCCCGCTCGACTCCCTCAACACCTTCCGCATCCCGGCGCGGGCACGGCGCTACCTGCGCGTGAGCGACCCGGCGCAAGTCGGCGCGGCGCTGGGCGATCCCGCGCTCGCCGCCTTGCCGCGCCTGGTGCTGGGCGGCGGCAGCAACCTGCTGTTCACCCAGGACTTCGACGGCCTTGTACTGCACATGGCGCTGGCCGGGCGCGAGATCGTGGGCGCGCACGAAGGCCACACCCTGGTGCGCGCCGCCGCCGGCGAAAACTGGCATGATTTCGTGCAGTGGACCCTCGCGCAAGGGCTGGGCGGACTGGAAAACCTGTCGCTGATCCCGGGCACGGTGGGTGCCGCGCCGATCCAGAACATCGGCGCTTACGGGGCGGAGATCAAGGACGTGTTCCACTCGCTGACAGTGTTCGATCCGGCGGCTGGCGCGCAGCGCGTGCTGCACGGGGCCGACTGCCGTTTCGGCTATCGCGACAGCATTTTCAAGCATGCCGATGGCGCGCAGCTGATCGTGCTGGATGTGACTTTCGCGCTGCCGCAGGCGTGGCAGCCGAACCTGCGCTATGCCGAGCTGGCGCACGAGCTGGCGGGCGTGGCCTCGCCCAGCGCGCGGCAGGTGAGCGATGCGGTGATGGCGATCCGGCGCCGCAAGCTGCCAGATCCGGCGGTGATCGGCAATGCCGGCAGCTTCTTCAAGAATCCCGTGGTGCCGGGCGAACAATGCGCGCGGCTGCTGGAATCGTTCCCGAACCTGGTGCATCACCGCCAGCCCGACGGCAGCGAGAAACTGGCCGCGGGCTGGCTGATCGACCAGTGTGGCTGGAAGGGCAGGAATCTCGGCGCGGCCGGGGTGTATCCGAAGCAGGCGCTGGTCCTCGTCAACAACGGCGGCGCCAGCGGGTCCGAGGTGGTGCGGCTGGCACGCGCGATCCAGCACGACGTGTTCGAGCGCTACGGCGTGCAGCTGGAACCGGAGCCGGTATTCATCTGACGGGAGGCGGGCGATGAAAGCGATAGTGACCGGGCACACCAAGGGGCTGGGCGCGGCGATTTCCGCCGAGCTGCTGGCGCGCGGCGTGCCGGTGCTGGGCCTGGCGCGTGGGACGGCAACGGGGCTGGGGACGCAGCTGCGGCAGGTCGAGCTCGATCTGGCCGATGCCGCGGCGCTCAGCGACTGGATGGCGGGGCCGGCGCTGCGCGGCTGGCTGAATGGCTGCGGTACGGCGCTGCTCGTGAATAACGCGGGCGTGCTTGGTCCGGTGGGACCGCTGCCGGAGCAGGATCCGGGCGCGGTGGTGCGCGCGGTGTCGCTGAACGGGGCTGCGCCGCTGGCGCTGGCGGCCGCCGTGGCGCGTGCGGCGGCGGGCGCGCAGGTCCGCATCCTGCACATCTCGAGCGGCGCGGCGCGCAATGCCTATCCCGGCTGGAGCGTGTACTGCGCGACCAAGGCCTCGCTGGACCAGCATGCCCGCGCGGTGGCGCTGGATGGCGATGCGCGGGTGAAGGCGGTGAGCCTGGCGCCGGGCGTGATCGATACCGGCATGCAGGCCGAAATCCGCGCCACGCCGGAGTCGCGCTTTCCGATGCGCGAGCGCTTTGTGCAGATGAAGAATCAGGGCGCCCTGGTGGCGCCAGAACAGAGTGCGCGGATGGTGGTCGATTACCTGCTCGATGCGCAGTTCGGCGCGAAACCGGTCGACGATCTGCGGGATCGTTGACGTAATCGGTGGGCCGGCAAAATGGGGTTCCCGCCTGCGCGGGAACGACGGTAACTCTTACGTTAAAAACAGTTCGTCGTTCCCGCGCAGGCGGGAACCCCATTCCTCTGCTACGTCGCGATGTCTGAATACAGGTCGCGCCATAACGGATTCATTTGCTGTATCAATCTGATCTTCCAGGCGCGCTTCCACTTTTTGATCTGCTTTTCGCGCGTGATCGCTTCGAAAATATCCTCGTGTACTTCGTACCAGATGAGACGATCAAGATTGTATCGTTGCGTGAAGCTATCCACGCAGGCTTGGCGATGCTGCCAGATGCGCTTGATGAGGTCGGATGTTACTCCGACATATAGGGTGCCGTAGCAGTGGTCGGTGAGGATGTAGACGTAGGAATGCTTTTCCATGCCGAGATAATCGCCGTATCTCGGATGTACACACTGCGGCGGCTCAAAAGGAAATGGGGTTCCCGCCTGCGCGGGAACGACGTTCTCTCTCAAAGTTACGTCGTTCCCGCGTAGGCGGGAACCCCATTTTGCATGCCGGCCTTCTACAGCCGAATCAATCCGCCGCGCTGACCCGATTCCGTCCAGCCTCCTTCGAGGCATACAGCGCCTTGTCCGCGCGCGCGATCAACTCTTCCAGCGTGCTGTGATTGTCCGGCACCACGCTGGCGACGCCGAGCGACAGCGTGACCACGCCGCCGGCCGGATGCTCCAGCTGCAGCCGTTCGACGTGCGTGCGGCAGCTTTCGGCCAGCTGCGCGGCGCCGTCGATCGAGGTGTCCGGCAGCACCAGCGCGAACTCCTCGCCGCCGTAGCGCGCGGCCAGGTCGGCCGGGCGCTTCAGGCAGCCGGTCAGCGCGCCCGCCACCTTCTTCAGGCACAGGTCTCCGGCCTGGTGCCCCAGCCCGTCGTTGTACTTCTTGAAGTGGTCGACGTCGCACATCAGCAGCGACAGCGGCTTCTTGTTGCGCTGCGCGCGCTGCCACTCGGCGCGGATGGTCTCATCGAAGCGGCGGCGGTTGGCGATGCCGGTCAGGCCGTCCAGAGCGGCCAGCTTCTGCAGCTCGGCGTTGGCCTGCTCCAGCTGCTCCTGGCTCTCGCGCAGGCGGCGGAAGGCGTCGTCGCGCTCCAGGCGGCTGATGTAGCCGGCCGAGTGGTAGCGCAGGCGCGCCAGCAGCTCCAGCTGGTCCGGCAGCTTGACCAGGTAGTCGTTGGCGCCGACCGCGAAGCCGTGCGCCTTCAGCTTGGCGTCCTCGCCGGCCGACAGCACGATCACCGGCACGTCGCGCAGGCGCTCGTCCTGGCGGTAGGAGCGGATCACCTGGAAGCCGTCGGTGCCGGGCACCACCAGGTCCTGCAGGATCACGGTCGGCCGCAACTCGAGCGCGGCGTCGAGCGCCTTCGAGGCGTCGGTCAGGTAGTGGAACTGGATGTCGGGCTGGCCCGCCAGCATGCGGCGGATGGCTTCGACGATAATCAGCTGATCGTCGACCAGCAGGACGGTGACCCTGGAAGTATCAGTCATCGGATTCGGACTCGTTGTTATTGCTTGCTATGTCAGGACCCGGCATTGTACCTTGTGGCAGGGCGCGGGCTTCGGCCAGCGGACCGCCGATCAGGTCCGTCACCGCATCGAGCAAGGCGCGCTCGTGGAAGCTGCCCTTGGTCAGGTAGTAGTCGGCGCCGGCGTGCAGGCCGCGGGCGCGGTCTTCCTGGCGGTCCTTGTACGATACGATCATCACCGGCATGCGCTGCAGCCGCGCGTCGGCGCGCACCAGCGTCACCAGCTCGATGCCGTCCATGCGCGGCATGTCGACGTCGGTCACCAGCAGGTCGTAGTCGGCGCTGCGCAGCATGTTCCAGCCATCCATGCCGTCCACCGCCGCGTCGACCTTGTAGCCGTGCGCGGTCAGCAGCTTGCGCTCCATCTCGCGCACCGTCAGCGAATCATCGACCACCAGCACGCGCCGCCGCCCGGGGCCATCGTCCGGCTGCCCGAGGTGCTGGAAGTCGCCTTCATGCAGCAGGCGCGCGGTGGACACCAGCAGCGAGGGCACGTCCAGCACCAGCACCGGCGCGCCGTTGTCGAGGATGGCGCCGCAGGCGACGTCGCGCAATGCGCCGAAGATCGGTTCGAGCGGCTGCACGGTCAGCGTCTGCTCGCCGCGGATCGCATCGACCGCCAGCGCGCAGCGATCGCGCCCGCTGCCGATGACGACCAGCGACAGCTCCTCCGCCGCCAACGGCGCGCCGAGCGCCAGCACCTGGCCAGCCGCGACCACGCCGATCCATTCGCCGCCGACGTCGACGTACTGGTGGCCGTCGCGCGTGAACAGCGCGGTCCGGGACAGCTTGAGCACGCGCTCGACCCGCGCGATCGGCAGCGCATACGGCTCGCCCTGGATGTCGGCTACCAGCGCCCGCACCACCGACTGCGTGAGCGGCAGCGTTAGCGACAGCGTGAAGCCCTGGCCGGGCTGGCTGTGGGCGCGCAGCGAACCGTTCAGGTTCGCCGCGAGGTCGTGCACGACGTCGAGGCCGACGCCGCGGCCCGACAGTTCGTTGGCGCTTTCCTTCAGGCTGAAGCCGGGCAGGAACAGGAACTCCATCAGTTCGGCGTCGGGCAGGCGCGCCGCGATCGCCACCGTCGCGCGCTGGTGACGCACGACGGCATCGCGGATGCGTTGCGGGTCGACGCCGCGGCCGTCGTCGGCCACGTCGATCACCAGCATGCCGCCGAGGTGACGCGCGCCGATCCGGATCGTTCCTTCTTCCGGCTTGCCGGCGGCGATGCGCTCGTGCGGAAGTTCGATGCCGTGGTCGAGCGCGTTGCGCAGCATCTGGGTGAGTGCGCCTTCGACGCGCGCCAGGATCGCGCGGTCGATCATCGTGCTCTCGCCGCTCAGTTCCACGCGCACCTTCTTGCCGAGGCTGCGCGCCAGGTCGCGCGCCATGCGCGCGAAGGAATGCAGGCCATCGCCGATCGGGCACATGCGCAATGCCAGTACCTGGTCTGCCAGGCGCGAGGTCACCGACAGCGCCTGGCGCTGGTATTCGTCGGCCTCGGCGATGTGACCCAGCAGCGCGCCCTTGAGCGGTTCGGCGCGCGCCAGCGCGAGCGCGGACAGTTCCGCCAGCAGCGGATCGCGCGAGGCGGTGGCGGCTTCGTGCAGCTGTTCCAGCACCTGCATCAAGCCTGCCTGGCTGCGCTTGTAGCGTTCCAGCGAGGCGAGGAAGGGTTCGCGTTGCAGCACCTGCAGGCGAGCCTGGCTGGCCAGTGCCAGCAGTTCGTCCGACGCATGCTGGACTGGTGCGGCGGCAGGCGCCGCATCAGGCTTCGGCGGCGCCAGCGGTGCCGCAGGAGCAGCCGGCGGCGCCGCAAGCTGCGCTTGTGCGATGGCGGCGATGGCGGTGTCGAAGGCCGGCTGGTTGCCGGCCAGCCAATCCTGCAGGTCGGCCTCCGCCAGCTGCGCCAGCCGCTGGAGCAGGTCGACCCCGGCGAGCAGGGCATCGATGTGCTGCGCCGGCGCCGCGCCCGCGCCGTTCAGTGCGAGCAGCGCGTCTTCCATCGCGTGCGCCAGCCGCACCGCCGGCTCCAGCGCAATGATGGCGGCCGCGCCCTTGAGCGAGTGGGCCGCGCGCATCAGCGGATCGAGCGCGCCGGGCGCGGCGCCGCGTTCGAGCGCGAGCAGGCCGTCGGTCAGCACCCGCGACTGGGCCTCGGCTTCGAGGCGGAACAGGTCGAACAGCGAGAAGGCGCTGAGGTCCTGGCCGCCGATCATCGCAGCAGTTCCTCGAGGCGCTTCGACAGCATCGCCCTGTTGAGCAGGCCGGCCTCGATGCCGTCGTGCGTGAACACGCCGTCAAGCTGGGCGGCGTAGGCCTGGTGCGGTGCGGCCAGGCGCGCCGACGCGTAGCGCACGATGCCGTGCAGTTCGGTGACGGGCAGCGCGCAGCTGTGGGCGCCGACGCCCAGCACCAGCAGGCGCGGGAAGACATGGCGGCCATCGGTGTCCGGTGTGCCGGCCGAATCGATGCCGAGCAGGGCCCCGAGCGCGATGGCGGGCGCCAGCCGGCCGCCGATGTTGACGACGCCCAGCAGGCCGGGCTTGTCGCGGTGCGGCAGCCGGTGCACCGCCGCCAGCGGCGCCACCGATTCCACCATCGCCGCCGGCATGGCCAGCCACTGGCAGCCGATGCGGAACAGCAGTGCGCTGGCGTCGCCCGCGGGCGGCAGCAGGTTCGGCTGGCGCAGGTGTTCGGCCCAGGCTTCGCGGTAGGACGCTTCGACCGGAATCTGCAGCGTGCGCTGTGCCGCCTGCGCGTATGCGGGGCAGTTGCGGCAGTGGACGTGGGTGTCGAGCTCGCGGCAGCTGCGGTCGCCCGTGACGCCGATGCGGTTCCAGCAGTCCTGCTCGCGGTCCGCGTCCGTGAAACGGTTCACGCGGCGCTCCGCAGCCGGGTCGCACGCTGGCGATAGACCGCGGCGCGGCCGGCTTCGCCGTCGTGATCGGCCAGCTGGGCGAGGGCGCGCAGCACTTCCTGGTTGCGCGGCGCGAGGTAAAGGCAGCGGCGCCAGTGGCGCTCGGCGGCGCGGACGTCCCCCTGGTGGCGGCTGGCTTCGCCGAGGATGAACCAGGCGCCGGCGTCGGTCGGTTCGAGCGCCAGCAGGCCGTGGCAGGCCCGTACCGCCTCGCGCCACTGGCCGGCATCGGCGTGTCGGCGCGCGGCGCCGAGCAGGGTGGCGTGGCTGTGGCCCTCGGGCGGTAACTTCTTCAGCGACACCAGCGACATGCGGCGCGATGCCGGCGGGCGGCTGGCCAGTTCGGCCGGCGAATGGCCGGGCTTGTGCAGCGCGAACGCACCCGGCAGCGGCAGGCGCGCGAAGCCGTGGCGGCACAGCGCCGGCGCTTCGGCCGGGCCGACCAGCAGCAGGCCGCCTTTTGCCAGCAGCGCCGTCAGCACCTCGGAGGCGCGCGCGATGGCGTCGTCGTCGAAGTAGATCAGCAGGTTGCGGCAGAAAATGACGTCGTAGCGGCCAGCATTGGCCTGCAGGTCCAGCGCCAGCAGGTTGCCGCGCCTGAACTGCACTGCCGCGCGCAGCGCATCGTTCAGCACGTAGCCGTTTCCCTCGCGCCTGAAGTGGCGGTCGCGGAACTGCAGGCCGTCGCCGCGGAAGGCATACGCGGTGTAGCGCGCAGCACGGGCGCGCCGGATCGACGCGGCCGACAAGTCGATCGCGTCGATGGCGCAGCGGCCGGCGGCCACGCCGGCGTCGTGCAGCGCCATCGCCATCGAATACGGCTCTTCGCCGCCGGCGCAGGGAAGGGACAGCACGCGCGCGACCGCACCGGGATCGCGCGCCAGGCGCCGCTGCACCAGCGCGGTGGCGGCGTTGAACGCGGCCGGGTCGCGGAACATCCACGATTCGGGCACCACCACCAGCTCGGCCAGCTCGTCCAGTTCGGGGCCGTCCAGCAGCTGCGTGTAGTCCGCGCGCGCGGCCAGGCCCAGCTTGCGCATGCGGGCGCGCAGCGCGCGCTCCAGCGTCGCCGGGTCTGGCGTCAGGCCGGTCGTGGCGCGCAGGATCTCGCCCGCGCTCATGCCGCCACCTTGTATTCGAACAGCATGCCGCGCGCAGCGGGCGGCAGCAGTGTGTCGAGGTCGGTGACGCGCACGGCCTCGTCGCCGATGCCGCCGGCTTCCACCACGCCGGCCACGTGTTCCGCCTTCAGGCCCAGCGTGCGTGTGCCGCCGCCGGCCTGCGGGCAATCGACCAGCAGGATGCGGGTGTCGTAGCGGACCGCTTCCGGCGTCAGGCCAGACAGGCGCGTCAGGTCGACCACCGGCACCAGCTCACCGTGAAGGTCGAGCAGGCCGGCGAAGAAGCGCGGCGCATCGGTCAGGCGCAGCAGCTGGGCCACCGGCACCACGCGCGCCACCTCGGCCAGCGGCAGGCCGTAGCGCTCGGCGCCGATATGAAACACGATCACCTTCATGTTCAGGCCGCGCTGGTCGAGAAGTTGTCGACCGAGGACTGCAGCTCGCCGGCGGCGAACTGCAGCTCGTGCACGGCGTGGCTGGTGGCCTTGAGCGAATCGACGGACTGCTGGCTGGAGTCCGACAGCTGCATCATGGTCTGGGTGATCTGCTGCGCGCCCACGGCCTGCGCCTGCATCCCCTGCAGCACGATGTCGAAGCGCGGCGGCAGCTGGCCGACCTGGTCCATCACCGACGACAGCTGCTCGGCGGTGGCGCGCGCTTCGCTGGCGCTGCGGTGCACCTCGTCGGCGAACTTGTCCATGCCGATCACGCTGGCCGAGACCGCGGACTGCATCTCCTTGAGCATCTGCTCGATGTCCCAGGTCGAAACCGCGGCCTGGTCGGCCAGGCGCCGGATCTCGGTGGCCACCACCGAGAAGCCGCGGCCCGCCTCGCCTGCCTTTTCGGCTTCGATGGCGGCGTTCAGCGACAGGATGTTGGTCTGGTCGGCGACGCGCGTGATGGTGGTCAGCACGCTGTTGATGTTGTTGGCCTTCTCCGACAGCGCGATCAGCTTGGCGTTGATCGATTCGGTCGCGGCCATCATGCTCTGCATGGTCAGGTCCAGGCGCTTGAGGTTGTGCTGGGCGCCGGCGGCGGCGTTGGTGGTCGATTCGGCCACCGAGGTCGCCTCTTCCATCGTGCGCAGCAGCTGCGAGGTGTTGGCGCTGATTTCGCGGGTGGTGGACAGCACCTCGATGCTGGTCTGGGCATGTTCGACGCCTGCCGCTTCCTGCTGGCGCGAGGCGGCCGCGATCTGGGTGGCCGAGGTGGTGACCTGCACGCCGGCCGCCTGCACGTTGTTGAGCAGGCTGCGCAGGTTCAGGAACATGGCGTCGATGCCTTCGCCGAGGCGGCCGATGGCGTCGACGCCGCGGATCGTGACGCTGCCGGTGAAGTCGCCCGACGCCGCCTTCGACACGGCGGCGAGCAGGGTGTCGACCTTGGCGCGCAGCTCGGCGGTGGCGGCTTGTTCCTTGGCCTGGTTGTCCTCGATGGCCTGGGCCATGCGGTTGAACTCCTGGGCCACACGTCCCAGCTCGTCGTCGGAGCTGATGACGGCCCGCGCCGACTGGTTGCCGGAGGCGATTTCACGCGCGGCGGCGGTGAGCGACTTAAGCGGCCGCGCCAGCGCGACCAGCATACGCCAGGTGATGACGACGGCCAGCACGACAGCCAGCGCGCCGCCGATCCACAGCAGCCTCTCCATTTCGATTTCGAGATCGTCGGCGTGCTTGGAGCGCTTTTCCATCAGTACCTTTTCCGCAGCCTCGACTTCGCCGATGACTGCACGCACAGCGTGCACCGCGCGCGCACCCGTATGCACACTTCGGTGGAGCGCCTCGACGTTGATCGGCATCTTTTGCTCGTCGCTTGCGCGGCGGCGCTCCATCTGGGCCTTGATCGCGGTCAACCAGCTCTCCATCATGGGACGCACACGCTTGAGACGTTCCTGCTGGGCGGGATTGTCGACAGTGAGTGCGAGCGCGCGCGTCAGATGTTGCTGGGCGCTCTGGAATTCGGTGGCGATCGGCTCGAGCAGGGTAGTGTCGCCGGTCAGCAGGTAGCCACGCGCCGAGGCCTGCACCTGCAGTATGCTGGTGGCCACGCCATTGGTTTCAAGCAACACTTGGAGCGTGTGGCGGTCCCATTCATCGGCGTCTGCGATTGCGCGGAAATTATTGAACGCAAGAGTCAGCAAACACAGAATGATTGCGACCATTGCCCCTAAGCCGAGGGTAAGTTTGTTCCTGATACTTAAAGTTTTCGGCATAGGTGCCCCGCGCGCGTGAGAATGCGTGACTTTATCATTTTTTGCCGTGCGGAAATCGCTTTCGGGTGTCCATACAACAAAAAAACGCAGGAGTTTCGGGGGCGGGAAGTTGGCGCACTGATTGCTGCCGATCAGATCGAAAGATTTCTCGGGGACCGTGTCGATTTCGCGCGTCCCAATCCGTCTACGGATGAAGCATCGATTGCCCATCCCACTTCACAAGGAGACACCATGAACAAGCAGATCATCCTCAACTTGCCCGTCAAGGACCTTGGCAAGTCCAAGGCATTCTTTTCCGCGCTCGGCTTCAGTTTCAATGACCGATTTGGCGGCGAGCACGCAGCATTCATGAACATCGTCGGCGACACCATCCAGGCCATGCTGACGACCGAGCCTTTCTTCCAGTCGCTGATCGACAAGCCCATGGCGCAGGCGAAGCAAGCCAACGAGCTCGTCATGTGCCTGAGCTGCGAGAGCCGGGAAGAAGTCGACGCCCTCATCGCGAAGGCCCGTGCCGCCGGCGCCCGCGTGCCGCACCCGCCGGAGGACCACGGTTTCATGTATGACCAGGGTTTCGAGGATCTTGACGGACACCTGTGGAACCTGGTCTGGGCAGCGCCGCAAGCCTGAGCGGATGCAGCTTGAATGAAAAAAGCCGCCCGCAGGCGGCTTTCGAGGAAGCGGTCCTGATTACTTGCCGCGCTTCGCACGCGCCTTCGCGGCGATGCGCATGCGCAGTGCATTGAGCTTGATGAAGCCGCCGGCATCGGCCTGATTGTAGGCGCCGCCGTCTTCGTCGAAGGTGGCGATGGTCATGTCGAACAGCGAGTCGGTCTTGGAGTCGCGCGACACCACGATCACATTGCCCTTGTAGAGCTTCAGGCGCACCTGGCCGTTGACGCTCTGCTGGGTGTGGTCGATCAGGGTCTGCAGCGCGACGCGCTCCGGGCTCCACCAGTAGCCGTTGTAGATCAGCGAGGCGTAGCGCGGCATCAGGTCGTCCTTCAGGTGCGCCACTTCGCGGTCCAGCGTGATCGATTCGATCGCGCGGTGCGCCTTGAGGATGATCGAGCCGCCCGGGGTTTCGTAGCAGCCGCGCGACTTCATGCCGACGTAGCGGTTCTCGACCAGGTCGAGGCGGCCGATGCCGTGCTTGCCGCCGAGGCGATTCAGCTCGGTCAGCACCTGGGCCGGGGTCATGCGCTTGCCGTTGAGGGCGACGATGTCGCCTTTCTCGAATTCGACGTCGAGGTATTCCGGCTGGTCCGGCGCCTGCTCCGGGCTGACGGTCCAGCGCCACATCGATTCCTCGGCTTCCGCGCTCGGGTTCTCGAGGTGGCGGCCTTCGAAGGAGATGTGCAGCAGGTTGGCGTCCATCGAGTAGGGCGCGCCGCCGTTCTTGTGCTTCATGTCGATGTCGATGCCGGCGTCTTCCGCGTACTTGAGCAGCTTCTCGCGCGACAGCAGGTCCCACTCGCGCCACGGGGCGATGATCTTGACGTCCGGCTTGAGCGCGTAGGCGCCCAGCTCGAAGCGCACCTGGTCGTTGCCCTTGCCGGTGGCGCCGTGCGAGATGGCGTCGGCGCCGGTCTCGTTGGCGATCTCGATCAGGCGCTTGGCGATCAGCGGACGCGCGATCGAGGTGCCCAGCAGGTATTCGCCTTCGTACACCGTGTTCGCGCGGAACATCGGGAACACGAAGTCGCGCACGAATTCTTCGCGCACGTCGTCGATGTAGATGTTCTCCGGCTTGATGCCGAATTTGAGCGCCTTGGCGCGTGCCGGTTCCAGCTCTTCACCCTGGCCCAGGTCGGCGGTGAAGGTGACGATTTCGCACTGGTAGTTATCCTGCAGCCATTTGAGGATGACCGAGGTATCGAGGCCGCCGGAGTAGGCGAGGACTACTTTTTTAATGTCGCTCATGGGAGTTCCAGTTTGGAGGAGATAGTGTGGATGGTCAGCCG
The DNA here is from genome assembly GCA_023389425.1 of Pseudomonadota bacterium. Classification (GTDB taxonomy): domain Bacteria; phylum Pseudomonadota; class Gammaproteobacteria; order Burkholderiales; family Burkholderiaceae_D; genus Telluria. Next base: position 11,640 of record JAEWEK010000263.1, on the reverse strand, counting down.
GTCCTTCTGGAGAGGACCGACGATCAAGCTCGGTGGTGATGAAAGAGTCTAAATGATTTATAAATTTATCGTCGTCCCCGCGAAGGCGGGGACCCCATTTGACGTTCGTGGTCCGACCGGAAAATGGGGTTCCCGCCTTCGCGGGAACGACGGATTCAGTTAATTGTCTTCGATGCGGCCAAGCAGCAGGTATTCGATCAGCGCCTTCTGCACGTGCAGGCGGTTCTCGGCTTCGTCCCAGACCACCGACTGCGGGCCGTCGATGACTTCGGCCGCGACTTCCTCGCCGCGGTGGGCCGGCAGGCAGTGCATGAACAGCGCATCCGGCGCGGCGCGCGCCATCTTGGCGCCGTCCACGATGAAGCCGTCGAAGGCTTTCAGGCGCTCGGCGTTTTCCTTTTCGTAGCCCATGCTGGTCCAGACGTCGGTGTTGACCAGGTGCGCGCCGGCGCAGGCGTCGGAAGGGTTGTCGAACAGGGTGTAGCGGCTGGTCTTGACCAGCGCCGGATCCAGCTCGTAGCCCTTGGGTGTCGCGACGTTCAGGTGGAAGCCGAACACTTCGGCCGCCTGCAGCCAGGAGTACAGCATGTTGTTGGCGTCGCCGATCCAGGCCACGGTCTTGCCGGTGATCGGGCCGCGGTGCTCCCAGAAGGTGAAGATGTCGGCCAACACCTGGCAGGGATGGTGTTCGTTGGTCAGGCCGTTAATCACCGGCACGCGCGAATAGGCGGCGAAACGCTCGATGATCTCCTGGCCGAAGGTGCGCACCATGATGATGTCGCACATGCGGCTCATGACCTGGCCGGCGTCCTCGATCGGCTCGCCGCGGCCAAGCTGGCTGTCGCGCGTGTTCAGGTAGATCGCGGCGCCGCCCAGCTGGTGCATGCCGGCTTCAAACGACAGGCGCGTGCGCGTCGAGCTCTTCTCGAACACCATCACCAGCGTGCGGTCGACCAGCGGGTGGTAGACCTCGTAGTTCTTGAACTTGCGCTTGATGACGGTCGCGCGCTCGATCAGGTATTCGAACTCGTCGCGGGTAAAGTCGGAGAATTGCAGGAAGTGCTTGATCTGTTTAGTGCCTGGCATAGCGATTCTTGGATTGCTTACGACCTTGGATTATAGGTCCATTTGCTTGCCGCTTGGTAAAGCACACTTTGGCGCGGCCGGATTCTCTTGTCTATACAGGCCGTTAATACAACGTCTGCGAGGATTCGTGCACCAGTTGCTTGTACAGCTCGTGCCGCATGCGGGCGATTTTGCCGTCCGCCACCGCTTGCAGGATCGAGCATTGCGGCTCGGCCAGGTGACGGCAGTTGTAAAACTTGCAACCACCGAGATGGGGCGCGAATTCGACGAAGGCGCGCTCCAGCATGCCCTCGGTCAGGTGGTAGAGGCCGAATTCCTGGAAGCCGGGCGAATCGATCAGCGTGCCGCCGTCCGGCAATTTGTACAGGCGGGTGAAGGTGGTGGTGTGCTTGCCGGTATCGAGCGCTTCCGAGATCTCGCGCACGGCGGCATCCGCTTCCGGCACCAGCAGGTTCACCAGCGACGACTTGCCCATGCCGGACTGGCCGATCAGGATCGACGACTGGCCTTCCAGCAGCGGCGCCAGCGTGGCGACGGCATGTTCGGGATGGGACTTGGCCGACACTTCGTGCACCGGATAGCCGAGGTCCGCGTACACCTTGACCCGTTCGCGGGCGCGCGGCAGCTGGGCCTCGACGTCGGTCTTGTTCAGGATGAGGTGGGCCTCGACGCCGGCCGCTTCGCAGGCGACCAGCGCGCGCGACACCAGGTCGTCGGTGAAGCCCGGTTCGGTGGCGACCACGATGAACAGGCGTGTGACGTTCGCCGCCAGCAGCTTGGACTTGTACTGGTCCGAGCGGTAGAGCAGGGTCTTGCGCTCGCCGGTCTTTTCGATCACCGCCTGGTCTTCGGATGTCTTTTTCAGGTGGACGATGTCACCCACCGCGATGTTGGTCTTCTTCCCGCGTGTGACGCATTGGAGCATGCGGCCGTCGACGTCGGCCAGGTAGTGGCGCCCGTGCGCCGCAACGATGGTGCCCAGCATCTCCTTCATGCGCGGGCCCGCTGGTCGTAGATCGCGTTGGCCTTGGCTGCGCAGATGAAATCGTTCTCGGAGATCTTGTTGCCGGCCGTGTGGGTGGCGTAGGCCACGATACAGTGGCGGTAGCGCACCGTCAGTTCCGGATGGTGATCCTGGGCGTGCGTCATCCACGCCAGCGCGTTCACGAACTCCATGGTCTCGTGGTAGTCCTTGAACTCGAAACTTTTTACCAAATGGTCGTCCTGCTGGACCCAGCCCGGCACCTCGGGCAGGAGCAGGTCGATCACGCTCTGGTCCAGCGCGCAGGCGCCGTGCACGCAGTGTTTCTCGCTCAGGCTCATGCCGCCCCCTTTGACAAAGTCAGGTGGCGCACCCGCACCGAGGCCGGCGGGTGCGAATCAAAGAAGGCCGAATGCAGCGGGTCGGGCGTCAGGGTGGACGAGTTATCCTCGTACATCTTGACCAGCGCCGAGACCAGGTCGCGGTAGTCGGTATGTTTGGCGGCGAAGGCGTCGGCCTCGAATTCGTGCTTGCGCGAGGTGATCGAATTGAGCGGCGAGAGCACGAAGGTGAAGATCGGCAGCACCAGCATGAACAGGATCAGCGCCATGGCGTCGTTGGAGTCGCCCATCATCGGGTCGACGCCGAGGCCGGTGAAGAACCAGATGCGCGTCTTGAGGTAGCCCAGCAGCGCCAGGAAGCCCAGCGACAGCAGGAACATGACGGTGATGCGCTTGACGATGTGCTTGAGCTTGAAGTGGCCCAGTTCGTGCGCGAGCACGGCTTCGATCTCGTTCGGCGCCAGGCGCGCGATCAGGGTGTCGAAGAACACGATGCGCTTGTGCGAGCCGAAGCCGGAGAAATAGGCATTGCCGTGCGCGCTGCGCCTGGAGCCGTCCATCACGAACAGGCCCTTGGACGCAAAGCCGACGCGCTTCATCAGGCCTTCGATGCGCTCCTTGAGCGCTTCGTCGGCCAGCGGCGTGAACTTGTTGAACAGCGGGAGGATCAGCGTCGGCGCCAGCGCCGTCAGCGCCAGCTGGAACACCACCCACACCACCCAGGCCCACAGCCACCACAGCGCGCCGGTCTTGGCCATCAGGGTCAGGATCACCCACAGCAGCGGCAGGCCGATGACGGCGCCGAGCAGGGCGCCCTTGACCATGTCGGCCACCCACAGGCCCAGGCTCATCTTGTTGAAGCCGAAGCGCTGCTCGAGCACGAACTGGCGGTACCAGTCGAAGGGCAGGTCGAGCACGCCGGAGACGAGGGCGAAGGCGACCACGAGGCCCAACTGGTGTAGCATTCCCGGGCCTGCCCAGTGCAGAACGGCGCCGGAGAGCAGCTGCAGGCCGCCGAACAGCGTGAAGCCGATCAGCAGCAGGCCGTTCCACACCAGCGAGGCCAGCCCGAAGCGGGTCTTGGCGATGGTGTAGTCGGCGGCCTTCTGGTGCGCGGCCAGCGGCACGGTGGCGGCGAAATCAGCTGGCACCGCGGCGCGGTTGCGGGCGACGTGACGGATGTGGCGCAAGCCGAGCCAGAAGCGCAGGCATAGCGTCAGCAGGAAAAAAGTCACGAACGACAGCGAAAACGCGAGTGAGGACATGGGTGCCTGTGAGAAAATGCAGGATTGATTTGGCAAAGAGAGGATTATGTCACAAGCCACCGACTCCCAAGCAGGGACTGCCCAGCGACCCAACGAGTTCAACCTGATCTGGCTGGACATGGAAATGACCGGCCTGGACCCGGACAATGACAAGATCATCGAGGTCGCCGTCGTCGTGACCGACATGAACCTGAACGTCATCGCCGAAGGCCCGGTGTTCGCGATCCACCAGAGCGACGAGACGCTGGACAAGATGGACGCCTGGAACAAGGGCACGCACGGCCGTTCGGGCCTGATCGACCGCGTCAAGGCGTCGACCGTGAGCGAGGCCGATGCCGAGACGGAGCTGATCGCCTTCCTGAAGAAGTACGTGCCGTCGGGTAAGTCGCCGATGTGCGGCAACTCGATCTGCCAGGACCGCCGCTTCATGGCGCGCGGCATGCCGAAGCTGGAAGCATTCTTCCACTACCGCAACCTGGACGTGTCCACGCTCAAGGAGCTGTGCCGCCGCTGGAAACCGGAACTGGCCTCCGGTTTCAAGAAACACCAGAAGCACACGGCGCTGGCCGACATCATCGAGTCGATCGAGGAACTGCGCTACTACCGCGAGCATTTCATCAAGCTGTGATCCCGGATGGCGCGGCGGCGTCATCCAGCAGTGCATGCTTTTCAGAAAAAGTGTGCGACAATTCGCAATCATGTCACAATGTTCACAAAGTCCGCTGAGCCTGGAGGGTGACGGCGCCGTGCGCGCGCTGATGCGGAATCATGACTGGACCAGGTCGCCGCTCGGCGATCCCGATACCTGGCCGGATCCCTTGCGCACCGCGGCCGCGATGGTGCTGGACTCGGCATTTCCAATGTTCATCGCCTGGGGCAGCGGGCTCGGCCTGCTGTACAACGATGCCTACGCGCAGATGTTGGGCGACAAACACCCGGCGTCGCTCGGACGGCCTTTCCAGCAGGTGTGGTCGGAAATCTGGCCCGACATCGCCCCCATCATCGACCGCGCGCTGTCCGGCAAATCGTCCTATCACGAGGACTTGCCGCTGGTGGTCCTGCGCGGCAAATACCCGGAGCAGGGCTACTTCACCTTTTCGTATTCGCCCCTGCATGCCAGCGACGGCGGTGTGGGCGGCATGTATTGCACGGTGATCGAGACCACCAGCCGGGTGCGGGCCGAGCGCCGCGCCGCGTTCGAGCTGGAATTGTCGGATGCGCTGCAGCCGCTGTCCGAGCCCGAGCAACTGCTGGCTACCGCCAGCGCTCTGTTGGGCAAGAAGCTGGGTGTCGACCGGGCCTTGTACGCCGAAATGGATGCGGAACGGGGCACGTTCCGCTTGCCCTACAGATTCTTCCGCATCGCGATACCGCACGGCCGCGCCGAGTTCACGCTGGATTCGTACGGCACCGCGATTGCCGATGCATTGACGGCGGGCCAGGAGGTCGTGGTCGACGACGTGCGGCTCGATGCGCGCACGGCGCCGGTGGCGACTGCATTCGAGGAAGACGGGATCGGCGCCTTCCTCACCATGCCGCTGGTGAAGGCGGGCCGCCTGATCGCCTTTTTCAGCCTGCACCATGCGGGGCCGCATCGCTGGAGCGAGGACGACGTACTGATGACGCGCTCCACCGCGCAGCGCACCTGGGCCGCGCTGGAGGCGGCGCGCGCGCGGTCCGAGCTGCGCATCGAGCGCGACCGCAGCCGCTATATTTTCGATACCATCGCCGAAGGCTTCCTCGTGCTCGGACGCGACTGGACCGTGTTGCAGATGAATTCGGAAGGGCTGCGCGTGGCCGGCCTGCCGGCCGAACAGGTAGTAGGCCACAACCACTGGAAGGTGTTCCCCGACGCGGTCGGCTCGGAGGCGGGGCTGATGTACGAGCGCGTGATGGCGACCGGCGTCGCCGGCATTGCGCAGTATGCGCATCGCGCGCCCGACGGGCAGGTGATCTGGGTCGAGGTGCGGGCCTTCCCTACACAGGACGGCATTGCGTCGTTCTTTCGCGACATTACCGACCGCAAGCTGGCCGAGGACCGGCTGCGCGACGAAGACCGGCGCAAGGATGAATTCCTGGCGATGCTGGCGCACGAGCTGCGCAATCCGCTGGCGCCGATTTCGGCGGCCGCCGAGCTGCTGGGGCGCGGCAAGCTGGACGAAGACCGGGTGCGGCGCAGCAGCACCATCATCGCGCGCCAGGTGCGGCACATGACCAGCCTGGTGGACGACCTGCTGGATGTCTCGCGCGTGACGCGCGGGCTGGTGTCGCTGGCGCGCACGCCGGTGACGGCCAAGGCCATCGTCGACGAGGCGGTGGAGCAGGTGCTGCCGCAGATCGACGCACGCCACCAGCGCCTGTCGGTATCGCTGCAGGACGATACGCTCGCCGTGCTGGGCGACAGGGCGCGGCTGGTGCAGGTGATGGCGAACGTGCTGGGCAATGCCGCCAAGTACACGCCGGATGGCGGCCACATCGAATTGACCGCAGCGCGTCGCGGCAGCCAACTGCAGCTGACGGTGCGCGACGACGGCATCGGCATGGAACCGGAGCTGACCGATCGCGTGTTCGAGCTGTTCGCGCAGGCCGAGCGCTCGTCCGACCGTTCGCTGGGCGGCTTGGGACTGGGGCTGGCGCTGGTGCGCAACCTGGTCGAGCTGCATGGCGGCACGGTGGCCTGCTACAGCGCGGGCCTGGGCAGCGGCAGCACCTTCGACATTGCACTGCCGCTGCTGGACGTCACGCCGGCCGCGTCAGCATTGCCGGCGGCGGGAGCGGGGCGGGCACCGGGCACGCTCAAGCTGCTGGTGGTGGACGACAACCTGGACGCCGCGGCGACGCTGGGCATGCTGCTGGAAGCCTGCGGGCACGAGGTCATCGTCGAACACGATTCGGCGGCGGCATTGGCGCGGGCGCGGGCGGAGCGGCCGGATGCCTGCCTGCTCGATATCGGCCTGCCTGACATGGATGGTAACGAACTGGCGCGGCGACTGCGGGCGCAGCCGGAAACGGCGGACGCGGCGCTGATCGCGGTGACCGGGTACGGGCAGGAACAGGACCGCCAGCGGGCATTCGAGGCGGGGTTCAGCTACCACCTGGTCAAGCCGGTGGATATGGACAGGCTGGGGGAAGCGCTGGCGAAGATCGCGGCGGAGCGGGAGGCGTAGCCCGTGCCTTGATACGCCCGTCGTTCCCGCCTGCGCGGAAACGACGGCGCGGTTTGGCGCAATGCTCAGCGCATCTGCGTGAAGTTCACCGGCACGAAGCGATACCCCTTGCCCTCGGCCTTCAGGTGCCCCATCCCGGGAAACTGCAGGTGCGCGCCGCCGATCAGCCAGCCACCCTTGGCCGCCGCATCGAATTCGCGCAGGCGCGCCGCCTCGGCTTGCTTCTCGTCGCTGTCGAAGGAAATCGTCACCTCCGGATGCGCCATCTGCACCGCCGCCACGTGGACCAGGTCGCCGATCAGCACCAGCTTCTGCCCCTTGCTTTCGACCACGTAGGTAATGTGGCCCGGCGTGTGCCCGTGCTCCGCATTGGCGCGGATGCCCGGCACCAGTTCGGCATTGCCCTCGAAGGGCTTGAAGCGGCCGGCCTTCGCGTACGGGCCGAGCATGCCCATCGCGCCCTTGAAGTTGCCCTGCTTGTCGGGCGGCGCCTTCTTCATGTTCTCTTCGCTGAGCCAGAAGTCGGACTCGGCCTTGGCCGCGCGCACGGTCGCATTCGGGAAGGCCGGCTTGCCATCGGCCACCAGGCCGCCGACGTGGTCGCCGTGGAAGTGGGTGAGGTAGATTTCGTCGACCTGCTCCGGCTTGTAGCCGGCGGCGCGCAGGTTGACCAGCAGCTTGCCCAGCGTGGGGCCGAACAGGGCGCCGGCGCCGGTGTCGACCAGCACCAGCTTGCTGCCGGTGTTGACGAGGAAGGCGTTGTCCGAGGTTTCCAGCGGCAGCTTCAGGAAGCTCTGGCCGAGCTCGGCCTTGGTCTGCTCCGGCTGCTGGCGCAGCAGCTGGTCCACCGGCAGGTCGACCGTGCCGTCGGACAGCGGGGTGATCTCGAACTCGCCCAGCATCACGCGGAAATAGCCGGGCGCCGGGGTCTTGGCCATCGGGGCCGAGGCGAGGGCCGGCCCGGCGATGGCGGCGGCGATGAAGGCGGTGAGCAGGCGGCGCTTGAACGTGGCGGTCATCTTCTTGTCCTTTTTGACAGCGTGCGATTGCACGGTTGTCAAATCGTACACGAAATGGCCGCCGGTGGTGCTGGATGCTTCAGGCCTTGGGACGGGGCGCGCCGGTGTCGTCGAACAGCTCGGCCAGCGGGGAAGGACGCAGCACGCGGCGCTCGTGTTCGTCGGCGTGCAGGCTCAGCGCGGCCTTGATGAGGTCGCTGCGGCTGACGATGCCGACCAGCTCGCGCGAGCCTTCGCCGGCCACGACCGGCAGCCGCTCCAGCTTGTGCACGGCGAGGCGGGTGGCGACCGTGCGGCAGGTTTCGTGGGCGAGCGCGACCACCGGATAGTTCAGGCCGTACAGCTCGCCGACCGGCATGGCGGGCGCGCGGCCGGACAGCGCTTCGCGGTCCAGCATGCCGACCAGCTCGCCATCGCGCAGCACCGGGAAGGCGCGGTGCGACTGGCCGGCGCCGAAGTGGCTGGCCAGCACGCTGTCGACGCTGTGGGCGGCATCCACCCATTGCGGCGTCGGCGTCATCACGTCGTCGACGGCATTGCGTTCGAGCGGGTCGATGCCGTATTCGCGGTAGATGTGGTAGCCGCGGCGCGCGATCTTCTCGGTCAGGATCGAGCGGCCCATGGTCAGCACGGTAAAGCCGTAGGCGACGGCGCAGGTGGCCAGCAGCGGCAGCAGGGCGTTGGCGTCGCCGGTCAGTTCGAAGGCGAAGATGGCGGCCATGATCGGCGCGCGCATCATGCCGCCCAAGGTCGCAGCCATGCACACCAGCGGCCACAGGCCCGGCTCGGCACCCGGCAGGATCGGGCCGAGCACCACGCCCAGGCCGGCGCCCAGCATCAGCAGCGGGGCCAGCACGCCGCCCGAGGTGCCGGAAGCGAGGGCGATCACCCAGATCACCAGCTTGATCAGCAGCAGCGCGGCGACGGCGGCCAGCGCGATGTGGTTGTGCAGCAGGTCGCCGATGACGTCGTAGCCGACGCCCAGCGCGCGCGGCTGCAGCCAGCCGCCGATGCCGACCGCCAGGCCGCCCAGCGCCGGCCACCACATCCAGTGGATCGGCAGCGCCTTGAACCAGTCTTCCACGCGATACAGGGCGAAGGACATCAGCCAGGCGAGCGCGCCGCACAGCAGGCCGGCGATCAGGCAGGCACCCAGCGCGGACGGCGTGACGGCGGCGGTCTGCAGCGGGAACAGCGGGCCGGAGCCGATCGCCAGCGGGCGCAGGAAGCCGGCCACGGCGCAGGCGATCGCCACCGGCAGCAGGCTGCGCGGGCGCAGTTCGAACAGCAGCAGTTCGACCGCCATCAGCACCGCCGCCACCGGCGTGCCGAACACGGCCGTCATGCCGGCGACGGCGCCGGCCACCAGCAGCGACTTGCGCTCGGCGCCCGTCATCGGGAAGTGCTGGGCCACCAGCGAGCCGATGGCGCCGCCGGTCATGATGATCGGGCCTTCGGCGCCGAACGGGCCGCCGCTGCCGATGGCGATGCCGGACGCCAGCGGCTTGAGCACGGCCACTTTCGGCGACATCGCGCTGTTCTTGAACAGGATCGCCTCGATGGCTTCCGGGATGCCGTGGCCGCGCACCTGCTCGGTGCCGTAGCGGGCGATCAGGCCGATGATGAGGCCGCCGATGGCGGGAATCGCGATCACCCACAGGCCCAGGGTGTGATTGGCGGGCGACAGGTCGTCGATGCTGACCCGCTGGTAGAAGAACAGGTCGGTGAAGAAGCGGATCAGGGTCAGCAGCACGCGCGCGGCGACGGTGCTGAGGACGCCGATGACGAGGGCGATGGCGCTGATCCGCAATAGGCGGGCGTTGCCGTCGAAATCGCGGCGGAGCGGGTGGTGTTGCATGATGTTTAAGAAAGGTTGGGAACCGTGAATCCGCGTTGCGCGCGCAGTTCGGCGCGGTGCACGGCGGCCAGCTTGCGCAGGATCGCCTCGCCGGCCGGCAGCAGGTGCACTTCGACCCGGCGCCGGTCGTCGGTGCTGGGGCGGCGCTCGACCAGCCCGGCCTGTTCGCAGCGGGTGACGAGGGCGACCACGCCGTGCTGTTGGGCCTGCAGGCGCTCGGCCAGTTCGCCGACCGTGGCCCAGTCGCGCCCCGCATAGCCCTTGATGTGCAGGAGCATCAGGTATTGCAGCGGGGTGATGCCTTCGGAGCGCGCGGCACCCTCCGAGAAGCGCTCGAAGCGGCGCATCTGGTAGCGCAGTTCGGACAGGGCGGCGAAATCGGCCTTGGTCAGGTGATCGGGCGCGTTGGCCATGGGGTTCGGCTCACGTGGATGGATGAACCCGCAAATATATCACGGCGTGATGTTTTGCGCTGACCCTTCCATTTTAAGCCGGACTCGGCGGGCACGGGGATTTTATGTTTAAATTGCTGCCCCTTGCTTCAAAGAGAATTCAGTTGGATATCACGATGCAGTGGCTGCGGCGCTTCCGGCCGCAGCCGAATACGGTGCCGCGCCAGGAACGCATGCGGGCCGTCGCGGGGGCCTTCCTGGGTTTGCTCATCGTTGGCGGCCTGAGCCTGGCGCTGACCGGCAGCGGCAGCGTGTCGGCTGCCCTGATCGCGCCGATGGGCGCGTCGGCGGTGCTGGTGTTCTGCCTGCCGGGCAGTCCGCTGGCCCAGCCCTGGTCCGTGGTGGGCGGCAATACGGTGGCGGCGCTGGTCGGCGTGCTGTGCGCGCATGCGATCGCCAATCCGCTGCTGGCGGCGTCGCTGGCGGGCGGTCTCGCCATTCTGCTCATGTTCCTGCTGCGCTGCCTGCATCCGCCCAGCGGCGCGGTGGCACTGACGGCGGTGCTGGGCGGGCCGGCCGTGCACGCCGCGGGTTATCGCTTCGCACTGGAGCCGGTGGCGCTCAACTCGCTGCTGATCGTGCTGGCGGCGCTGCTGTTCAATAATCTCACCGGGCGCCGCTACCCGCACTCGCAAAAGAAATCGACGCTAACCAGCACCCACGCCACGCGCGACCCGGTGCCGACGGCGCGCCTCGGCTTCGCCAAGGAAGACCTGGACGATGCGCTGGCCCACTACGGACAGGTGCTGGACGTCAGCCGCGACGACCTCGAACGCATCCTGCTGGCGACCGAGATGCATGCTTACGGGCGGCGCTTCGGCGTCATCACCTGCGGCGAGATCATGTCCAAGGACGTGGTGACGGTGGAGCCGGGCGCGTCGCTGGCGCTGGCCTGGCGGCTGCTGCGGCGTCACCGCGTGCACGCGCTGCCGGTGCTGCGGCGCGACCGGCGCGTGGCCGGCATCGTGGGGCAGAGCGACTTCCTGCATCACGCCGGGCTGGACGAGTATCGGACGGTGAGCGAGCGGGTGGGGCAGCTGGTCGGGATGATGTTCGGTGCACGCGAGGACCGGCCGGAGACGGTGGACCAGATCATGACCACGCATGTGCGCACGGTGAAGGTCGATGCGCCGATCGCGGAGCTGGTGCCGATGATGGCGAACGAGGGCTTGCACCATATTCCTGTCGTGGACATGGATGGGGTGTTTGCGGGGATCGTCAGCCAGTCGGATTTGCTGGGGGCCTTGTACGAGACGCGGTTGGCGGAGTTGGGTGAGGCGCCGGCGATAGCTCCCGCATAGAGTGCCACCAAAAATGAGAACGTCGTCCGCTCGGACGCGGGGACGACGTTTTCTCTTAGTGAAGCGGATAAGCGGGATCAGGACGTCGTTCCCGCGGAAGCGGGAATCCCATTTTCTGCGCGTATCTGCTACGTCAAACGTTGCTGCAGCGCTTGCAAAATGGGGTTCC
>JAEWEK010000374.1 GCA_023389425.1 Pseudomonadota bacterium | reverse complement strand
ATCGAATTCATGTGCCGCGAAGCGCCGAAGGTCGTGTACGAGCTCGAACACTTCGGCATGCCCTTCGACCGCAATCCGGACGGCACCATCTACCAGCGCCCGTTCGGCGGCCACACCGCCAACTTCGGCGAAAAGCCGGTGCAGCGCGCCTGCGCGGCGGCCGACCGTACCGGCCACGCCCTGCTGCACACCCTATACCAGCGCAACGTCCGCGCCCGCACCCACTTCTTCGTCGAGTGGATGGCGCTGGACCTGATCCGCGACCAGGACGGCGACGTCCTCGGCGTGGTCGCCCTGGAAATGGAAACCGGCGAAGTCATGCGCCTGGAAGCGAAGACCACCATCTTCGCCACCGGCGGCGCCGGCCGTATCTTCGCGGCCTCGACCAACGCCTTCATCAATACCGGCGACGGCATGGGCATGGCGGCGCGCGCCGGCATCCCGCTGCAGGACATGGAGTTCTGGCAGTTCCACCCGACCGGCGTGGCCGGCGCGGGCGTGCTGATCACCGAAGGCGTGCGCGGCGAAGGCGGCATCCTGATCAACAGCAACGGCGAGCGCTTCATGGAGCGTTACGCGCCGACCCTGAAAGACCTGGCGCCGCGCGACTTCGTGTCGCGCTCGATGGACCAGGAAATCAAGGAAGGCCGCGGCGTCGGCCCGAACAAGGACCACGTGCTCCTGGACCTGCGCCACATCGGCGCCGACACCATCAAGAAGCGCCTGCCTTCGATCCTGGAAATCGGCCACAAGTTCGCCAACGTCGACGCCACCAAGGAACCGATCCCGGTCGTGCCGACCATCCACTACCAGATGGGCGGCATCCCGACCAACATCCATGGCCAGGTGGTCACGCCTGACGGCCAGGGCGGCGAAAAAATCGTCAACGGCCTGTACGCGATCGGCGAATGCTCCTGCGTGTCGGTGCACGGCGCCAACCGCCTGGGCACCAACTCGCTGCTCGACCTGGTGGTGTTCGGCCGCGCCGCCGGCAACCACATCATCGCGCAGAACCTGCACGAGAAGGACCAGAAGCCGGCCCCGGCCGACGCGGCCGACTTCGCGCTGGAGCGCCTGAACCGCCTGGAAAATTCGACCGGCGGCGAGAAGGTGCAGCACGTCGCCAACGACATCCGCGCCGCGATGCAGAAGTACTGCGGCGTGTTCCGCACCCAGGAACTGATGGACGCCGGCGTGCAGGAAATCCTGAAGCTGGACGAGCGCGTCAAGAACATCTCGTTCAAGGACAAATCGAAGGTCTTCAACACCGCCCGCATCGAGGCGCTGGAAGTGGAAAACCTGATCGAGACCGCCAAGGCGACCATGATCTCGGCCGCGGCGCGCAAGGAATCGCGCGGCGCCCACGCCCACAGCGACTTCGAAAAGCGCGACGACGAAAACTGGATGAAGCACACCCTGTGGTTCTCGAGCGGCAACCGCCTCGAGTACAAGCCGGTGCGCACCAAGCCGCTGACCGTCGAGACCTTCAAGCCGAAGGCACGTACTTTCTAAAGAATAGGTAAAAAATGGCACGCACAGTCCAACTCAAGATCTACCGCTACGATCCGGACAAGGATACGAAGCCCTATATGCAAGACGTCACCGTCGAGCTGAAAGACACCGACAAGATGCTGCTGGACGTCCTGCAGCGCATCAAGTCCGACGTCGACGACTCGCTGGCGCTGCGCCGCTCCTGCCGCGAAGGCGTGTGCGGTTCGGACGCGATGAACATCAACGGCAAGAACGGCCTGGCCTGCACCACCAACCTGAAGGAGCTGACCGAGCCGATCGTGCTGCGTCCGCTGCCGGGCCTGCCGGTGGTGCGCGACCTGATCGTCGACATGACCAACTTCTTCAAGCAGTACCACTCGATCAAGCCGTTCCTGATCAACGACTCGATCCCGCCGGAGAAAGAGCGCCTGCAGTCGCCGGAAGAGCGCGAAGAGCTCGACGGCTTGTACGAGTGCATCCTGTGCGCCTGCTGCTCGACCTCGTGCCCGTCGTTCTGGTGGAATCCTGACAAGTTCGTCGGCCCGGCCGGCCTGCTGCAGGCCTACCGCTTCATCGCCGACAGCCGCGACGAAGCGACCAACGAGCGCCTGGACAATCTGGAAGACCCGTACCGCCTGTTCCGCTGCCACTCGATCATGAACTGCACGGACGTGTGCCCGAAGGGCCTGAATCCGAACAAGGCGATCGGCAAGATCAAGGAAATGCTGGTCCGCCGCGCGATTTAAGGCACGGTCAAATGGGATCCCCGCCTCCGCGGGGATGACGGTATTACTGTTGGCGGCACTCGAAGTGTTACCGTCGTTCCCGCGCAGGCGGGGACCCCATTTCGCCAACGCACCAAACACCGCAAATACAGTAAAAATACCGTACTGCCGAACCGCGGCAGCCGATGTATAGTGTTGACCGAACAACGGACTCTAGAGTGAAAACGCATCAATCGGACCCGACCAACCGAGCGCGCCTGCGCTGGCGTTCGCGCCGGGGCCTGCTCGAAAACGACCTGATCCTCACGCGCTTCCTGGATGCGCACGAAGAGGAAATGACGGACGAGGAAGTGGATGCGCTCACCCGCCTGCTGGACCTGGCGGACAACCCGCTGATGGACTTGCTGCTGGGACGAGCCGAACCGGAAGGGGAAGTCGACCAGCCGCACGTGCGGGCCTTGCTGGCCCGCCTGCGGCAAGCGTAGTACCCGTTTTTTTAATTGTAGATTTCACTCCCAAGAAGGAAGTGCCATGAACATCTCTGATACCAAAGCCACGCTGTCGTTCTCCGACGGTAGCCAGTCCATCGACTTCCCGATTTACAAGGGCACGATCGGCCCGGACGTCGTCGACATCCGCAAGCTCTACGGCCAGACCGGCACGTTCACCTACGACCCGGGCTTCATGTCCACCGCCGCCTGCCAGTCGGCCATCACCTACATCGATGGCGACAAGGGCGAGCTGCTGTACCGCGGCTACCCGATCGAGCAGCTGGCCGTCAACGCCGACTTCCTCGAGACCTGCTACCTGCTGCTGAACGGCGAACTGCCGAACAAGGTCGAGAAAGAAAAATTCGTCGAGACCGTGACCCGCCACACCATGGTGCACGAGCAGATGAACTTCTTCTTCCGCGGTTTCCGCCGCGACGCGCACCCGATGTCGGTACTGGTCGGCACCGTTGGCGCCCTGGCTTCGTTCTACCACGACTCGCTGGACATCAACGACCCGGCCCAGCGCGAAATCTCGGCGATCCGCCTGATCGCCAAGCTGCCGACCCTGGTCGCGATGGCCTACAAATACTCGGTCGGCCAGCCCTTCGTGTACCCGCGCAATGACCTGTCGTACAGCGCCAACTTCATGCGCATGATGTTCGGCAACCCGTGCGAAGAGTACAAGGTCAACGACGTGCTGGTGCGCGCGCTCGACCGCATCCTGATCCTGCACGCCGACCACGAGCAGAACGCATCGACCTCGACCGTCCGCCTGGCCGGTTCCTCGGGCGCCAACCCGTTCGCCTGTATCGCGGCCGGCATCGCCTGCCTGTGGGGCCCGGCACACGGCGGCGCCAACGAAGCGGCGCTGAACATGCTGAAAGAAATCGGCTCGGCCGACAAGATCCCCGAGTTCATCGCCAAGGTGAAAGACAAGAATTCGGGCGTGAAGCTGATGGGCTTTGGCCACCGCGTGTACAAGAACTTCGACCCGCGCGCCAAGCTGATGCGCGAAACCTGCCACGAAGTGCTGAACGAGCTGGGCCTGCACGACGACCCGCTGTTCAAGCTGGCGATGGAGCTGGAGAAGGTCGCGCTGAATGACGAGTACTTCGTCTCGCGCAAGCTGTACCCGAACGTCGACTTCTACTCGGGTATCGTGCAGTCGGCCCTGGGCATCCCGGTCTCGCTGTTCACCGGCATCTTCGCGATGGCCCGCACCATCGGCTGGATCGCTCAGTGGAACGAGATGATCGCCGATCCGGAGCAGAAGATCGGCCGTCCGCGCCAGCTCTACGTCGGCGCCACCCGCCGCGACGTGCCGAGCATGGACAAGCGCTGATCGCCGTCCAAGGCATCCAAAAAGCGAGCTTCGGCTCGCTTTTTTTATACCGAAGAGGCATTGAGCCATGGCAGAAGCCGTCACGCTTGGGCGAACAAAGCGCGTGCGGCGGGATCTACGATTCTTTCGCTGGACTGCGCTGCCAACAATGTCTGCCACCCCCATCCTTGGCACGCCGAACTCCTGGTTCGAAAATTCCGACAATGGGCAAGAGCGCCGGTACGGCGCTGACGGCTGGCCCGGGTATGATATCGACTGGAACCACAATCATGGCACGGGCCTTCCGCACGGCCACAACTGGGTAGGGCAGCTACGCGGTCCCGGTATGCGTCTGTGCGCGTTTCCTCGCGGCCGTGCCGTATCGCATCGGAGGAGGTCATGAAACCTGTTGCCTTGATACTTGATCCAGCATTTGGCCAAGACCTTGAACAAATTGCTTTGGCGATGCCGGCGTGGGTCATTTCCAGCGCCCTCAATGATGCTGCGGTCGATGCAACACGTCGAAAATACAAAGACCGGGTAGACCTCACATCCTTCATTCCGCAGCAGGTGCGTGACAAGGAAGCGGCGGCTACGCAAGCCCTGTATGACATCGACGAACATTACGGCACACACAGTTTCTCGCAACCGTACGACGAGCTGAGGGTGTTTGGTGCTGCAGACCTGTCTGAGCGCGTGATGGCGGAACTGGGATGGGTGCGTGCGAAGCTCAGGGGAAATGCCTTGGTTCTCCGAAAGCAGACGACACCGCGTGCCGCCGCCCGATAGCTAAATTCGCGAGCCCTTCACCGGATTTTTCGCTCGTCTGTATATTGCCTTTCACGCGTCCCGTCTTTAATCTGGCGACTTCACTAACAGACGGCCGCGACCGCATGCTGCGGCCATGCAGACTGAATGCTCGAATCGCCAGCTCGCGTGCGGCTTCCCGCCCGATTTCAACTGCTGACCGTCATTGCCTTCGGCACGCTTGCCTATGCGCTGATGACGTGGCGCTGGGGCGGCACCGTCGAAGACTCGCTGGCTTACTTCGACACCGCCCGCTATCTGCGCGGCGAAATCCCCAGCAGCGAATTGCGCGCGCCGTTCCCGTACCGCCTGCTGGTGCCGGGGATCGCTTCCATTCTGCCGGGTGAGCTGCGCCATGCCTTCGCCTCGCTGAACTGGGCGCTGGTCACGGCGTCCGCCGTGCTGATGTGGCAAACGGTGCTGGCGGTCGGCGCCGGCCACCGGCGTGCCGTGCTGGCCGGCCTGATGATGCTGGTGTCGGTCCCGGTCTACTGGTACGCGCCTTACCTGCTGGTCGATCCCGGCTCGGTGTGCGCCCGCTCGCTGTTCGTGTTCGCGATCATCACCGGGCAGCCCTGGCTTGCACTGTTCTCGGGCCTGGTTGCCACTGCGGTCCGCGAAGAGAACATCCTGCTGCTGGGATGGCTGCTGGTCAGCGGGCGGGTGTCGCTGCGGGCCGGCATCGCGGCCCTGGCGGTGGCAGTGCTGTGGCTGTTCGCGGTGCGCTGGTGGATCATCGGCGGGCTGCCGAGCTACACCTGGCGTCCGAACTGGTGGACGGTGCGCCATGCGCTGCAGGATATTCCTTCGCTGCTCTCGCTGGCCGCCTGCGCCGGCATCGTGCTGCCGCTTGGGCTCGCCGGCCTGGGCGGCGCGCCGGCCCGGCTCAAGCCGCTAGGATGGCTGATGGTCCTGATGGTGCTGCCGTCCTTGTACGCGGCGCTGAGCGTACGCATCGACGGCCGCGCGGTCTGGGGCCTGTATCCCTTCCTCATCCCGCTGGCTGCGACCTTCGCCATGAAGCGCGCCGCGCCTGCCGAAGTCCTCCAATGAAAAATGGCCGCCGGATTGCTCCGGCGGCCGCCTGCGTCTACATCGGAATGCGCGGGTCAGCGGTAAAACGCTTCGACCTTGCCTTTCAGTTTGATGAGCATGGGCTTGCCCTTGCGATCCAGGACCTTGCCGGCGGCGACCTTGATCCAGCCTTCGCTGATGCAGTATTCCTCGACGTCGTGGCGATCCTTGTCGTTGAAACGGATGCCGACATCGTGCTGGAACACTTCCCGCACGTGATGCGGGCTCTGTGGGTCGATGGACAGGCGGTCGGGGAGGGTGGGTTTGGTGGTGTCGTTCATGGCTGTCAATTATCCACGATTCGACAGGACAAAGCGAGCCATCCGCTCAGTCGCGCAAGATGCGGCATTTGCCGGTGAGGGCCGCATAGGCCCAGAATGGCGCGGCGGGAAGTCCGGCAACTTCGAACACCCAGTTTTTTGTTTGGAAGCCGGTCGGCTGGTGCTTGAGGGCGCCAGGCTGCAGGCAGCCCGGAACCTGCGCCTCAGCGAATGCCCGTGAAAACCTGGTGTACTGCTCGCCGCTCAGCACGCGTCCATCCAGCTTGTTGCGCTTGGCCGCAGGTTCCGCGGCGAGCGTGTCCTTGACCGCCTGCCTGATGAGCTCGCTAGAGAGGGCGGGTGCGCGCGGCGCCGGTTCCTCAAGCTGTTCTTGCGCCGAGGC
This sequence comes from Pseudomonadota bacterium, assembly GCA_023389425.1. GTDB lineage: Bacteria > Pseudomonadota > Gammaproteobacteria > Burkholderiales > Burkholderiaceae_D > Telluria. The sequence continues at coordinate 5,444 of JAEWEK010000374.1, read as the reverse complement.
GCCGCTGCAGGACATCGCTGCGACGAGGACGACCGATCCCAGCCTCACCGGCACTTCCCGCGCAGCGCGGCCAGGGCGACGAAGGGCGCGGCCAGCAGCCCGCCGAAGATATAAGTGGGCTGGAACTTGAGCCCGTCGCTGTGCAGGCAGTCGGGAATCCGTGCATCCGACACCTCTCGTCCGAATTGCTGGTAGCGGTCGGCGCTCAATGCTCTTTCCGATTGCGGCACGGTGTCCTTTTTCTGTTCGGCCAGCGTCTGCTTGATGGCGTCGTGGATGACGTCGCCCGCGAGCCGCGCACGGAGCGGCACCGGCGCGGGCGACGGCGCGGTCTGCGCACTGGCGCTGGACAGCGTGACGATCAGGCAGGCAATGATAAGAACTTTCATCTGCAGAACCATTGATTGGTCTTTGGTCAATGTACCAAGATTCGGAACGGCGCGTCCGCGTTGCGAACACTTTGTTACAGACCATGCCCTGTGCATGCCGATATTGACAAACTCACATCGCCATATGTTTCGTGGTTACAATACATTTCTCATAACTACAACGACGAGGTTGGGATGAAATCCATGCTGGCGCTTGCCACCTTCCTGCTGATGTTGGTTGCCGGTAGCGCCGGCGCGGCCGACGCGGCATCCACCAAATACTTCGACAACGCCGGCCGCGCCGACGCCCTTTCTGGCGGGGTACGCATGATCCCTGTCACGACGCCGAAGGGAACTTTCAAAGTGTGGACCAAGCGCGTCGGAAATAATCCGACCATCAAGGTCTTGTTGCTGCACGGCGGCCCGGGCGCGACCCACGAATATTTCGAAGCGGCCGACAGCTTCTTCCCGGGCGCCAGCGTCGAGTACTACTATTACGACCAGCTCGGCTCGGCCTACAGCGAGCAGCCGAACGAACCCTCGTTGTGGGAGCTGCCGCGCTTCGTCGAGGAAGTGGAGCAGGTACGCAAGGCGCTGGGCCTGAACAAGAACAATTTCTACCTGCTGGGCCACTCCTGGGGCGGCATCCTCGCGGCCGAATACGCGCTGAAGTACGGCCAGAACCTGAAGGGACTGGTGATCTCGAACATGATGATGAGCATCCCGGCCTACAACGTGTACGCCGAGAAGGTGCTGATGCCGCAGATGAACCAGAAGGCGCTGGCCGAGATCCTCAAGATGGAAAAGGCCGGCAAGTACGAGGACCCGCGCTACGAGGAACTGCTGATGCCGTTCTATGAGGCCCACGTGCTGCGCATGCCGGCCGAGAAATGGCCGGAGCCGGTGACGCGCTCCTTCGCCAAGATCAACAAGAAGATCTACGTGCCGCTGCAAGGCCCGAGCGAGATGGGATCGCACAATTCCAAGCTCGAGAAATGGGACCGCGTGGCCGACCTGCCGAAAATCGCCGTGCCCACGCTGGTCATCGCCGGCAAGTACGACACCATGGATCCCGCCCACATGAAGATGGTGTCGCAGAAAGTGCAGCACGGACGCTACCTGCTCACCAACGGCGGCCACCTGGATATGTATGACGACCAGCAGGTCTACTTCGACGGTGTCATCAAGTTCCTCAAGGACGTCGACAGCGGGAAGTTCAAATGAAGCGCCTGTTCATTGCGCTGTGCATGTTCGCGGCCAGCCTGTCGGCATCGGCGCAGTCGGCCGACCCGGCGCTGGCGCGCGCCGTCAATGCCTTCGTCGACGAGTGGCATGACGATGCCGCCCACGCGCGCATGGCCTACTTGGACAAGATCGCGCCGGACGGCGTCTACATCGGCACCGACAAGAGCGAGCTGTGGCACCGTCCCGCGTTCAAGGAATGGTCCAGAAAGTATTTCGAGCGCGGCGCCGCCTGGTCGTTCAAGGCCGTGCGCCGCAACGTCTACGCCTCGCCCGACGGCAACTTCATCTGGTTCGACGAGATCCTCGACACCCCGAACATGGGGCCGTGCATGTCCAGCGGAGTGATCCGCAAGACGGCCAAAGGCTTCGAGATCCTGCACTACCAGCTGTCGTTCGCGATCCCCAACGAACTGGCGGGGCAGGTGACCAAGCTGGTCAAGGAGTTCGAGTCGAAGCAGCACTGAGGCTTAAGCCAGCCCTCATCGCCATGCCATAATGTGAAGCTTGGACACCACCAGGCTTCACCCTTGAACACTCCCTACGTCGGCCGTTTCGCGCCATCTCCCACCGGTCCGCTGCACGCGGGCTCGCTGGTTGCGGCCGTCGCCAGCTATCTCGATGCACGCGCCCACGATGGCAGCTGGCTGGTGCGCATCGAAGACATCGACGAAGGCCGCAGCGTGCCCGGGGCGGCTGAGGGCATCCTCAAGCTGTTGCACGCGCTCGGCATGGATTCGGATCGCGAGGTGGTGTGGCAAAGCCGCCGCAAGGCGCTGTACCAGGCGGCCTTCGACCGCCTCGCCGGCCATGCCTACCCCTGCGGCTGCAACCGCCGCGAGATTGCCGACTCGCGCCTGGGCCTGGCGCCGGACGGTTCCGCGATCTACCCCGGCACCTGCCGCGACGGCCTGGCGCCGGGCCGCAGCACGCGCAGCCTGCGCCTGCGCGTGCCGGAACCAGGCGCCGACCTGATCGAATTCACCGACCGTTTCGCCGGCCCCATGCGCCAGCGCCTGGCCATCGAGTCCGGTGACTTCGTCCTGAAGCGGGCCGATGGCTACTGGGCCTACCAGCTGGCGGTGGTGGTCGATGACGCCGAACAGGGCGTCACCGACGTCGTGCGCGGAGCCGACCTGATCGATTCGACCCCGCGCCAGATCTACCTGCAACGCCTGCTCGGCGTACCGACACCGCGCTACCTGCACGTGCCGGTGGTGCGCAATGCGGCCGGCGAAAAGCTCTCCAAGCAGACCGGGGCGGTCGCGGTCGAGCCAGGGGACGAGGCTGGCGCCGTCGCCGCCCTGCAGGATGCCGCCCGTTTCCTCGGACTTCAGCTCGGGCCCGTCGAATCGCTCGCCGGCTTCTGGCGAGCAGCCGTCCCGGCATGGTCCAGGCTGCTTTCCTTGCGCGAAGCCCCCGCCTAGCCAAGCCGGCGCCGGGCCAGCAGGCCAAGCCCGGCAAGGCCGATCCCCAGCATCGCCCACGACGCCGGCTCGGGAATCGGCGCCGCCACCAGCCAGCCGCGGATCTCGCCGTTCGGGTTGGTGCTGGTGTGGATGTTGACGTAGGCCTCGTTGGCATTGATCGCCGCCGCCAGCGCCGCTGCCGCCCCGGCCGCCGTGCCGCCGTTGGCCGACAGGAAGGCCGAGGTGAAGGACGCATCCTGCGACAGGTCGACCGCGCCGGTGAAGTGGCCGGACTGCACCCCGGTCGGGAAGCCGGTGAAGGGCACGGCGATTCCGGCGTTGCCGGTGAAGGCCGTGGTGGTGCAGCAGTGGATGTGGGCGGCCGTGGTGGTGCCCATCAGCTCGGCGAAGCGGGAGTCGACGAACATCTGGGTGCCGGCGATATCCACCTCGGTCAGGCTGGAACCCGGCGAGGCGTTCGGCGGGCTTTCCAGCGCGCCCACCGCGGTGGCCTGGAAGCGGTCGGTGGTGACCGGCGCAGCCTGTGCCGACGACGCCGCGACAGCGGCAGTCGCCAATGCCAGGATAGAGAGTACGTGTTTCATAAAAAAACCTCCTCATCTTGAACAGGAAACAGCGCCCGTATCGCAGCGCTGCCCAAAAAAGTAGCATTCATGAGGAGGCCGGGCGCACACCGTACGGATGGGAAGTGTCCCGTGCGACTCTGCATTTCAAAAACATGCATGATGCCAAAATGTAAATTACAGGTGGCATCAAATGCGATTCATTTTTCCGACCCTTATCCTATTTTTCGTATCATGTCTGGCGTCCGCGCAGGACGCCTCGCTGCTGGCCGGCACCATGAACGTCGACAAGACCGGCGACAAGTCCTTCGCGGTCAACCTGAGCTATACGCAGCGGCTCAGCCCCTACCTCGCGGCCAGCCTCGAATACACCAACGAAGGCCACCCGCCGCTGCACCATCGCGACGGCCTGTCGCCGCAACTCTGGCTGCACACGCCGGTGCCGGACCGCGGCTGGTCCTTCGCCGCCGGTTTCGGGCCGTACTACTATTTCGACACCACCACCGGCAACGGTTCGCTGGCCGACTACGTCAACGAGCACGGCTGGGGCACGATGGCGAATCTCAGCGCCAAGTACCACCTCGGCGACAAGCGCACGTACGCCGAGGTGCGGCTGTCGCACATCAACGGCCGCAAGGATCACGACAGCACGCTGGTGATGGTCGGCCTCGGCTACGAGCTGCGCAATCTGCCGACTGTCATCAAGGAAGAAAATGCGGACAGCGGCGAGAACATGGTGATGGTGCTGGGCGGGCGCTCGATCGTGAACAGCTTCAAGTCGGAAAAGGCGACCGGCTACGGCCTCGAATACCGGCACACGGTCAATCCCAACGTCGAGTGGAGCCTGACGGCGATGAACGAAGGGCGCATCGGCGTGGCCGAGCGCAAGGGCGTGGCGGGCCAGCTATGGCTGCTGCGGCCGTTCACCGAACACACCGTGCTGGAGCTGGGCATGGGCGGCTACGTGATGCGCGACCAGATCAACCGTAACAATATCCTCGAAGAGCCGAAGACGCACTTCGCGGGAATCGCCTCGATCGGCATGCGCTGGCGCCTGACGCCGATGATGCGGGCACAGCTGAGCTGGAGCAGGGTGATTACCGACTATCACCGGGATTCGGATGTGTTCCTGCTGGGTGTGGGCTGGCTGTTCTGACACCGCCAAACTCCGCTCATCCGAACAAGTAAACAACGTCGTCCCCGCGAAGGCGGGGACCCATGCTGAGTTTGCGAGCCTGCGGCGTAACCGTGCGGGCAGGGATTTGTCTATGGGTTCCCGCCTTCGCGGGAACGACGGTCATTCTCGGCTTGTTGAGCAGCTTCCCGTTCCTGCCGCGCCGCCTCTTCAGGATGCGCCTTGGCCCACGCCTCGTACCGTTCCAGCTCCTCCGCATAAATGTCGAAGATGCACGGAATGCACCCGCTGCGGCAGCAGTCTTCCAGTTCCGGCTCGACAGGACGCTTCATGACGGCTTGTCGCTGTTGAGGATCGCCTGGATTTCCTCGCGCTCCTTGTCGCTGACGTGGCCGCGCAGCGCGGCCAGCACCAGTTCCTTGCCCGAGCCCGAAAACGCCTTGTTGATGAGCTCCTTGACCAGGTTGGTCTGCATCGACTCCTGCGCCTGCGCCGGCGTGTACACGTGCGCGCGCTGGGTTTCATCGCGCGCCAGCAGGCCCTTGGCGTGCATCACCTGCAGCTGGCGCAGCACGTTGGCGTAGCCCATGTCCGGCCGCGCCGCCAGCGCCGCGTCGTGCACCTGCCGCGCCGTGGACGGGCCGAGCTGCCACAGGATGCGCAGCAGCTCGAGTTCGGACGGTGTCGGCTTGGGAAGGGCGGGAGA
>JAEWEK010000230.1 GCA_023389425.1 Pseudomonadota bacterium | reverse complement strand
GGCCTGTCCGGCCTGCAGGCGGGCGTCAGCGCGCCCGGCGGCATCGTCAACTACGTCGTCAAGCGCCCGACCAGCAAGGACCTGCGCAGCGCCACCGTCGAGGTGAGCGAGCGCGGCACGCTGTACGGCACCGTCGACCTCGGCGGCCGCTTTTCGGACCGGCGCTTCGGCTACCGCATCAACGCCGCCGGCGAAGACATCCACTCCTACGTCCGCGGCGCCAACGGCTCGCGCTCCTTCCTGTCCGGCGCCTTCGACTTGCAGATCACCCCGGACGCGCTGCTGCAGCTGGACCTCGACTACCAGCACAAGTCGCAGAAATCCGTGCCCGGCTTCCAGCTGATCCGCGATGAAGTGCTGCCGACCGGCGTCTCGCCCAGGATGTTCCTCGGTGACCAGGCGTGGGCGCGCCCGGTGGACACCAAGTCCACCAACCTCGGCCTGCACTTCGAATACAAGCTCGCACCTGGCTGGCTCGCCACCGCCGACGCCAACAAACACTGGTTCAAGCGCGACGACTACACCGCCTTCCCCTACGGCTGCTCGACCGAAGGCGAGGGTTTCTATCCCGGCTTCTGCAGCAACGGCAACATGGACATGTACGACTACATCAGCACCGGCGAACGCAAGACGCCGTGGGGCGCGCAGGCCCAGGTGCAGGGCAAGTTCGCCACCGGCGCGTTCGCGCATGCCGTTACCGTCGGCACCTCGTACTACGAACGCCACAACGCCTACGGCGACTATGTGTACGACTTCGTCGGCACCAGCAATTTCTGGAACAACGCGCCGGTGCCGCCGGTGCCCGCGAACCGCGTGACCGGCCCGGTCTCCGAACACCTGCACGACCAGGAACGCGCCGCCTACGCGCAGGACATCGTCAGCGTCGCGCCGAACACCACGCTGCACGCCGGCGTGCGCTGGGTGAACATCAAGCGCAAGCAGGATGCGCTGAAGAGCGACGATTCCTTCGTGCTGCCGAACGTCGCGCTGGTGTATGCCCTCACGCCGGGCTGGAACGTGTACGGCTCGCTCAGCCAGGGTATGGAACACGGCGGCGTGGCGCCGATGCAGACCGCCAACCAGAACCAGGTGCTTGGCCCGAGCCGCTCGCACCAGGTCGAGCTGGGCGTGAAAGGCGTGACGAGCGAGGCGCTGACCCTGAGCGCCGCGCTGTTCCAGATCCGCAAAGGGCTGGAATACACCAACGCCGCCAACACCTTCGTGCGCAACGGCGAAGAGACGCACCGCGGCATCGAACTCGATGCATCGGGCAAGCTCGAGGCCAACCTGGCCTACAGCCTGTCGCTGCAAGGGCTGAACACCAGGCAGCAAGGCACCGGCGACCCGACCATCGACGCCAAGCGCGTGGCCGACGTCCCGGCTTTCAAGTCGGTGGCGTGGATGGAGTACAGCGTGCCGCAAGTGGCCGGCCTGAAGGTCGACGGCAGCTGGTCGTACACGAGCAGCAAGGCCTTCGACGTCGAGAACCGCGTGTTCGTGCCGGGCTACCACGTGTTCGGCCTGGGCGCGTCGTACGCGCTGCGTACCAGCTTCGCCAAGGTGACGCTGCGTGCCCGCGTGGACAATGTGTTCGACCGCTTCTACTGGCGCGACGTCACGCCGGAACTGGGCGGCTACCTGTTCCCGGGCGCGCCGCGCACCTTCCGCGTGTCGGCCCAGTTCGACCTTTAAGGTCTGGATGCGCCCGGGCCGAGCACCGCCTCGGCCTGGCGCAGCCTGTCTTCCAGCCCGCCACGCAACAGCGTAAACGGTATATGCCGTTTTTCCAGCGCGTCGATGACCAGGCGGTGTTCGGCCTGGCGTACCTCGTCCGAATCGCGCATCAGGCCGTCCGGCACCCACGGCAGATCCGGCGCGCACACCAGCGTGAACGCGTAATCGTGCGACGCCGCCAGCGCCGCCAGCTGGGCGTCGACGCGGCCCCAGTACTGCTGGCTGTACACGGCCGTCATGAGCGGCGTGGTATCGCACACCAGCAAGCGCATCGCCTGCGCGGCCGCCGCATCCTCGCGCGCACGCTGTTCGAGCGCGATGCCGTACTGGTCCTGCTCATGCGGCACGCGGCCATGCACGTCCACGAATTCGCGCAGGTACTCCGGCACCCACAGCGTGCCGAAGCGGGCGGCGAGCGCCTCGGCCAGCGTCGACTTGCCGGTCGACTCGGCGCCGAGGATGGCCACCCGCGCCGGCTTGCTCATCGCGCCTCCGCGGTCGCCACGTTGGCCCAGGCACGCAGGCCGACGGCCGCCAGCGCGACGTAGATCGCATACAGGATCGCCGTCAGCATCAGGCCCTTGTAGACGTACAGGCCTACGTACAGCACGTCGACCGCGATCCACACATGCCAGTTCTCGACCTTCTTGCGCGCCAGGAGCACGGTGCCGAGCAGGCTGCCGGCGGTGAGGAAGCCGTCGGCGTTGGGCACGTCGGTATTGGTGAAGGCGTGCAGCAGGCGCGCCAGCAGCAGGAAGCCGATGGCCCATGCGGCCAGCGACAGCACCCAGCCTTTACGGTCCAGTCGCGTGACGACCAGCTTGGTGTCGCCGGTGCCGCGCAGCCACTGGGTCCAGCCCCAGATCCCGCTCAGGATGAACACCAGCTGCAGCGCGGCGTCGCCGTACAGGCGCGCGTCGAAGAACACGATGCCGTAGGTGGCCGAGGACACGATCCCCAGCAGCCAGGCCCAGTGGTTCTGGCGGATGTTCAGCAGCACCATGACGACGGCCAGCGCGAAGGAGATCAGTTCCAGCGGCGAGGTGCTGAAACCGGCAAAAGACAAGGTATCGTTCATTGATGCGGTGTGACGGTGATGGCCGGCTGCAGGCCGGCGCGCGCGGCCAGGCGCACCAGCAGGTCGAGGCTGAACTGGCGCGTCTTGCCGTGCTTGATTTCGGAGATGCGCGCCTGGGTCGTGCCCAGCACGGCGGCGGCCTCGGTCTGGGTTTTGCCGCTGGTGTGCAGCCACGCTTCCAGCGCCTGCGTGAGCGCATCGCGGATCGCGGTTTCTTCGGGGGTGTCGGCAATCATGGTCAGCCTTGGATTATGCGCCTGGCATCATGGATTATGCAATATATTGAATAATGTTGCGTAGATTCAACAATATCACCGATAAGGTTCCCGGAAGCATGTATTGCATCGGTAAACTCATCAGTTGATCCGATCAACGATACAGGAGTTCCAATGCGATTGCGCACCGTCGCCATCTGCGCCGCACTGCTCGCGCTGCAGTGCCCATCGTTCGCCGCCCCCAAGGTGCCGCTGGCCGCCTTCGTCCAGGAGGACACCTACACCAATCCGCAGCTCGCACCCGACGGCAAGCACATCGCTGTCACCGTGAACATGCCCTCGGGCGACCGCACCGTGCCGGTGCTGACCATCTATTCGCTGCCCGAACTGAAGATCACCGGCGCGATCCGCATGCCCGCCTTCGAGCTGCCGCTTGCCTATGCCTGGGTCAGCGACGAGCGCCTGGTCGTCACCAAGGGCATGGAGCTCGGCTCGCGCGAGCGTCCTGTGGCAACCGGAGAAGTGCTGGCGGTGAACTTCGATGGCAGCAAGCAGGAATACCTGTTTGGCTACAATATGTTCAAGTCCTCGCGCCGCGGCGACCGCTATGGCGACGACTACGGATACGGCAATATCCAGTCCATCCCGGCCAAAAAGAACGGCCACCTGTTCCTGAGCTCCCACTTGTGGCGCAGCGACAGCAGCCAGCTGTACGACGTCGATTCGGTCAGCGCAGTGCGCAAGCTGATGGCCGGCCTGCCGCTGCGCGACATGGACTTCATCATCCAGAACGACGGCAAGGCGCGTTTTGCATTCGGCGAGGGCGAAGACGGCTACTCCGTCATGTACCGCCACAACGACGCCGACGACAGCTGGAGCAAGCTGCCGGACAGCCGCGGCCGCGTCTACACGCCCTTCATATTCACGCCCGACGACACCTCGTTCTACGCGCTGCACTCGCCCAAGGGCGGCCCGTCGGCGCTGGTGCGCGAGAACCTCGCCGACGCCAGCCGCACCACGCTGTACGAGGACGCGAACGGCAACCCGGCCCACGTCCAGCTTGACGTCAACCGCATCCCCTTCGCGGCCTGGTCCAGCGTCGGCGTGCCGTCGGTGCGCTACTTCGACAACGACAATGCCGACGCCAAGCTGCACAAGCTGCTGAGCGCCCAGTTCCCGGGCAGCGTGGTCGACTTCCACGGCTTCTCCGACGACGGCAAGATGCTGCTGTTCCGCGCGCACAGCGACCGCGATCCGGGCGAATACTTCCTGTTCAACCGCACCACCGGCAAGGCCGAGCTGCTGTTCGCGGGCATGGAAGCGATCAATCCGGAAGACATGGCCGAGCGCCGCGCGATCAGCTTCACGGCGCGCGACGGCCAGAAGCTGTTCGGCTACCTGACCATGCCGGCGCACGCCGCCGGCGCCAAGCTGCCATTGGTGGTGATGCCGCACGGAGGCCCGCACGGCATCCACGACGACTGGTACTTCGACACCGACTCGCAGTTCCTCGCCAGCCGCGGCTATGCCGTGCTGCAGGTGAACTTCCGCGGCTCGGGCGGCCGCGGCCCCAACTTCATGGAAGCGGGTTATCGCGAATGGGGTGCCAAGATCCAGGACGATATCGTCGACGGACTGAAATGGACCATCGCGCAGGGCGAGGTAGATGGTAGCCGCGTATGCTCGTATGGGGCCAGCTTCGGCGGTTATTCCGCACTGATGCTGCCCGCGCGCGAACCGTCGATGTTCAAGTGCGCGATCGGTTATGCCGGCGTGTACGACCTGAACCTTATTGCGCGCAGCGACGAGTACCGTGGCGACAAGACAGCACAAAACGTCATCGCGCGCTACATCGGCACCGACAAGCAGGAACTGGACCGCAACTCGCCGGTGACGCTGGCCACGAAGATCAAGGCACCGGTGCTGCTGGTCCACGGCGGCAAGGACAAGCGCG
>JAEWEK010000228.1 GCA_023389425.1 Pseudomonadota bacterium | reverse complement strand
GGGCAGGGGGAGCGGGCGGCGCGGGAAAGCCGAAAGCCTGGCTGCGCGTGCCCTGCAGCCGTCCCATCTCGGCCGCGATGAAGCGCCGGCGTGCGAGGTCGCCGGCCGGCAGGAAGTCCCACGAGCGCTGCTTCGCGTAGCTGCGCGCCAGGTCTTGCGACAAGCCGTCCAGCCGGTCCAGCTCGATCTGCACGGCGTATTCCGAAAAGCTGCCCAGTACCTTATGGCGCATCAGGCCGATGGCGGCCGCCGCCACCGCGAGGATCGCGAGCAGCACGGACAGGAACAGGCGGTGACCGATCGAAAAGCGCACAATGGCAAGGTTCAGCTGGAAAGTTGTGAGTGTAATTGCAAGGCAAAAGCTGCGACACATAAACTTTATATGCACGCTCAGTAACCATCTGGCTGGCTGAGCCGTGGAAAATTCGGTCGCAGCCCGTATTTCAGCGTCGCGAAAGCGCTGAAACTGCGTCATTTTTCCGCAGTATGGGATGTTGCGATACAATGTCGCGTGCTATTCTGAGCAGCTTTCCCAAGCACCCGGATTCTGTAGTTTTAGTCCTTCCCCACAACTTGATGTAGTAAGTGCGATCCGCTAACCGGTCAGGCCGTGTCGCGGAAGGTTGAATTAACCCGCCACAATCGCGAAACGCGAAGAAAGGTGAGCAAGAATGAAGCAGCAATACGAAGCCAACTCGTACCTGTTCGGCGGTAATGCGCCGTACGTGGAAGAGTTGTACGAAGCCTATCTGAACAATCCTGGCTCCGTCCCCGACAACTGGCGTGCTTATTTCGACGCCATGCAGCACGTCCCGGCCGTCGACGGTTCCAGCCGTCCGGACGTCGACCACTCGTCGGTGATCGCCTCCTTCGCCGAGCGCGCCAAGCACGGCCCGATCCGCACCGTCACCGCCGGCGCCGATCCGGAGACCGCGCGCAAGGCCGTCGCCGTCACCCAGCTGATCGCGGCCTACCGCAACGTCGGCGTGCGCTGGGCCAACCTGGACCCGCTGCAGCGCACCGAGCGTCCCCCGATTCCTGAACTCGAACCGTCGTTCTACGGCTTCACCGAAGCCGACCTCGACACCGTGTTCAACATCAGCAATACCTACTTCGGCCAGGAGAACGCGTCGCTGCGCGACCTGCTGAACATGCTGCGCGATACCTACTGCCGCTCCATCGGTGCCGAGTTCATGTACGTGACCGACCAGACCGAAAAGCGCTGGCTGCAGGAGAAGCTCGAGTCGATCCGTTCGACCCCGACCTTCAGCGCCGAAAAGAAAAAGCACATCCTCGAGCGCCTGACCGCGGCCGAAGGCCTGGAACGCTACCTCCACACCCGCTACGTCGGCGCCAAGCGCTTCTCGCTGGAAGGCGGCGAATCCTTCATCGCCTCGATGGACGAAGTGATCCAGCGCGCCGGCGAGCAAGGCGTGCAGGAGATCGTCATCGGCATGGCCCACCGCGGCCGCCTGAACGTGCTGGTCAACACCCTGGGCAAATCGCCGGCCGAGCTGTTCGAGGAATTCGAAGGCAAGCACGCCGACGACCTGCCGTCGGGCGACGTCAAATACCACCAGGGCTTCTCGAGCGACATCACCACCACCGGCGGCCCGGTCCACCTTTCGCTGGCCTTCAACCCGTCCCACCTCGAGATCGTCAACCCGGTCGTCGAAGGTTCGGTCAAGGCCCGCATGGACCGCCGCGGCGACCCGCACGGCAAGCAGGTGCTGCCGATCCTGGTGCACGGCGACGCCGCATTCGCCGGCCAGGGCGTCGTGATGGAAACCCTGAACCTGGCGCAGACCCGCGGCTACGGCACCGGCGGCACCGTCCACCTGGTCATCAACAACCAGATCGGCTTCACCACCTCCGACCCGCGCGACACCCGCTCGACCCTGTACTGCACCGACGTCGTCAAGATGATCGAGGCGCCGGTCCTGCACGTGAACGCCGACGATCCGGAAGCCGTCGTGCTGGCATCGCAGATCTCGATGGACTACCGCGCCGAATTCGGCAAGGACATCGTGGTCGACATCGTCTGCTACCGCAAGCTGGGCCACAACGAGCAGGACACCCCGGCCCTGACCCAGCCGCTGATGTACAAGAAGATCGCCAAGCACCCGGGCACCCGCAAGCTGTACGCGGACAAGCTGGCCACGCAGGGCACCATCGCCGCCGACTTCGCCGACGCCATGGTCGCGGGCTTCCGCGACGCCATGGACGCGGGCAAGCACACCAACGACCCCGTGCTGACCGACTTCAAGAACAAGTACGCCGTCGACTGGGCGCCGTTCCTGGGCAAGAAGTGGACCGACGCCGCCGACACCGCGGTGCCGATGACCGAGCTGAAACGCCTGGCCCAGCGCATCACCACCGTGCCGGAAAACTTCAAGCTGCACTCGCTGGTCGAAAAAGTGCTGGCCGACCGCGCCACCATGGGCCGCGGCGAGATGAACCTCGACTGGGGCATGGGCGAACACCTGGCCTACGCCTCGCTGGTCGCATCGGGCTACGCGATCCGTCTGTCGGGCCAGGACGCCGGCCGCGGCACCTTCGTGCACCGCCACGCCGTGCTGCACGACCAGAACCGCGAGAAATGGGATGCGGGCACCTACGTGCCGCTGCAGAACGTCTCGGAAAACCAGGCGCCGTTCACCGTCATCGACTCGGTGCTGTCGGAAGAAGCGGTGCTGGGCTTCGAATACGGCTACTCGACCGCCGAGCCGAACACCCTCACCATCTGGGAAGGCCAGTTCGGCGACTTCGCCAACGGCGCGCAAGTGGTCATCGACCAGTTCATCGCCTCCGGTGAAGTGAAGTGGGGCCGCGCCTCGGGCCTGGTAATGATGCTCCCGCACGGCTACGAAGGCCAGGGCCCGGAGCACTCGTCGGCACGCATCGAGCGCTTCCTGCAGCTCTCCGCTGACAACAATATGCAAGTCGTGCAGCCGACCACCGCCGCGCAGATCTTCCACCTGCTGCGCCGCCAGATGGTGCGCCAGTTCCGCAAGCCGCTGATCATCTTCACGCCGAAGTCGCTGCTGCGTAACAAGGACGCCGGCTCGGCCCTGGGCGAACTGGCCAAGGGCGGTTTCCAGACCGTCATCGGCGAAGTGGACGAGAAGATCGACGCGGCCAAGGTGAAGCGCGTGATCGCCTGCTCGGGCAAGGTTTACTACGACCTGGTCAACACCCGCAAGACCCGCAATGCGAACGACGTGGCCATCATCCGCGTCGAGCAGATGTACCCGTTCCCGCACAAGTCGTTCGCCGCCGAACTGAAGAAGTTCCCGAACGCGACCGAGGTGGTGTGGGCGCAGGACGAGCCGCAGAACCAGGGTCCGTGGTTCCAGATCCAGCACAACGTCTTCGAGAGCATGGAGCCGGGCCAGCGCCTGTCCTACGCCGGCCGTCCGGCATCGGCGGCGCCGGCGGTCGGCTACAGCGACAAGCACGTCGCGCAGCAGAAGGAACTGCTGGAGACCGCGTTCGCGAAGGTCAAGGGTTTTGTTCTGACCAGGTAAGCCCAGGATGGACCGCACCGCGCGTGCGGTCCAATGCAGATCACAGCGCGACGCGCTAAGAATAATTTACGGAGTTACAAATGGCACAAGTTGAAGTCAAGGTCCCCCAGCTGTCGGAGTCGGTTGCAGAAGCGACCCTGCTGGCCTGGCACAAGAAAGTCGGCGACGCAGTCACGCGCGATGAAAACATGATCGACATCGAGACCGACAAGGTCGTGCTCGAACTGCCGGCCCCGTCGGCCGGCGTGATCGTCCAGATCATCAAGAACGACGGCGCCACCGTCGTCGCGGGCGAAACCATCGCCATCATCGACACCGAGGCGTCGGCCCAGACCAGCCCGCAGCAAGTGTCGGCCGCCCCGGTCCAGGCAGCGCCCGAAGCCGCACCGGCAGCCGCCGAGCCGGCATCGAAGGCAGGCGTGGCCATGCCGGCCGCCGCCAAGATCCTGGCCGACAACGCGATGAGCGCGGCGCAAGTGGCCGGCACCGGCCGCGATGGCCGCGTGACCAAGGGCGATGCCCTGGCCGCCATGGCAGGCAAGCCGGCCGCCGCGCCGGCACCGGCCGCCAAGCCCGCACTGCAGCAAGTGGCCGCACCAATGGCCGCCAACCTGGGCGACCGCCCGGAAGAGCGCGTGCCGATGAGCCGCCTGCGCGCCCGCATCGCCGAGCGCCTGCTGCAGTCGCAGTCGACCAACGCGATCCTGACCACGTTCAACGAAGTGAACATGAAGCCGGTCATGGACCTGCGCAACAAGTACAAGGACAAGTTCGAGAAAGAACACGGCGTCAAGCTGGGCTTCATGTCCTTCTTCGTCAAGGCCGCTGTGGCCGCGCTGAAGAAGTACCCGATCCTGAACGCCTCGGTCGACGGCAACGACATCATCTACCACGGCTACTTCGACATCGGTATCGCGGTCGGTTCGCCGCGTGGCCTGGTGGTGCCGATCCTGCGCGACGCCGACCAGCTGTCGATCGCCGACATCGAGAAGAAGATCGGTGAATTCGGCGCCAAGGCCAAGGACGGCAAGCTGACCCTGGACGACCTGTCCGGCGGCACCTTCTCGATCTCGAATGGCGGCGTGTTCGGCTCGATGCTGTCGACCCCGATCATCAACCCGCCGCAGTCGGCGATCCTGGGCATCCACGCCACCAAGGACCGCGCCGTGGTCGAGAACGGCGAGATCGTGATCCGCCCGATGAACTACCTGGCCATGTCCTACGACCACCGCATCATCGACGGCCGCGAAGCCGTGCTGGGCCTGGTGGCGATGAAGGAAGCGCTGGAAGATCCGGCCCGCCTGCTGCTGGACCTGTAATCCGGACCAAGCGCGCTGGCCTGCCGGGCGGCGCGTGCTTATCGACTGTTTTTGGAGTGATCGATGATCGCTGATGAACTCAAGCGTTTGCACGAACTGCACCAGGCCGGCGTCCTGTCGGATGCCGAGTACGAGCAGGCCAAGGCCAGGGTGCTGGGGGAGGGCGTCAAGCTGAACAAGGATGGCGCCACCGTCTCGGACAGCGTCAACAGCCTGCGCCGCTCGCGCACCGACCGCTGGCTGGGCGGCGTGTGCGGCGGACTGGCCAAGGCAACCGGCGTGGAGTCGTGGGTGTGGAGGCTGATGTTCACCATCTTCACGCTGGCATTCGGCTTCGGCTTCGGCATTTACCTGCTGCTGTGGATTTTTGTACCGGAAGAATAAGACCAATAACGTTCGCGCTGTAGTTTGCACGTCGTTCCCGCGCAGGCGGGAATCCCATTTCCGCTTTGGCGTCGCCGACGTTCGCGGCTTCGATCGGCAAAATGGGACCCCCGCCTTCGCGGGGACGACGGCCTTGAAAGTAGCGGTGGCGCTGAACGCAAAACAAGGAATCAATGATGAGCAACGCAAAACAATTCGACGTCGTCGTGATCGGCGGCGGTCCTGGTGGCTACATCGCGGCGATCCGCGCGGCGCAGCTGGGTTTTAACACCGCCTGCATCGACGAGTGGGCCAACGCCAAGGGCGGCCCGGCTCCGGGCGGCACCTGCACCAACGTCGGCTGCATCCCGTCCAAGGCGCTGCTGCAGTCGTCCGAGCACTTCGAGCACGCCGGCCATGCCTTCAAGGAGCACGGCATCGACGTCGCCGGCCTGTCGCTGAACCTGCCGCAAATGCTCAAGCGCAAAGACGGCGTGGTGAAGGCCAACAACGACGGCATCATCTACCTGTTCAAGAAGAACAAGGTCAGCTTCTTCCACGGCCGCGGCACCTTCGCCGGCTCGCTTGACGGCGGCTACACCATCAATGTCAGCGGCCCGTCCACCGAGACCCTTCAGGCCAAGCACGTGATCGTCGCCACCGGCTCGAACGCGCGCGAACTGCCGGGCACCCCGTTCGACGAGAAGCTGGTCCTGTCGAACACCGGCGCGCTGGCGATCGACGGCGTCCCGGCCAAGCTGGGCGTGATCGGCGCCGGCGTGATCGGCCTCGAAATGGGCAGCGTGTGGCGCCGCCTGGGTTCGGAAGTGACGGTGCTGGAAGGCCTGCCGACCTTCCTCGGCGCGGTCGACGAGACCATCGCCAAGGAAGCGCAGAAGCTGTTCACCAAGCAGGGCCTGTCGATCAACCTGGGCTGCAAGATCGGTGCGATCACCAAGGGCGACAACAAGGTCACCGTGGAATACGCCGACGCCAAGGGCGACGCGCAGAAGGCCGTGTTCGACAAGCTGATCGTGTCGATCGGCCGCGTCCCGAACACCAATGGCCTGGGGCTGGAATCGGTCGGCCTGAAACTTGATGAGCGCGGCTTCATCGTGGTCGACGACGAGTGCAAGACCAACCTGCCGAACGTGTGGGCGGTGGGCGACGTCGTGCGCGGCCCGATGCTGGCGCACAAGGCGGAAGAAGAGGGCGTCGCGGTTGCCGAGCGCATCGCGGGCCAGCACGGCCACGTCAACTTCAACACGATTCCGTGGGTGATCTACACCTCGCCGGAAATCGCGTGGGTCGGCAAGACCGAGCAGCAGCTCAAGGCCGAAGGCGCGCAGTACAAGGCAGGCACCTTCCCGTTCATGGCCAACGGC
>JAEWEK010000184.1 GCA_023389425.1 Pseudomonadota bacterium | reverse complement strand
TGCAAACAGGAGCACCTCGCGTGCTCCATGCCGTTTGGACGAAGGCACGCGTATTTGCGTGACCGGGGTCGCACGGTCAGTTAATATCTGTGCAGTTAATCGATTAACTGGCTTAGTCCGGAGATATACCCCGGAACCACCGTGTGCGTCAATGTCACTGCCTGGTGCGCGCAAGACGGGGAGTTCCACCGGCCGGGCGCGCTTGCATCTCGCTACGTCAAGGCCGCGGGCCGCAGGGGACAGCGGGCGAACAAATAATCGTAACCCCAATTCGCGGTTTTTGTAACGCCAAGTCGTAGTACGAGTTGCAAAACTGCAACTATAAGCCTTACAATCCGATTTGAAAAGCATGGTGATGAAACTGCTTGCACGAATGAAGCTCATCAGGGCAACTCCAAAAAGTGGTCAGTCCAGATTGCCCGCAGTTCCAGCCGCCGTTGTAGGACGAGTTGTAAATCTGCAACGACTCGTTTCCTTCCAAGGGCAGGGGCTGCGCGGCATCGAAAAAGCTGGCCCGGCAGATGGGATCGAAGTTGACACGTTGCGCTGTCCTCTGCTAAAACCATCAAATCAAATCTGATATATCACATGATATATCAGCCTTTAATTTATGCAAGAGCGACCGACAGAGCCGCACGATGTGTGTCCGTGAAGCGACGAATTTTGATTCACGGGTAGGAAAGAGGAGAAGGAATTGAAGAAACCATCGGGCGCCGGCATGCATCAAGCACGATCCTTGCTGCTGGGACTTGCCGCGAGCGCGGCCGTTGCCGCATGCGGCGGCGGCTCGTCCGCATCCGTCGCGCCGCCGGTTTCCAGCGATGGTGGTACAACGATTAACCCGTCGCCGACGCCTGCTCCTACACCGGCACCGACACCCGCGCCGACGCCTTCGCCGACCACCGCCTCCTGGCCCACGGCCGCCCAGAACGATCCTGCGATCCAGGGCAAGGAGCCGGCGCTCCCGTCCACCATCTGCGCCACGATCGGCGCGACGCTGCGCACCAACAGCCGCGGGCTGCTGGATGACGCGGTCGATGCGCCGCCGGCCAATTCGCAGCCGGACAGCGCGCGCATCCAGGCCGCGATCGCGTCCTGCCCGGCCGGCCAGGCGGTGAAGCTGGCCGCCGGCGCCCAGGGCGAGAATGCCTTCCTGTCCGGCCCGATCTCGCTGTCCGGCACCGTCACGCTGTGGATCGACAAGGGCGTGACCCTGTTCGCGTCGCGCAAGCCGTCCGACTTCCAGATCGCGGGCAAGAGCAATTGCGGCGAGACGTCCTCCAGCGACAACGGCTGCAGCGCCCTGATTACCACCACGCCGAACAATAACGGCGTAGTCGGCGAAGGCGTCATCGATGGCCGCGGCGGCGCGGTGTTGACCTCGGGCCTGTACGCCAACAAGCTCACCTGGTGGGACGTGGGCGCGTTGACCAAGACCCTGAGCAACGCCAGCCAGAACAATCCGCGCCTGCTGCAGATTAACGGCGGCAGCAACTTCACCCTGTACCGAATCACCTTGCAGAACGCGCCCAAGTTCCACGTGGTGAGCAGCGGCACCAACGGCTTCACCGCCTGGGGCAACAAGCTGCTCACGCCGTCGATGGAATATTCGGTCGCCGCCTACAAGTGCGCGTCCGGCACCACGCCGGTGGTGTCCGGCACCGCCAATACCAGCAAGCCGAGCACCTGCTTCACCCCGGCCACCGTCAAGAACACCGACGGCATCGACCCCGGCCAATCGCAAAACGTGCTGCTCGCCTTCAACCACATCAGCACCGGCGACGACGGCATCGCGCTCAAGTCGCACAACAGCACGACCGGGGCGGTGAGCAATGTGCAGATACTGCATAACCGCTTGTACTTCACGCACGGCATGTCGCTGGGGAGCGAGACCGACAGCGGCATGAACGGCATCACCATCCGCGACATGGCGCTGGACGGCTTCGACATGAGTTCGACGACGGGCTTTCGCATCAAGACCGACGACAGCCGCGGCGGCGACGTGCGCAACGTGACGGTCGACGGCATGTGCGTGCGCCGCGCGCAGCAGCCGATCGTGATCGACGCCTACTACGGCGACGCGTCGGATTCGGCCAGCAAGCTGTTCCCGGCCATCCGCGACATCGCCATCAGGAACTTCCGCTACACCGACGTGAGCGGATCCATTTACAACGGCGCCAACGCCAAGCTGCTGTTGCGCGGCTACCAGTCGCAGGGACAGTCGATCCCGCTGGCCGGTATCCTGCTCGACTACGTGGTCTTCGACTCGCTGCCCGGCTGGGTCACGACCAAGCTGGCCGCGCCGATTCCTTCGTATGCCGAACTGACCATGGGTCCCGGCCCGGTGTCGTTCGCCAGCATGCTATTGGCGGCCAATGGAGCAAACCAGGTGAAGGTGACCGACCTGCGCTCCACCACGCCGCCCCCTTACGACTGCAGTGCGGCCTTTGTCGATTTCCCGGCATCCAACGCACCCATGTCCATTCATTGAAGCGCCCCTAGACACTACAACAAGGAGATCAGTATGAGACGTTACTTTAAGAGCGCGCTGCCATTGGCCGTGCTGCCGGCATTGCTGGCCGCGTGCGGCGGCGGCAGCAGCAACAACGATACGGGACCGACCCCGGCCCAGGTCAGCGTGCAGGAGACCGTCGACAAGTCGAGCGTCATCGTCGGCGACAAGGTCACCTGGACCATCGTCGCCACCAACCGCGGCGGCAGCCCGACCTCGATCGCCGGCACCCTGAGCGCGGTGGTTCCGGCCGACCTGAGCAACGTGACCGTGACCGCCACCGGCGCCAGCTGCAGCCAGTCGGCCAGCCCGGTCAACTGCATCATCGATGCCGGCATGAAGGCAGGCGCCTCCGCCACCATCGTCATCGCGGGTACCACGACCGTCGTCGGCAACCTGACCAGCTCGGTCTCGACGCTGGGCGCGGCCACCGGCGGCTGCGTGTCGACCACCGACTGCAGCTCGACCACCACGGTCAACCCGAAACCGGCCCCGGCCAACGTCAGCGTCGCCGCCAGCGTCGATGCCAGCAGCGCCCTGGTCGGCGCCACGATCAACTGGACCATCACCGCGACCAACACCGGCGGCCCGACCACGGCCCCGATCACCCTGACCGACACGCTGCCGGCCACCGGCATCGGCGCCGTCACCGTGACCCCGACCGGCGCGACCTGCAACCCGGTTTCCGGAAATACGCTGACCTGCACCATCCCGGCAGGCCTGGCCGCGACCAACGGCAAGGCGACCGTGAAGATCTCGGCAGCGGCGACCGCCGCCGGCAGCCTGGTGAACACCGTCGCACCCGGCACCGGCGCGAGCTGTTCGTCCGCCGCCAACTGCACCACCACCACCACGGTCAACACCTCCGCGGCGCCGAACGTCACGGTAAGCAGCGGCGTCAACGCGACCACGGGCAAGATCGGTGACACGATCACCTGGACCCTGACCGCGACCAACTCTGGCAGCGCCGTCACCACCGCACCGATCACCTTGACCGACACCCTGCCG
>JAEWEK010000371.1 GCA_023389425.1 Pseudomonadota bacterium | reverse complement strand
TCGTTCCCGCGCACGCGGGAACCCCATTTCGTACCGCAGCCATGCAAGCAACATGGGGGTCCCCGCCTCTGCGGGGGCGACGGCCTGGCCTTCGTTTTCCCCCGCGTACTCCCCGATTTTTGCAGGCCGTCGCACGCCGATAGCCCCGTCTCTCCCGTTCCCCTAAAGTTGTCACCAAGGGCAAACGTCCGTCTGCAAGTAGAAAAAAAGTTCTAGACTTTTTGTTCTAGTTCTCTTAATCTTGATCCGAACAACAACGGGGGAGACATGCGCGAGCAAACCACATTGCAGGAGATGCGTCGATGAACGCGGCCCTGGCTGCTTTCGTTCCCAGCCTCGGCTGGGCGCTGCTCGACTTCGTCTGGCAGGGCTTGCTGGTCGGCTGGTGCGCGGCCTTGCTGCTGGCGCTGCTCGGCAAGGCGCGGCCCCAGCTGCGCTACGCCGTCGCCTGTGGCGCGCTGCTGTTGTGCGCGGCATTGCCGATCGCCGGTACCGCGCACCGCATGCTGGCCGAGCAGGGCGCGCCCGCCAGCACGCTGCCGCTGGCGCTGGCGGACGTGGTCACGGCCGCGCCATCGTCGCCGGCCGCGCTCGCGCTTCCCGCCGACCGGCTCGCGGGCTGGCAGTCGGACCTGCAGGAGCGCCTGCCGCTGGTTATCCTCGCCTGGTCCGTCGGTGCCGGCCTGCTGGCCCTGCGCATGCTGCTGGGCCTGCTCTGGGTGCGCCGGCTGAGCCGTCCCGGCCGTTACGCCCGCGATCCCGCCTGGCAAGCGCGACTCGACCGCCTCTCCCACGCCATGGGCATTGCCCGCCGCGTCACGCTGGGCGTGGTCGACGAACTGCGCAGCCCGGTCACGGCCGGCTGGTGGCGTCCTGTGGTGCTGGTGCCCAGCTCGCTGCTGACGGGCATGCCGCCGGACTTGCTGGAAGCCTTGCTGGCGCATGAACTGGCGCACGTGCGCCGCCTCGATTACCTCGTCAACCTGATTCAAAGCGCGATCGAAATCCTGCTGTTCTATCACCCGACCGTGTGGTGGCTGTCGAACCGCATCCGTGTCGAACGGGAACAGATCGCCGATGACCTTGCCGCAAGCACGCTCGGCGAACCGCGGCGCCTGGCACTTGCATTGTCCGAGCTGGACCTGTTCCAGCTCACCACCCCGCAACTTGCCCATGCAGCACATGGAGGAGACCTTATGTCCCGCATCAAACGCCTGGTTCGTCCCGAGGCCGAACCGCTGAACTGGAAGCTCGCACTGCCGATCCTCGGCCTGGCCGTGTGCGCGGCTTTCTACACTCACGCCGGCACGGCGCAGGCCGCCACCGACAAGCCTGTGGTCCAGGCCGCCGGCGAACATCCGGCCGCCGCCGGCCAGCAGGGCGCGCACGACGTGTCGATCAAGCGTTCGCGCAAGTCCGACGACGGCTATGCGCTGGTGCGCGACGGCGAGCGCGGCACCAACATCAATGGCGACTCCAGCCACCGCGCCGAGATCAAGGCGATCAAGCGCCAGGTCAACGGCGAATTCCTGTGGTTCCGCGATGGCGGCAAGTCGTACATCGTGCAGGACCCGGACATCCTCGGCCGCGCCAACGCGGCCTGGGCGCCGGTCGACAAGATGGGCGCGGAAATGGGCGGCTACGGCGCGCAGATGGAAGTGCACGGCAAGAAAATGGAAGCGCTCGGCAAGCAGATCGAGATCGACGTGGCACGCATCGAGCCGATGGACCAGAAGGCCAGCCGCGAGTTCGAACGCAAGATGAACGAGATGGGCCGTCAGATGAACAAGTTGGGCGAACGCTACGCCGACGCCGACAGCGCCGAACGCGCCCGCCTCGAGCGCAAGATGAACGAGCTGGGCGCGCAGATGGGCGAGATGGGCCGCCGCTTCGGCGACGAATTCAAACCGGCCATCGACAAGCAGGTGCAGGCATCGATGAAGGCGACCAGCGGCCAGATGGATGAGCTGCGCCTGCCGATGGATGAGTTGGGCAAGAAGATGGGCGAGCTGGGCAAGCAGATGGAAAAGGAGGCGATGGCCGCCGACAAGACCGTGCGCCAGCTGATCCGCGAAGCGCAGGCGAAAGGGCTGGCCAAGCCGGCGCCGCTGGACAGGGGATGATCGGCAAAGGAAGAACCCGGGCCACGGTCCGGGTTTTTTTTCGCCGCAACGGACATGCAGACGCCGGTGTAAGCATTTGTTTCAGATGTAAAAGACTTGCTCAGATGCCGAACGGGCAAATCCTTTTTGATAAATTGCAGGTCAGCAACTTAGTCAATACAAAAACGACTGGTTGCGATGACCATTTTTCGACATCAAACAAGGATTAAAAATGATTAAGCACATCATCGCCACCGCAGCCCTCGCCAGCATCGCCGCCATCGCCAACGCCGCCGAGCCTGTGTCCGCGGCTCCGTTCTCGGCGCCGGGCGCGGTCTACATCGGCGCCGACCTCGGCACCACCCAGATCCACGGCGCCGCCGATGGCCACCGCACCAGCTACGGCGGCTTCGTCGGCTACACCCTGAACCCGAATTTCGCTGTCGAAGCCGGCTTCGGCCGCCTGTACAGCTGGAGCGGCTATGGCGCCAATGAGCGCGGCAACCAGGCATCGCTGTCGGTGCTGGGTTCGGTGCCGATCGCCAGCAACCTGAGCCTGTACGGCCGCCTGGGCGTCAACCAGATCTCGATGCGCGGCGAGGTGCCGATGCCCGGTAACTCCAAGTACATCGTCAAGGACGACACCACCCGCGCCCTGCTGGGCCTGGGCCTGAACTACAAGCTGAGCGAGAACGTGTCGACCCG
Source organism: Pseudomonadota bacterium (assembly GCA_023389425.1). GTDB lineage: Bacteria > Pseudomonadota > Gammaproteobacteria > Burkholderiales > Burkholderiaceae_D > Telluria. The sequence continues at coordinate 5,721 of JAEWEK010000371.1, read as the reverse complement.
CATCGAAGTGCAGCGTCCGGGCCTGGACCTGACCAACTACAAGGTCGGCGTCAGCTACGCATTCTGATTCCAGCAAGTTCCATCCGAAAAAGGCGAGGGCGCGAGTCCTCGCCTTTTTGTTGTGCGCCCAGCATGGGCGCACTCTTGCGGGTGCAAGTCCCGCCGCGAGCTGACCACAGCGAGCGAAGCGAAGCGCAACTGCGGAAGGGCGACTGACCGTGGGGAGGAAGCGTGGAGCGAAACTGCGAGCCGATGGACAAGAATCGGATAGGAGGCGGTGCCGATCAGGGCGAGCGGGCAACAAACCGCGAAGCTCTTGTGGTCAAAGATCAGGCGGCGTAAATCCGGCGGTTGTGCAGGGAAGGAGTGCGCTCTTACCTGGGGAGATCTCGCCTCGTGCCTGAAAGGGCGACGGTGAAGACCGGAGCGAGAAGTCAGCAGAGGCCGTAGTAGCCGCATCCCGGGCGAAGGGCCGAACGAGAAGGAGCGTCCAACGACGTGACGATGGAAAGTGCACGGCATCAGATGCCCGCATTAGCGGGGCGGGTCGCGGCAAGGCGGGGTGAAGCCTCGTCCCAAGCGGTCAGCGATGAAGCACATTCCCCGCGCCACGCACCGGAAGGCGCAGGGCGAGACTTGCTTGCGCAAGCGCTCGCGAGGGAGAACATGCAACGCGCGTGGAAACGCGTGAAGGCGAACAAGGGAGCCGCAGGTAGCGATGGACTGGACATTGCCCAGACCGGACAACACCTGAAGCACGCTTGGCCGACCATCCGGCAACAACTGGTGGAAGGCACGTACCGGCCCATGCCGGTGCGGCGCGTCGGCATTCCGAAGCCGGACGGAAGTGAACGTGAGCTGGGGATTCCCACCGTGACCGACCGTTTGATTCAGCAGGCACTGCTGCAAGTGCTGCAACCGCTGATCGATCCTACTTTTAGTGAACACAGCCATGGGTTCCGGCCCGGCCGCCGTGCGCGTGATGCCGTGCTAGCCGCACAGCAGCATGTGCAAGACGGCTTCCGCGTTGTGGTCGACGTTGACCTGTCGAAGTTCTTTGACCGAGTCAACCATGACATCCTGATAGACCGCCTAAGGAAACGCGTGGACGACGCTGGAGTGATCCGGCTAGTACGCGCCTACCTGAACGCCGGAATCATGGGCGGCGGAACGGTGGTCGAGCGTGACGAGGGAACCCCGCAAGGTGGTCCGCTCTCGCCACTCTTGGCCAATGTGTTACTCGACGAGGTGGATCGTGAGCTGGAACGACGGGGTCACCGCTTTGCCCGCTATGCCGATGACTGCAATGTGTACGTGCGCAGTCAGAAGGCCGGTGAGCGAGTGATGGCGCTGCTCAAGCGCTGCTACGACAAACTGCACTTGAAGATCAACCAGTCGAAAAGTGCGGTGGCAAGCGCGTTTGGCCGCAAGTTTCTGGGCTATGCCCTGTGGGCTGCTCGGAAAGGCGAGGTGAAACGCGCGGTGTCGAAGAAGGCGCTCGAGACGTTCCGGCAAAGGATCAGGCAACTCACCCGCCGATCGGGCGGAAACAGCATCAGCGCGGTGATCGACAGGCTGCGGCCCTACGTGCTGGGATGGAAAGCCTATTTCGGCTTAGCGCAAACGCCGGGCGTCCTGCGGGCGCTGGACGAGTGGATGCGCCACCGAATGCGTGCGATCCATCTCAAGCAATGGCGCCGGGGACCGACGATCTACCGGGAACTGTTACGTCTTGGGGCCAAACCCAAGGTGGCACAGCTGGTGGCAGGAAACAGCTGTCGCTGGTGGCGCAACAGCCGGATTGCTGTGAATAATGTGCTGACGATTGCCTACTTCGACCGTCTTGGCATGCCTCGCCTCACATGACCTCAACTACTCGAACCGCCCGGTGCGGACCCGCATGCCGGGTGGTGTGGGAGGGGACCGGCCAGATAGCTGGCCGCCCCTATCCCGATTGCCCCAATATCGACGGAAATAGGGTCAGGGGTTTTAGTCAAACTTGCAAGAATGCGCGTTTTCAAGAATACTGTACGAATTCACAGTGTTCGCCTGCCATCCCCGTGACCGACCGCGTCCGCAAAATCATCCACTGCGATTGCGACTGCTTCTACGCCTCGGTCGAGATGCGCGATGACCCGTCCTTGCGCGGCCGCCCGCTGGCGGTCGGTGGCCGGGCCGAACAGCGCGGCGTGGTCGCCACCTGCAATTACGAGGCGCGCAAATTCGGCATCCACTCCGCGATGCCGACCGCGCAGGCGCTCAAGCTGTGCCCGCAACTGCTGGTGCTGCCGCCGGCGATGGAAAAGTACCGGGTGGCGTCGCGCCAGATCATGGACATCTACCGCAGCTACACCGAGCTGGTCGAGCCGCTGTCATTGGACGAGGCCTACCTCGACGTGACGGACTCCCCGCACTGCAAGGGCAGCGCGACGCTGATCGCGCAGGAGATCCGGCAGCGCATCTTCGAGACGGTCGGCATTACGGCCTCGGCCGGCGTGGCGCCGAACAAGTTCGTGGCCAAGATCGCGAGCGACTGGAACAAGCCCGACGGATTGTTCCTCGTGCGACCGGATGAAGTGGATGCCTTCGTCGCGGCGCTGCCGGTCAAGAAACTGTTCGGCGTGGGAAAGGTCACCGCGGCCAAGATGAACGGCCTCGGCCTGCAGACCTGCGCCGACCTGCGCGGCTGGACCGTGCAGGAGCTGCAGCATCACTTCGGCAGCTTCGGCCTGCGCCTGCACGACCTGAGCCATGGCATCGACCATCGCGAGGTCAGCAATTCGCGCGAGCGCAAGTCGATCAGTACCGAGGAAACGTACACGCCGGACGTGCCCGACCTGCCTGCCTGCCTGGACCTGCTGCCCGAGCTGTACGAGCAACTACTCGGCCGCATCAAGCGTTCGGGTGCGGAAAAAATGGTCAACAAGCTGTTCGTGAAGATCAAGTTCGCGGACTTCCAGCAGACCACGGTCGAATGCGTCGGCTTCGCGCCACACATCCCGACCTACGCCCGGCTGATGGAGACTGGTTGGCTGCGCGCCAGCCGTCCGGTGCGCCTGCTGGGCGTGGGCGTGCGGCTGGGCGATGTGGAGCAGGTCGAGCAGCTGCGGCTGTTTGACGATGAAGCAACTGTGTGAAAAAGCAGCTGCCCCTGGTGAGAACTTGCACCTCGGCAGCGTGTAGAATGTCGTTCCCCTGAAAAACTGAGACAACGGAAATCCAAGCTTATGTGGTTCAAGAATCTCCAGATCTACCGTCTGCCCGCGCCGTGGGCGTTCACTCCCGAGCAAATGGAAGAGGCGCTGAAGCCACAGAGTTTTGTTCCTGCCAGCAGCAATGAGCTGCTGCGCCAGGGTTGGGATTCGCCGCGCGGCAATGGCAATCTCGTCCATGTGGTCAACAAGCAGATGTTGCTGGTGCTGGGCACGGAGAAGAAGTTGCTGCCGGGTTCGGTCATCAACCAGGTCGCCAAGGCCAAGGCCGCCGAGCTGGAGGAGCAGCAGGGCTTCCCGCCGGGTAAGAAGGCGATGAAGGAACTGAAAGAGCGTGTGGCCGACGAGCTGCTGCCGCGCGCGTTCTCGATCCGCAGCAATGTGTGGGTGTGGATCGATCCGGTCAACGGCTGGCTGGTGGTGGATGCCGCGAGCCCGAGCAAGGCCGATGACGTGATCAAGCTGCTGCTGAAGGCAGTGGACCGCATGCCGCTGGAATCGCTGCGCGTGCAGCGCTCGCCGGTGGCGGTGATGACCGGCTGGCTGGAAGCGGACGAGGCGCCGTACGGCTTCACCATCGACCAGGATACCGAACTGCGTGCGACCGGCGAGAGCAAGGCTGCCGTGCGCTACGTGAAGCACACGCTGGAGCCGGACGACATCCGCCGCCACATCGCAGCGGGCAAGCAGTGCACGCGCCTGGCGATGACCTGGAACGACCGCATCTCCTTCGTGCTGACCGAGCAGCTGGCGATCAAGGGCGTGAAGCCGCTGGACGTGATCAAGGAAGGCGAAGCGGCGACCTACAGCGATGACGAGCGCTTTGATAACGACATCACGCTGATGACGGGTGAACTGGCGAAGCTGATGGCGGATGTGGTCGAAGCGCTGGGCGGCGAAGCCAAAGCGTAATAGATCGCTGCGCTCAACTTAACGGCAAATCAATCAAGGTCGTTCCCGGGCCCGGCGCCCCCCTTGGCGGGAACGAGGTGTTGGAATTACTGGCTCCCAGTCACTTCCTCGCTGGTCGCCGGCTCCGTCGATTTCCCTTCCACGTGCCGCACCTGATGCGGCACGCCGGGGCTGCTCCGCCTACTTCGGTTCGAACACGCCGGCCGCGCGGTTCTTGGTCACGTTGTCCCAGCTGAACACCTTGCCGTTCATGGCCACGTACACTCCCGACGGCAGGGCTTGCGCGACGCCGCAGGCAAAACCGAGGTTGAACAGCGCGTCGGAGTTGGCGATCTCGTAGGGGATCATGGCACCGGTCAGGATGATGGTCTTGTCCATCGCCGCCGCGCCCAGCACGCCGGCGGTTTCGCGCATGGTGTCGGTGCCGTGGATGATGACGATGGCGCGCTCGGCCGAGGCCTGGCACGAGGCCAGCACGCGCTGGCGGTCCTTGTCCTGCATGTCGAGCGAGTCGAGCAGGGGCAGCACTTCCAGCGCGACAGGAATCGTCATGCGGGTGCGGGCGATGACTTGTGGCAAGTGGCTCTCAGCAAAGTCGAGCTTGCCCTGGATTTCGTCATAATGCTTGTCGAAGGTGCCGCCGGTGGCAATGAGGCGCAAAGTCATGATCGTTTATAAACTCGTCGAAAAAAAGGTGGCTAATGATAGCTGCAAACCGCGTGTATCCACATGTGTCTGCGCTAGAATCGCTGCGGTCAGCCGAGTAAACTTGACTCAATTCCACAAACACTTCCAGTCGATTCGATGAAAGCCGTTGCTCCAGGAACCGTGATTTTCCATCGTCACAAAGGCTATGGCGTGATTGTGCACGTCAACCTGTTGACGGGATGGATCTCGGCCCGCTTCGGCGACGAATCGCGCACGCTCGACCTGAACTTGTCGAGTGACGAAGTGCAGCATGCGGACGGCGAACCGATCCTGTTCCGCCGCACCCCGCCGGACCGCATGCCGCACGCGCGCCTGATGGCGATGGTGCGCGAGTTGCACAAGGCGGGCTACCAGAAACTTTACCTGTATTCCTGGCCGAAGCCGTCCGGTCTGCATTGGCGCTGGCATTTGTTCACCGGCAAGCGCGACTGGATGCAGCGACCGTGGCGCGAGGGCTGGTATGGTTCGGGCGCCGAGTACAACAACAATCCGGTGATGGGCTGGGGCGACACGCCCGGCGCCAGTACCGACGAGCTGATCCATTCGCTCGCGAAGTTCGATCCGCAGGGGCTGGCTCAGGCGCTGGGCAAGGATGAGGACCACACGGTCTGGTTCGCGGATGTGTGCGAACTGCTGTTGCCGGGGTATATGTATTCGCTGGATATGCAGCGGGCGACGGCAGGCGGGGTGCGGGATAATCCGGCGGTGCCGATCGTGCCGGTGCGTTCGGGCTTGCCGCACTACAGCGGGCCGGCGATCGGCTGGCCACCGGGCTGGGCGGGCTTGTGGACGCGGAGTCATGCGATGCCGGCGCGTCGTATCAACCTGACGGGCGAGCCCGAGCTGCGGTGATCAGCATGCACAATGGGGTTCCCGCCTGCGCGGGAAC
>JAEWEK010000120.1 GCA_023389425.1 Pseudomonadota bacterium | reverse complement strand
CGCGTCTACTATCCCGAGCTGGAGTTTTGCACCGACAACGGCGCGATGATCGCCTTCGCCGGCGCGCTGCGCCTGAAGGCCAATCCCGGCGCGGCCCGCCACGACTACTCCTTCAACGTGCGTCCGCGCTGGCCGCTGGACGAGCTCGAAGCGGCTTGATCTTCATACAAGAAAATCCTACGGTGTGACCGCACGGCGCCAATCGATGGCACACTCGGGCGGTCGTCGTTGCTGTAGGAGGTATGCCACATGCGCGTGGTCAGTTGGAACATTCGCTGGGGCTGCGGACGGGACGGGCGGATCCGCATCCACGCCATCATCGACGTGCTGCGCAAGCTGAATGCGGACATCATCTGCCTGCAGGAAGTGGCAGCCAACCATCCCGAACTCGAAGGCGGCGCGTCGTCGAACCAGTTCCGGCAGCTGGCCGGGGCGTTCGGCGGCTACCACGCCGTCGAGCACGCGCCGAGCGAACTCTACAAGAGCAACATGCCGCGCCTGTTCGGCAACCTGTTGCTGTCGCGTTTTCGGATCACCCAGGTACAGCGCCACATGCTGCCCTGGCCGCCAGATCCGGCGGGCCGGCCCGGCATGCCGCGCGGCGCGCTGGAAGCGGTGCTCGATGCGCCCCATGGCAAGATGCGCGTGCTGAACACGCACCTGGAATACTACTCCCACACGCAGCGCATGGCGCAGGTGCGCCAGCTCAAATACCTGCATTGGGAAGCCTGCGAACGGGCGCGCCTGTTCCAGCCCGATCCCACGCTGGATGCGCCGTTCCAGCTCGGCCTGCGGCCGGAAACCGCGATCGTCTGCGGCGATTTCAACTTCCTGCCGGATACGCACGAGTACAGGGACATGCTGGCGCCGGGCGCGGAAGGGTCGGTGCCGCTGGTGGATGCGTGGCACCACCTGTATCCGCACCAGCCGCGGCCGCCGACCACCGGGCTGCATGGCTTCCCGTGGCCGGACAAGCCGGATTGCTACGATTTCTTCTTCGTCACCAAGGACCTCGCGCCGCGCCTGACGCACATGGAAGTGCTGTCGGAAACGGCGGCATCGGATCACCAGCCGATCGTGCTGGATCTGGCGTGACCTTGCTTCGGCCTAGCCCTTCACCGCAATCTCCCGCAGCGCACGCTCGAACACCTCGGGCGGCTGGCCACCGGAAATCAGGTGCTTCTGATCGATGATCACCGCCGGCACCGAGTGAATCCCCGCGCGCTGGAAGAACTGCTCCGCTTCGCGCACCTCTTCGGCGAACCGGTCCGACTCCAGGATGCGCGCCGCCTCGCCCTTGTCGAGCCCGACGCTGTCGGCGACTTCCAGCAGCACCTCATGCGAACTCGGATCCTCGCCGCGCGTGAAATACGCCTCGAACAAGGCCATCTTCAAGTCGCGCTGCTTGCCCTGCTCCTCGGCCCAGTGCAGCAGCCGGTGCGCGTCGAAGGTGTTGTAGATGCGGCCGCGCTTGCTCATGTCGAAGGTGAAGCCGACGTCGGCGCCGCGCTGGCGGATCATCTCGCGCGACTGTTGCTGCTGCTCTTCCGTCGCGCCGTATTTCTGGGCGATGTGTTCGCCGATGTCCTGGCCTTCCTTGCCCATGTTCGGGTTCAGCTCGAAAGGCTGGAAATGCAGGTCGACGCTCACCGCGTCGCTGGCGTGCTCGAGCGCCGTTTCCAGCGACGACAGCCCGATCGCGCACCACGGGCACGACACGTCGGACACGAAATCGATTCTCAGTTGCTTGCTCATGCCCTGCATCCTTTCGCTTGTGAAATCTGATCCGGCTATGATAGCCGGTTTGGAAAGGTGAGGTGAGCGAGTGGGCAGGCTTACTTTTTCTTCCTGGGCGCCGCCGCGGCAGCCTTGCTGCCGATCTTCGATTCTTTCCCGGCCAATAGGTTCGATATGTTTTTGCTGTGACGGAACATCAGCAACATGCTCATCGCGATGACGGCGAACAGGATCTCGTCCGCGCCGAACAGCAAGCCGTAGTAGAACGGCGCGAAGATCGCCGCGATCAGGGCCGCCAGCGACGAGTAGCGGAAGGCGTAGGCCACCACCAGCCAGGTCGCCAGCGTCGCCAGTCCCAGCCAGACGTTAATGCCGAGCAGCACGCCGAGCGCCGTCGCCACGCCCTTGCCGCCGACGAAGCGGAAGAAGACCGGATACAGGTGGCCGAGGAAGACCGCGATCGCCACCAGCGCCACGCCGCCGTCATCGACACCGAACTGCGGCCCGAAGTGGATTGCCAGCCACACTGCCAGCCAGCCCTTGGCGCCATCGCCGATCAGGGTCGCGATGGCCGCCTTCTTGCTGCCGCTGCGCAGCACATTGGTCGCGCCCGGATTCTTCGAGCCGTAGGTACGCGGGTCGGACAGGCCGAAGGCGCGGCTCATCACCACCGCAAACGAGATCGAGCCGATCAGGTAGGCCGCCACGGTAAAGATCACTGTGTACATGTTATTTAACTAGTTATTGTCGGCTGGAAAAACCGGTTCGTGAATATACACCATCCTTCGATACCGGCGATAGCCTGCCAGCAAGCGCCGCACCCAGCGGGTCCATGCTGAGTGCGCCTATTGCGGCAACGCGACTTCCACCGGCTGCGGCGCCAGCACCCGCAGCAGCTCGGACGGCTCGATACTCACCAGGTAGCCGCGCCGCCCGCCATTGATGTAGATGCGCGGCAAGTCGAGGATCGACTTCTCCACATACACCGGCATCTGCTTGCGCGTGCCAAACGGACTGGTGCCGCCGACAAGGAAGCCGGTATGCCGGTTCGCCACCTCGGGCTTGCACGGCTCGACCGACTTGCAGCCGATCGCGCGCGCCAGGTTCTTGGTCGACACCTTGCAGTCGCCATGCATCAGCACGATCAGCGGCCGCGCCGCCTCGTCCTGCATCACCAGGGTCTTGACCACGTCGTGCTCGGGCACGCCGAGGGCCTGCGACGACACCGCGGTGCCGCCATGTTCTTCATATTCGTAGGGGTGTTCCGAAAAGGCGACGCCATGCTTGCGCAGGAACTGTGTGGCCGGTGTCTCGGATACGTGCTCTTTCTTCGCCATGCGTGTTACGCTAACAATGCCAGGGAGGAGTTGCTTATTATGCAGCAAGAGATCCGCTTTGCCACCTTCAACGCGTTCAACCTGGCGCCACCCGGCGCCAAACTGTACGACAACCTCGAACCTTGTTCCGAGGCCTTGTACCAGGCAAAGCTCGACTGGACCGCGCACCAGCTCGACATGCTCGATGCCGACGTCATCGGATTCCAGGAGATCTTTTGCCAGGCCACCCTGCGCGAAGTGCTGGCGCGCACGCGCCGCTACCGCGAGGCCACCCACCTCGGCTTCGATCCCGACCCGGACGCCGAACGGCTCACGCCCAGCGTCGCACTGGTGTCGCGCCTGCCGCTGGCAGGCCCGGCCACGCCGCTGCGCGAATTCCCGCCGGGGATCGAGGCGCCATCCGGCATGCGCGACCCGCGCCGCTTCGCCCGCGCCCCGCTGCACGCGGCCATCATGCTGGCGCCGGACGTGGTGGTGGACGTGCTGGTGGTGCACCTGAAATCGCGCCGTCCCGATTACCGCAACGGCGACACCAGCGACGATCCGGCGCTGTACGCGCTGGCCTGCCTGCGCTCGCTGATCCGGCGCGGCACCGAGGCCGCCGCCTTGCGCGTGCTGCTGACCGACCTGGGGCGCGCCACCGGCCGCCCGCGCATCGTGCTGGGCGATTTCAACGACGTGGCCGACTCGGTCACCACCGGCATCGTGCTCGGCAACGGCGGCTGCACGGCCGAGCGCATGTACGATGCGTGCCAGCTGCAGCGGCGCCAGGACCACCTGCGCCACGTCGGCTTCTCGGTGGTGCACGACGGCCACTACACGACCATCGACCACATCCTGGTGTCGGAGGAATTCAACCCGGCCCTGCCCAACGCGGTCGGCGAAGTGGTCGAGGTGCTGTACCTGAACGACCACCTCGAGCTGGACCTGGCCGAAGCGTCCGACCACGGCCAGGTGCTGGCCCGGGTGCGCCTGTTCGACGAAGGGCACGGCCTCATGGACGCTGGCTTGTAGGATCGCCGTAGCGCCGCTCGCGGCTGGCGTAATGCCCCTGATATTCGTCGCAGCCATGCTCGCGCAGGAAACGCAGCTGCTCGGCCGTTTCCACGCCCTCCGCGATCACTTTCAGACCCAGGCTGCGCGCCACCGCGATGATGGCCGGCACCAGCTCCGCGCCCTCCGGCGAGCTGATGCCCTCGATGAAGGAACGGTCGATCTTGAGCTTGGACAGCGGGAAGCGGCGCAGGCAGGACAGGCTGGAGTAGCCGGTGCCGAAGTCGTCGATGGTCAGCTGCACGCCGCGCTGGCGCAGCGCTTCCACCGTATCGTCGGCGGTAGCATCGCCCTGCATGATGACGCCCTCGGTCACTTCAAGGTCGAGGAAGCGCGGATCGAGCCCGGACCGGGCCAGCGCATCGTCCACCGCCCGCAGCAGGTTGGGATGGATGAACTGTGCGCCGGATAGATTGACGGCGACCACCATCGGAAAGCCCTGGTCGCGCCACGCCCGCGCCTGGCGGCAGGCTTCGCACAGCACCCATTCGCCGATCGGCACCATCAGCCCGGATTCTTCGGCCACGTGGATGAATTCCTCGGGCAGGAGCAGTCCGCGCTCCGGGTGGCGCCAGCGCAGCAAGGCCTCGACGCCGATGGTGCGGCCGGACTGGATGTCGATCTCCGGCTGGTATTCGAGCACGAACTCGCGGTTTTCCAGCGCCCGGCGCAGCATGTTTTCCATCTGCACGCGCTCGACCACGTGGTCGTTCATCACGGGGCTGAAAAAGCGGAAGGCGTTGCGCCCCTGCTGCTTGGCGTGGTACATGGCGACGTCGGCGTGGTGCAGCAGGGTGACCGATTCCTCGCCGTCGCTGGGGCAGATGGCGATGCCGATCGAGACCGACTGCGTGATCTCCTGCCGCTCCAGTTCGATCGGGCGCGCCAGCGCCTGCATCACGTTGCCGGCCACGTGGGCGGCCTGGTCGGCGCCGTGGATGTCGGCCAGCAGCACGACGAACTCGTCGCCGCCGAGGCGGCTGACGGTATCCACCCCGCGCACGCTGTGGCGCAGGCGCTGCGCGACTTCCTGCAGCACGGCGTCGCCGGCCTTGTGGCCCAGGGTGTCATTGATCTGCTTGAAGCGGTCGAGGTCGAAGAACATGACGGCGAAGCATTTGTGCTCGCGGCGCCAGGTGGCCAGCGCCTGTTGCAGGCGGTCGAGGAACAGGACCCGGTTGGGCAGGCCGGTCAGGCCGTCGTGCTCGGCCTGGTGGCGCGCGTTTTCCTCGGCACGCTTGCGCTCGGTGATGTCGGTCAGCATGGCCATGTAATTGATGACCTCGCCGTTGGCGTCGCGGATGACGGTGACCGCCACCCAGGCCGGATACTCCACGCCGCTGGCGCGCACGCTGGTGATTTCGCCTTCCCAGTGGCCGTCGGCGCGCACCCGCTCCTGGATTTCGTCGTAGAAGCCGAGGTCGTGCAGGCCGAAGCGCAGGCTTGGCAGTTGCTTGCCGACGATGTCGGTGGCGGTGAAGCCGGAGATGTCGGCGAAGGCCTGGTTGACCGAGAGCACCCGGTAGTCGCCATCCATGATGATGATGGCGTCCCGGCAATTTTCGAACACCTGGGCGGTCCGCTGCAGGCTGTGCTCGGCCTGGGTGCGGGCCGTGGTGTCGAACTCCATGCAGAACACTTGCTGCACCTTGCCATCGCGGACGATCGGGAAATAGCTCGCGTGCACCCAGCGGCAGGAGCCGTCCGGCACCTGCACCTTCCAGTCGCGCGGCGGCGGGGCCTGCCCGGTGCGCCAGATGTCGGCCAGCATGGCGTCGAACTCGGCCTGGCGGTCGAGGTGGGAGACCAGTTCCCGAAAGGGCCGGCCGAGGGCGGCATCGACCGGGCAGCCGAACAGTTCGACGGCGGCATGGTTCCAGAAGCGGACGATGCCGTCCTGGTCCTGGCAGTGGACGGCGACCGCCGGCGACAGTTCGAGCGCGGCGACGAAGCGGTACAGCCAGTCGAGCGCGGCCCGGCCCGGGTTGTCGTGTTCCGGGATGGTCTGTGCGGGCAAATCGGCGTTCACGATAAACCTTCTTTCCAGAATGACCGCAGTGATCGGGCAAAAGACGATTCTTGCTCAGTACTCCAGGGCCAGGCTTGCGCCACCACAGCCTCGCCCGATTCGACCGGCATCTGACACTTTATCCGGTTTTTCGCGCCTTCCAACTCGCTGAAACCGCCACTCGTCGCAATTCCGTGGCGACCGGGATTGCCATTTCCTATAGTTGCCACCATGCGCCGGATGCTCCATCCCCAACCGGGACGGAGCACAGGCGCCATCCCACTTCGCGCACAACAATACGAGGCTCCCGATGAAACTCGAAGCTCCCCCGCTGCCGCAGGCTGCCATGCATACCTCCACCCGCCGCCTCCGCGCGCGCAAGAGCGCGATCGTCATCGCGCTGGCCGTCGTCGCCGCCGGCAGCGGCTGGGCCGTCCTGCACAAATCCACGGCCGCGCCAACCCAAGCGGGCGCTGCAGCCGTGAAACCAATAGTCTACGAACTCTCGCCCGGTGATGTCGCCACGATTGCATCGGGCGAATTGCGGGTCGGCCTGCCGCTGTCGGGCGCGCTCGCGCCGCTCAAGCAGGCCACCATCAAATCGAAGGTGTCCGGGGTGGTGCTGGAGTCCACCGTGCAGGAAGGCATGAGCGTCAGCGCCGCCCAGGTCATCGCCCGCCTGGACGGCGCCGATGCCCGCGCCCGCGTTGCCCAGCAGCAGGCAGCGCTGGACGAGGCCACGGCCAGGCTGGCGCTGGCGGCCAAGAACAACGCCAACAGCGCGGCCCTGCTCAAGCAACACTACATCTCCCAGAATTCCTTCGACACCACCCAGAACAGCGTCGAACTGGCACAGGCCGCGGTGAACGCCGCCAAGGCCCAGTTGGAACTGGCCCGCATCGCCCTCAACGACACCGTGATCCGCGCCCCCATGTCCGGCGTGGTCAGCAAGCGCTTCGTGCAGGCCGGCGACAAGCTGGCGCCGGATGCGCCGGCCTTCTCCATCGTCGACCTGCGCCAGCTGATGCTGGAAGCGCAGGTGCCGGCCTCCGACATCCCGCGCGTCAAAGTCGGCCAGGAGGCGCGCTTCAAGGTCGACGGCTTCGACGGCCGCGACTTCAGCGGCACGGTGGCGCGCATCAGCCCGACCACCGAGGCCGGTTCGCGCGCGATGATCGTCTATATCAGCGTGGACAACGCCGACGCCGTGCTCAAGGGCGGCATGTTCGCCAAGGGCAGCTTGACCACCGACAAGGCCGGCACCGGCACGGTGGCCCCGCTGGCCGCCGTGCGCAATGACGGCGGGCAAGACATGGTCTACCGCGTCGACGCCGGCAAGGTGGTGGCGCAGCCGGTCAAGCTGGGCCTGCGCAACGAGGACGATGGCACGGTGCAGGTCACCGAGGGGCTGGCGCCGGGCGCGACCATCATCGCGGCCAAGCTGGACGGGGTGAAGCCGGGCAGCAGCGTCAAGCTGGCCGCCGCGCCGGCGGCTGCCGCCAAGAAAGGCTGACTCCATGTGGATCACTAAAACCAGTATCCGCCACCCGGTCTTCGCGACCATGGTGATGGTCGGGCTGATGGTACTCGGCCTGTTTTCGTACAAGAGCCTGGGCGTGGAAAGCATGCCCAATATCGATGTGCCGGCGGCATGGGTCGAGACCATCTATCCGGGCGCCTCGCCCGAGCAGGTCGAGAACGACGTCACCCGCCCGATCGAGGAAGTGGCGAACACCGTCAGCGGCATCAAGACCGTGCGCAGCAACTCGTGGGAAGGCCGCAGCGGCGTCAGCCTCGAGTTCACGCTCGAGACCGATACCAACCGCGCGATCCAGGACCTGCGCGACAAGATCGCCCAGGTGCGGGGCCGCTTCCCGCGCGAAGTGCGCGATCCGGTGGTGATCCGCCAGAACGGCGAGGACAACACGACGGTGGCGATCTACGCCGTCACCGCGAAGCAGCACAGCATGCGCGACCTGTCGACGCTGGCCGACCAGGTGATCGTCAAGCGCCTGCAGGCGGTGGCCGGGGTCGGCCAGATCTATGTCAACGGCAAGACCAACCGCCAGGTGCTGGTGCAGATCCGCCCCGAACAGCTGCAGAGCCTGCACGTGGGCGTGGACGAAGTGGTGCGCGCGATCCAGGCCACCAATGCCAACCTGCCGGCAGGCAGCATCATCCACGGCCGCAGCGAGCGCATGGTGCGCATCGAAGGCATGATGAAGACGGCGCGCGACTTCAACAACATCATCGTGGCGCGCCGCGCCGGCGGCCCGGTCTACCTGAGCCAGGTGGCCGACGTGGTCGATGGCGAGCAGGAAGAACAGTCGCTGTCGCGCGTCAACGGCATGCGCGCCATCTCTCTGCAGATCGGCAAGGTGCAGGATGCCAATACCGTGCAGGTGGGCGACGGCGTGAAGAAGGCGATCGAGGAGATGAAGGCGTCGCTGCCGCCGGACGTCGAGTTCCGCAACCTGCAGGACGTGGCCAAGGACGTCAAGGGCCAGCTCGACAACGTGAAGGAAACCATCGTCGAGGGCGCGCTGCTGACGATGCTGATCGTGTTCCTGTTCCTGCATTCGTGGCGCAGCACCATCATCACCGGCCTGACCTTGCCGATCGCGGTGCTCGCCAGCTTCATCGCGGTCAAGGCCTTCGGCTTCACGCTCAACTTCATGACCCTGATGGCACTGTCGCTGTGCATCGGCCTCCTGATCGACGACGCCATCGTGGTGCGCGAGAACATCGTGCGCCACCTGGGCCTGGGCAAGGGCCACCTCAAGGCCGCCGAGGACGGCACCAACGAGATCGGCCTGGCCGTGATGGCCACGACCTTCGCGATCGTCGCCGTGTTCGTGCCGATCGCCTTCATGAAGGGCCTGATCGGGCGCTACTTCCTGCAGTTCGGCATCACGGTGGCGGTGGCGGTGCTGGTGTCGCTGTTCGTCAGCTTCACGCTCGACCCGATGCTGTCCTCGGTGTGGCCGGATCCGTCGAAGAACCGCTTCAAATATGTACCCTGGCTCGGGCGCGTGCTGGACAAGGTCGAGCATGGCGTCGACAAGCTGCACGGCGCCTACGACCGGGTATTGGCGCTGGCCCTGGCC
>JAEWEK010000087.1 GCA_023389425.1 Pseudomonadota bacterium | reverse complement strand
AGTAGTAGCCGGGCGCATAGCTGGCGTAGTCGCCGGTCAGGGGGTGGGCGCGGATGGTCTGCAGGGCGTTCAGGGTCAGGTGGTGGCGTTTCGTGGCCGAGGTCGACTGCGACAGGTCGAGCAGCTCGAGGATGCGGTTGTCGGGCAGGGCCGCCAGGATCGGTTCGAAGTAGAGATTGGCAAGCGCCGCGCCGATGACGATGGCCAGGATGAAGTAGAGCTTGTGGCGCGAATAGTAGAACTCGATGATGGGGGCGGCGAACAGCAGCGCGGCGAATTCGCTGCGTGCCGTGTTGAGGAACAGGGTGGCGGCCCCGGTCGCGTACAGCAGCAGCCGCAGCGGCAGCGCGCGGGTATAGGCGACCACCGGCAGGAAGGTGATGAGATAGGAACGGGCGAAGCCCTGGTAGGTGGCCAGGCTGTCGCCATCCTTGGCGATGCCGAGCGCGCCCAGGTAGAACACGCCATCGACGGAAAAGATCAGGGCGATCGCGCTCATCGCGGCCAGTGCGAGCAGGGCGGCGAAGCGAAAGTGCGGGTCCTGGAAGTCGAGGAAGAGAAAGAGGATGTAGATGTTCACGAGGAACATGATTTCGAGCAGATGGGCGCCGACGATCAGCAGGTTGGAGCCGGTGGCGCCGTGCACGACGACCACCGCGCCGAAGTAGGCGAGGTACATGCCGAACATCAGGTCGATCCAGCCCAGTTGGCGCGGGTCGCGCCGGAGCCGCAGCAGGTAGATGAAGGCCAGCGGCAAGGCAAACAGCAGCGAGACCGGCGAAAAGTAGCCACCGAGGAAGGCGCCCGTCGCGCCGGTGCCGAGCAGGGTATGGTAGTAGAAGAATCCGGGAAACAGCAGGAAGAAGGCGGCGCCGAGGATGGCCTGCTCGAAGCGGCGGCGCGAGGCGAAAGGATTCATGCAGGCACCACGCGGCTGTGCGAACACTGGTAGGACAGGTGCAGGTACACCAGGTAGAGCAGCGAGTAGCCGATGGTGTACCACAGCACGTTCTGGTGCAGGGTGCCGGGCGCGCCGAAGGCCGACACGGTCATCGCGAACAGGGCCACCTGCCAGACCAGGTCGATTTTCTGGCGGCCCGACACGAAGAACACGTAGCTGAGCGGGCTGGCGATAAAGTTGAGGAAGTAGAGCGGGGCCAGGATCTGGGCCAGCTCGCCGGCGGCGCTCCAGGAATCGCCGAAGATCCAGGCGAACAGCGTGGGCGAGAACATGAGCAGCAGCAGCGACGGCCCCAGCCCGAGCAGGGCCAGCACCTTGAAGGTGTAGCGGTAGGCCTGGGTGCAGTTGCCGAGCGATTGATATTCCTGCACCGACTGGCGCTTGAAGACTTCCAGCACCGATGCCGCCAGCAGCGCGATCGGGGCGTAGAGCACGCGCTGGGTGAGGGCGTACAGGCCGGCGGCGACGGCGCCGTGGCGCAGGCCGATCAGGAACAGCGGCAGCTGGCTGACCATCGCATTGAGGAGGTTGGACGGCAGCGAGAAGCGCCAGAAGGCGGCATGCCGATGCAGGTAGGCGCGCTGCTGGAGGTCCGGCAGCAGCCCGATCGGCGCCGCGGGCGGGCGCAGCTGGAGGCGGGCGGCCAGCAGGCCGGCCAGCAGGCCGACCAGTTGCCCGGCCAGCAGGCCCTGGCCGCCGGCGCCGATGTACAACAGCACCAGCTGGGAGATGGCGATGGTGCCGGCGCCCCAGATCTTGGCACGGGCCGCCTTGCCGAAGGCGCCGTGCGAGGTGGCGTAGGCCAGCGTGGTCTGCATGGCGGCGGTCAGCCAGGTGCCGATGCCGATGGTGCACAGTTCCGGCCAGCTGAGCCGTAGCAGGGCATGGATGCCGGCCAGCCGGCCCGCGATGGCGCCGGCCGTCACCAGCAGCGCGGTCAGGGTGGCGGTATAGAACACGACCCGGAAGCAGGTGCGCTGCTGCGCCGGCTCGTGGTCGAGGATCATCGCCGTTTCCATGCGCAGCGTGGCCGCGACCGCCGACACCGACACCACCCCGAGCCACAGGCTGAAGGCGCCCATCTCGCTCGGGGTGCACAGGCGGGTGATGAGGGGCGCCACTGCGAGCGGCAGCGCCTGGGCGCCAAGTGTGCCGCCCAGCACCGTCATCACGTGGCGCCAGAATGCCGGCCGGTGTTCCGTCATGGCGACGCCGACAGGGCGGCACCCGGCAGGAAGCCGGCCTGGCCGGTGGCCGGCAGCGGCACGGCGGCGGCGGACAGCAGGGCTTCGGCCACCTCTCGCGCGCCGGCGTCGTCGAGGTAGGGGCCCATCGGCAGGCTCAGGACACGGGCCGCCATGTCGACCGCCACCGGGCAGGGCGGGCCGCCGGCGAGCCTGGCATAGGCCGGCTGCTGGTGCATCGGCACCGGATAATGCACGGCGGTCGGGATGCCGCGCGCATGCAGCGCGGCCTGCACCTGTTCGCGTTCGTCCAGCACCACGGTGTACTGGGCGAAGGCGCTGCTGCGGTCGCGATGACGGCCGACCAGGCGCACCCGGCCCGACAGCAGCGCATCGTAGGCGGCGCCGGCGCGCTGGCGCTGTTCGAGTTCCCAGTCGAAGCGATCGAGCTTGGCCAGCACGATCGCGCATTGGAGGGTATCCATGCGCCCGCCTACCCCGACCCGCGTGTGCACGTAGCGGCGCGACTGGCCGTGCACGCGGATCTCGCGCGCCGCCCGGGCCAGGGCGTCGTCGCTGGTGAACAGGGCGCCGCCGTCGCCGTAGCAGCCGAGCGGCTTGCTGGGAAAGAAGCTGGTGCAGCCGATGGTGGACAGGTTGCAGCTGCGGCGTCCATGGTAGGTGGCGCCGAAGCTCTGGGCCGCGTCCTCGATCACCGCCAAGCGGTGGCGCGCGGCGATCGCGTTGATCTCGTCCATGTCGGCCGGCTGGCCGTACAGCGACACCGGCATGATGGCGCGGGTGCGGCGCGTGACCAGCGCCTCAACCTTGCCCGGATCGATATTGCAGGTCGCGGGATCGATGTCGGCGAACACCGGGGTGGCGCCCAGCAGCACGATGACTTCGGCCGTGGCGATGAAGGAGAAGGGCGTGGTAATCACCTCGTCGCCCGCTTCGATGCCGAGCGCCATCAGGGCGACCAGCAGCGCTTCGGTCCCGGAGGCCACGGTGACGCAGTGGCGGGTGCCGGTGTAGGCGGCCAGCCTTTCTTCCAGCTCGGCCACCTCGGGTCCCATGATGTACTGGCCGTGGTCGAGCACTGCCCGGATGCGGCCGTCGATCGCCGCGCGCGAGGCCTGGTACTGCTGTTTGAGGTCGATGAATTCCATGATGTCGGGCTCACGGTTGGGCAATCAGGGCAGGCAGCAGCATGCAGGCGCCGCCTTCGAGCAGGTAGGTGTCGCCGGTGTGCGGGCAGGTGGCGTGGCCGGCGCCGGCCAGCGGCAGGGCGAGGCGCTCGCCGAAGCGGCTGATCCAGCCGACCTGGCGCGCCGGCACCCCGGCCATCAGTGCGTAGGCGGGCACGTCGTGCCTGACGACGGCGCCGGCGGCGATGAAGGCGTAGGCGCCGATGGTGACGCCGCAGACGATGGTGGCGTTGGCGCCGATGGTGGCGCCCTGCCGGACCACGGTGCGCCGGTATTCGTCCTTGCGCGCGACCGCGGCGCGCGGGTTGTAGACGTTGGTGAACACCATGCTGGGACCGCAGAACACCTCGTCCTCCAGCGTGACGGCGTCGTACACCGAGACATTGTTCTGGATCTTGACGCGGTCCCCGATCAGGACGTCGTTGCCGACGAACACGTTCTGCCCCAGCGAGCAGCCGTCGCCGATGCGTGCGCCGGCACTGACGTGGGCGAAATGCCAGACCCGCGTTCCCGCGCCCAGCCGCGCCCCTTCATCGACGATGGCGGAAGGATGGATGACGGCGCCCATCTCAATACTCCAGCGGCAGCGCGACCCGCTTGCCGTCGCGCGCCGACTGGTAGGCCGCCACCAGCACCTCGAGCGACTTGAGCCCTTCGCGGCCGTCGGTCTCCGGCTCCGCCTCGCCGCGCAGCACCTTGATGACGTTGTCGTAGTAGAGCGGATGGCCGAAACCGTAGACCGAGGTGGTCTGGTAGCTGGCCTCGCGCACGGCCTCGTCGTCGGGATCGGGCGTGGCGAATTCCCATTGCTGGATCTCGTTGACGGCCACGCCGCCGATGCGCACCGTGCCGTGCTCGCCCAGGATGGTGATCGAACCCTCCAGGTTGCGCGGGTAGGTCAGCATGGTGACGTTCATGGAGCCGAGCGCGCCGTTGCGCCAGCGCAGGCTGAGCACGCCGGTATCCTCGACCTCGATGTCGCGCGCCAGCGTGGCGGTATAGGCCTGCAGGCTTTCGACCGGGCCGACGATCCAGTCGAGCAGGTCGACGTAGTGGCTGGCCTGGTTCATGAAGGCGCCGCCGTCGAATTCCCAGGTGCCGCGCCACTTGGCGCTGGCGTAGTATTCGGGCGGGCGGGTCCAGAACACATTGAGGTTGACCATGTAGATGCGGCCGAAGCGCCGCTTGTCCACCGCACGCTTGAGCAGCTGCAGGGTGGCGTTGCGGCGGTTCTGCTTGACCACGAACAGGCGCACGCCGGCGGCGTCGGCGGCGGCGACCATGCGCCTGCCGTCCTCCCAGCGCGTGGCCATCGGCTTTTCGGTGATCACGTGGCGGCCGGCGCGGGCGATCCGGATCGCCTGCTCGGGATGCAGGCCGGACGGGGTGGCGATGATGAAGGCGTCGGCGTCGCAGCGCGCCAGCATCTGCTCCAGGCTGGCGTAGGCGTCGGCGCCCGATTCGCCGGCCGCCGCTTCCAGCGCGCGCGGGTCGATGTCGCACACGCCGGCCAGCTCGGCGCGGTCGCGGTGCTGGCGCAGCGCGCCGAGATGGTTCTTCGCGATGCGGCCGCAGCCGACCAGAGCGAAGCGGACCTTGCGGTCGGTGATGGCGGGAGGATAGTGGCGCATGGGAGCTCCGGTTCAGGCCTTGACGACGTTCGGCAGGCGTTCGAGGAAGACGCCGCGGGTATCGACGATCAGGTGCGCGTACTGCCGGATCAGCTCGTAGTCGAAGGCGCTGTGCGCGGTGGCCAGCAGCACCACGTCGTACGAGGCGATGGCCGGCGCCGTCAGCGCCACGCTGGACAACTCGAAATGGTGCTCGCGCATGCGCGGGAAGGTGGGCACGTGCGGGTCGGAATAATCGACCTGGGCGCCCTTGTCGCGCAGCAGCTCCATCAGCTCGACCGAGGGCGATTCGCGCATGTCCTCGACGTCCTTTTTGTAGGCGATGCCCAGCACCAGCACGCGGCTGCCCATGACGCTGCGGCCGCGCCGGTTGAGGGCGTCGGTGACCTTGCCCACCACCCAGTGCGGCATGTCGCTGTTGATCTCGCCCGCCAGCTCGATGAAGCGGGTATGCAGGCCGTACTGGCGCGCCTTCCAGGTGAGGTAGAAGGGGTCGATCGGGATGCAGTGGCCGCCCAGCCCCGGGCCGGGAAAGTAAGGGGTGAAGCCGAAGGGCTTGGTGGCGGCGGCGCGGATCACCTCGTGGATGTCGATCTCCATCTTGTCGGCGATGACCTTCATCTCGTTGACCAGGCCGATGTTGACGGCGCGGTGGATGTTTTCGAGCAGCTTGGTCAGTTCCGCCGCGCGGGTGGAGCTGACCGGCACCACGCGGTCGATCGCCGGGCCGTACAGGGCGAGCCCGGCCTCGAGGCAGGCCGCGCTGCTGCCGCCGCAGACCTTGGGAATGGTGCGCGTTTCGAAACTGGGGTTGCCCGGATCCTCGCGTTCGGGCGAGAACACGAGGAAGACGTCGCGGCCGATGGCGAAGCCGCGCGACTCCAGCCGCGGGCGCAGTTCTTCCTCGGTGGTGCCGGGATAGGTGGTGCTTTCCAGCGACAGCACCTGGCCCGGCCGCATATAGGGCAGCACGGCGTCGGTGGTGTCGAGCACGAAGGACAGGTCCGGCTCGCGGTAGGGATTGAGCGGGGTCGGCACGCAGATGATGAGCGCGTCCGGTTCGCCGGCGCGGGTGAAATCGGTGGTGGCTTCGAATCCATTGGCGCGGGCCCGCGCGACGTCGTCGCCGGAGATATGCCTGATGTAGCTTGCGCCGGCGTTGAGCTGGTCCACCTTGGCGGCGTCGATGTCGATGCCCAGCACCTTGAAGCCGACCGCCGCGTAGCGCAGGGTGAGCGGCAGGCCAACGTAGCCCAGTCCGATGATGCCGATGACCGCGGTGCGGTCGCGCAGCCTGGCGGTCAGCTGCTCGAGTTGGGCTGGTTTGTTTTCGTCGCGCATGGTTGTCCTCAGGTGGTGGAAGCCGCTCTAGATGCGAAACGGCACGAACTTCTTGATGAGGCTGGGTTCGGGTGCTGCCGGCACCGGCACGGGCGGCGCGGCGGTGGCGTGCTGCGGGGTGTATTCGTTGACGATGGCCTTGACCATCGATTCGATCATGGCGCGCTCGTGGGTTTCGCAAGCCATCATCAGGCAGGTGATGCTGGTTTCGAGCACGCCGGGCCGCAGCGCGCTTTCCTTCATGCGCATGATGCGCGGGTGCTCGCTGGGGAATACCACGCCCTCGGTCAGCAGTTCCTCGTGCAGCTTTTCGCCGGGGAACAGGCCGACGAACTTGATCTCGATGTCGCCGCCCGGGTGGTGCGGCGTTTTCTCGGTCAGCCCGGACATCGCGATCATGGTGCGTGCCAGGTCCAGGATCTTGACCGGTTCGCCCATGTCGAGCACGAACACGTCGCCGCCCTTGGCCATGGCGCCGGCCTGGATCACCAGCTGCGCCGCCTCGGGAATCAGCATGAAGTAGCGCGACACTTCCGGATGGGTAATGGTGAGCGGGCCGCCGCGCGCGATCTGGCGCTGGAACAGGGGAATGACCGACCCGGACGAGCCGAGCACATTGCCGAAGCGGACCATGCAGAAGGTGGTGGCGGCGCGGCCGGCCGCCGCGGCCTGGAAGATCAGCTCGGCGATGCGCTTGCTGGCGCCCATGATGTTGGTGGGGCGCACCGCCTTGTCGCTGGAAATGAGGACGCAGGTCTCGACCCTGGTCTTGGCCGCGGATTCGGCGATGACCCGGGCGCCGACCACGTTGTTGCGCAGGCCTTCGACGATATTGGCCTCGACCAGCGGCACGTGCTTGTAGGCGGCCGCGTGGTAGATGGTGTGCACCTGGCCGTCGCGCAGGACCCGGCCGACCAGATCGGCGTTGCAGACGGAGCCGAGGTGGGCCTCCGTCGCCAGCTCGGGGAAGCGGGCCGCGAGCTCCTGGCCGATGGTGTAGAGGGCGTATTCGGAATGGTCCAGCAGGTGCAGGCGCGCCGGCGCCAGCGTGGCGATTTGGCGGCACAGTTCGCTGCCGATGGAACCGCCGGCGCCCGTCACCAGTACGTGCTTGCCGCGCACGCAGCGGGCGAACAGGTCCAGCCGCGGCGGCACCGGCGGCCGGCCCAGCAGGTCCTCGAACTTGAGCTCGCGGATGGAATCCTGTGCCGGCGCCTTGTCGTCCGCGAGATCGACCAGCCGGCTCAGGATCCTGGTGGTGACGCCGGCCTGGCCGAGGCGCTGCATGATGTCGCGCAGCCGCTCCGGCGACACCGGGGAGATGGCGATGACCACGGTGCGGATGCCGTGCGCGCTGACCAGTTCGACCAGGCGGTCGGTGTGGAACACGCGCAGCCCGGCGATGGTGCGGTCGTTGAGGACGTGCTTGTCGTCGAAAAAGCACACCGGCCGGTATTCGTCGCTGTTGCGCATGGCCTGCGCCAGCTGGGCGCCCGCTTCGCCCGCCCCGTAGATGGCCACCGCGTCCGAGGACGGGCGGCGCCGCGCGGTATGGTTGCGCAAGAAGTTGCGCATGCCGATGCGCGAGGTGACGACATACGAAAACACGATGAACCAATAGATGGCCAGCGCGCTGCGCGGGAACATTTCGTCGTTGATCGCGAACAGCACGACATAGGCGCACAGCACCGCCACCGCCAGCGCCATGCCGGTGACCGACAACAGCCGCTGGTCGATGAAGCGGAGGACGGCACGGTACAGGTCGGAAACGGATAATGCGGCGATCGTGACCACCGCCACCAATACATAGGAGGCCGGGCCATAATGGGTGGCCAGTTTCAAATCGCCGCCGCGCAGCAGCATTGCGATAAGAAAGCAAAAGGGCAGGGCGAATAAATCAATCGCGACCATCAGCGCAATTTTGCTTGTGCGATGCAGTGAAACCATCCGGCTGCAAAACTGCCTGATAACACTCGGATTTAGCATGGACATGGCCTGGGTGCTGCTCGATGGGTTTTCGCTGCGCGGATGGCGAGCGACATAGGTAGTTGATTTTTATTGCGAATTTATCTTTCGAATTAAAAATATTTTGTGTGCCATTAAAAATGGACCAATGTGAAAATGTATATTGCTGAGTGAGTATTATTGACCTCGCATTAAATGCTGAATTTGACGTCGCTCAACGGCGAACAGTGAATTAAATTGGTTTTATCTGTTCATTAGTTTTAAGAAATGGAAATAGGAAATTGCTCCCGCGGATTAATTTCCTGGCAGATTAAAAAGGGGACTTCTGATTCGATGCCGGGATGCGCGGCCTATTTGATGTGCATGAAAGCCCCGCGCCAAAGCGGGGCTAGCATCGTTCTCGTAAGCCATCAGGAGAACGCGATGACGGTCACGGTCAGCCTCGAACAAATTGCGCAGCTGGCGCCACGCATGCAGCCGCGCTATCGGGCCGGGTTCGCGGCCGGCCAGGCAGTGCTCGACAGCTGGGGCATCAGCGCGAGTCCGCGCCGCGTCGTCCAGTTCCTGGCCCAGGTGCTGCACGAATCGCTGGCGCTCACCCTGGACTACGAAAACCTCGACTACAGCGCCGCCCGCCTTGGCGCCGTGTGGCCGGCGCGCTTCCGCCCGCAGGGCACGCTGAACCCGGCCGCGTATGCGCACAACCCGCGCAGGCTCGCCAACCTGGTGTATGGCCAGCGCATGGGAAACGTGGGGCCGGGCGACGGCTACCTGTACCGCGGCCGCGGCCTGCTGCAACTCACGGGAAAGGACAGCTATGCGCGCGCCGGCCGCGCGCTGCGCACACGGTCCGCGGCCAGTCCGGATTTCGTCGACCGCCCGGATGCGGTGCTCGATCCGGCGTGGTGCCTGCCGGTGGCGGCGGCCATCTGGGAAGATAAAGGCTGCAACGAACTGGCCGACCAGGACGACTTGGGCGAGCTCACCCGGCGCATCAACGGCGCTGAAAACGGCCTGGCCGACCGCGATGCCTGGTGCCGTTCCGCGGCCGCCATCTGGTGTCCGGAACTGGTGGAGGCCACGCTTGCCCGCGCGCCGCGGGCCTGAAAGGCGCGGCCGCCGCCCTCAGGAGCCGGTGCCGCTGGTGGGACGCGGCTGGGGCGCCATCGGCGGCACCACGATATTGTCGTTCAGGCGCAGGAACTTGAATCCCGCCAGTACCTGCCCGTTCTTGCCTTCGCGCGCATTGCGCGCCTCGCGTTCGGCGGCGCGCGCCATGAAGGACTCGAAGGTTTCCTCGCGCACCTGCGGTTCGGACGAATGCAGGAAGTGGCGCTCGCCGTTCGGCCCCAGCACCACCAGGCCGACGTGCGATGCCCAGTATTCGCCGTTCCTGGTCGAGATCACATTCACGAAATCGCCTTCCCGCAGCTGGCTGGCGATGGCCGCCACGCGCTCCTTCGGCACGTAGGACTGGCGGCTGGTCTCGACCGCGACCGCGGCCTCGGTGTGGTGGCGCGACTTGAGGAAACTCGCGCGGTCCACCCGCATATCGTAGAAGGCCGTATTCGCGCCCGCCAGCGCGTCGCTGACATCGGTCACCAGCCAGCGGTTCGCCACATTCCAGTCCAGCTCGGTGTAGTGGTTGCGCGTGCGCACCCCGATCACGCCGTCGCGGTAGCGGATCCGCTGCAGCATCCAGAAAAATTCTTCCCATGATTGCGACAGCGCCATGGCGTAGGTGTGCTCGGCAAAGACCACGCAGTCGCTGTGGTCCAGCGAGTACATCGGCAGATCGTCGTGCACCTCATACGGGAACTCGCCCAGCAGGTTCAGCGAGTAAGGCTGGCCGATGTTCTTGCGGCCGATCGCGGCGATGCGGCGCCGCAGGTCGGGCTCGGCCTGGTGCTGCCAGGCGATGTAGCGGCTGGCCTCGAGCGGCGTCATCTGGAAGATTTGCTTGCCCAGCACGGCGGCGAGCGGCGCCGGCCCGGCCGGCGTGGCTACCGGCGGCGTGGAGCAGGCCGACAGGGCGGCGGTGGCGAGCAGCAGGCAGGCAAGGCGCATCGGTGCGATCCCGGAAAACGATGAGAAAAGCCGAACTTAGCGGATGCTTGAATTGTAAAGAAATGAAAAATTGTGTCGGGACTATAACCTAATGTTCGGCATACCGCTCGGTTATATCCGCAATTCCAGAACTCATTATGCAGGCGGTTTCACATTCGTCAATATAGCGCCCGCGGCCGGCTTTTGTGGCACGGCCGCATCCAAAAAAATATTCAGGAGAAAGCACATGTTCAGAGGAACGCCGCTCGCGGCAGCGGTATCGATGGCCTTGCTCAGCCTCGCGGCGCTGCCGGCAATGGCCCAGAGCACCCAGGACGCACCCATGCAAACCATCGAGGTCACCGGCATCCGCGCCTCGATGGCCAAGTCGCTTGAGACCAAGAAGAACGCGGTCGGCAACGTCGAAGTGATTACGGCGGAAGACGTGGGCAAGATGCCGGACAAGAACCTGGCAGACTCGCTGCAGCGCCTGCCGGGCCTGGCCGTCCGCACCGACTACGACGAGGCGGAAAAAGTGTCGATGCGCGGCACCAATCCGGACATGTCGCTAATCCTGTTCAACGGCCACACCGTCTCCGGCGGCGACTGGTACGTCGGCGACCAGGGCTCGAGCAGCCGCTCGACCAGCCTGTCGCTGATCCCGTCCTCGGTGCTGAACCAGGCCATCGTCTACAAGACTTCGCAAGCGAACATCGTCGACGGCGGCATGGCCGGCACCGTCAACGTCACCACCCGCAAGCCGCTGACGGCCAAGGAACGCATCTCCGGCGTGATCAACCTCGGCGCCAGCTACGCCGACCTGCCGGGCAAGAAGGCGCCCGACCTCGAAGCCAGCGTCAACTGGAAGAACGAAGCCGGCACCTTCGGCGCGATCGCCCAGGTGTTCGCCCAGAAGCGCTACATCCGCCGCGACACCTCGTCCAGCCTGGCCTATGGCTTCTCGAGCGGCTACGACGTCATCAACCTGAAGACCATGCCGGGCATCACCGACGAGTCGCTGAAAGGCAGCGGCTACACGGCCAAGGACCTGGACGGCGTGCGCATGCGTGGCACCATGAGTACCGAATTCGTCGAGGGCGTGCGCGACCGCAAGGGCGGCATGGTCTCGCTGCAGTTCAAGCCCAACCGCGACCTGGACATGAGCCTGACCGGCTTCTACTCCGGCATGAACGCGAATAACTACGGCCGCCTGAACGCCGGCGCCATGTACAGCATGCTGATGGGTAAAGCGGACACCTCGGGCGGCACCGGCACCAACACCAACGTCAACGGACAGCAGGTCTTCGCGACCCTGAAGAATCCGGTGATCGTCACCGAGAAGACCATGTACGGCGACACCATCCGCGTGCTGAAGTCGGCAGACATCATGTACCCGGCCGGCACCCCGCCGCAGTACATCGGCAACCAGGAAGGCTTCTACCGCGAAGGCGCGCGCGCCACCTCCGGCTTCCTCGACCTGGACGGCAAGTACCGCGTCAACGAGGACCTGACCGTCAAGGGCCTGCTGTCGACCACCAA
Source organism: Pseudomonadota bacterium (assembly GCA_023389425.1). Classification (GTDB taxonomy): domain Bacteria; phylum Pseudomonadota; class Gammaproteobacteria; order Burkholderiales; family Burkholderiaceae_D; genus Telluria. The sequence continues at coordinate 17,515 of JAEWEK010000087.1, read as the reverse complement.
GGGCGTGGGCAAGACCGACGCCGACCAGGGCTTGACCTTCGCCCGCTTCGGCACCGGCGTGTCGTTCTCGCAAGGCGGCGTGGACGAGGCGCCTTACGTCAAGTACTACGGCACCGGTCCCAACACCCCGACCATGAACGCCGACGGCAGCGGCAACAAGCTGATCGGACGCACGATCTCGAGCATCCGCACCACCGACAAGGAAAACAGCGGCCAGCTCGACGCCGAGTACAAGCTGTCGCGCGGCTGGCTCGATTCGATCGAGTCCGGTGTGCGCTTCGCCGACCACCGCCGCGAAAGCGCGCGCCGTTCGCCGACCTATCACACCAGCGCGATCGACAGCGGCGTCCCGGCCAGCTACATCCCCTGGCCGGCCGACTTCGGCAAGGACCTGGGCGCGCCGGCAGGCTGGGACAACACCGGCTTCACCTTCACCCCGGACGCGCTGAAGGCCTACTTCGCCGCCAACGTGAAGCCGACCACCGCCGATTTCGAGCGCCGCGTCGCGTCCGAGATCCACGTGCGCGAGCAGCAGGCCGCGGCCTACGTCATGGCCAACCTGGAAGGCGAGCGCTGGCGCGGCAACATCGGCCTGCGCTTCGTGCAGACCCGCGAAGTGGCCGATATCCCGACCCCGGTCCCGGCCGGCAAGTGCCAGCGTACCGCGCCGGGCGACGCCTTCGTGCCCTGCGTTGCCTACCCTGGCGCGATCACCAACGCGGGCGACCTGACCCCGTTCTACGACAACGTCCCCTTCAATCCGAAGGCCGGCACGATCTACTATTTCACCCACAGCGACCGCAAGTTCAAGAACTGGCTGCCGAGCCTGAACCTGCAGTACACGATCCAGAAGGACATGCAGCTTCGCTTCGGCGCCAGCGAGACCATCGGCCGCCAGAACTACAATATGTACGGCACCGGCTTCTCCGGTGCGGCTTGCGATGCGCAGGGCTGCCACGTGGTCGGCCCGAACCCGGACCTGAAGCCGCTGACCTCGAAGAACGTGGACCTCGGCTGGAACTGGTACTTCGCGCGCCGTTCGCTCGCCGCCGTCAACCTGTTCTACTCGAAGATCGACGGCTATGCCAAGACCGGCACCAGCGGCGGTTCCAGCATCGACCTGTACGACGACCAGCTGACCGGTCCGAAGAGCTACGCGATCCTGACCTCGTCGCAGCAAGGTGCGCACCTCGCCGGAATCGAGCTGGCGTACGAGCAGCCGCTGTTCGACACCGGCTTCGGCTTCACCACCAACTTCAGCCGCGCCCACACCAAGGTCGACGACGGCCGCCCGATGGTCGGTGCGTCCGAGTACGCCGCCAACTTCGGCGTCTACTACGAGAACGACAAGCTGTCCGCGCGCCTGGTCTGGAACTACCGCAGCGAATACGTCAACTCCAGCACCGCGCCGTCGCCGACCGCGAACAGCCAGGGCATGACGACCATCCAAGGCATCCTGATGCCGGCGGCGCCCACCATGGCGGCACCGGTGAAGACGCTCGCGTTCAACACCAGCTATGCCTTCGCCAACAACCTGTCGGTGAACTTCAGCGCCACCAACCTGACCAACGTGCGCCGTGCCTACTACCGCTACAGCGAGGAAGAACAATCCAAGCTGGACGTGATCGGCCGCCAGTACTACCTGAACCTGAAATACAAGTTCTGATCGCGGCATCGCCGGTGAAAGAGGGGGAGCTTCGGCTCCCTTTTTTCATGCGATGGCGTGCGTGCGCTGTCGCACACGCACATTGTGCGTCACCTAACGGTGGTTTTTGCCTCCGCCCGCTATGATGAAAGCGTGTGAGTGAGGGGCCTGCGAAGCAAGCGGGCAGTACCAAATATCTCAACAGGCGAGCCGGTCCGCCTCGAGGATCGGCACCAAACATCGCATGCAGGCGCAGCCGCGCCGGCGTGCAAACAGAAGCGGAGGTTTTATGCCTGCGACCACACATCCACCCAAGCACCTGGTGCGTCAATACCTGGAGCGGCGTACGCGCGAGCAAAAGCCGCCGCCAAGCCTCGAGGAAGTGCGCCGCCAGCTGGGATGGGACATGCTGATGCCCGCCGGCCTGAAGCTTCCTTCCGATCGCACATAGCTGCGGCAGGCCGCCCACACGCCCCCGTGCCGGCCTGAACCCGTTTTTCCCGCGCCCTGCAGCTTGGGTGCACGGCCCGCCAGATGTCTTGGCGGGCCTTCTCATATCCGCCACTGGCCGAATCGTTCGTCATTCGCCGCCCGCCACCCGCCGTTCGCCGAATACCGCTTTCGCGGCCGCATCCGGCCCGCTATCGTAAGCACATGTTCAAACGACGGGGGGGCAACGATGCGCAACAGGCAAAGATATGGATGGCGGCGGCAGATGGTGTGGGGCCTGCTGCTGGTCGCACTGGGTGTCGGGCTCTTCCTCGACCAGGCCGGCATGTTCGACATCGAACGGCTGTGGCATTATTGGCCGCTGCTGCTGGTCGTCATCGGCATCAACCGCTTGATCGGTTTTCCCACCGCGCGCGACTTCAGCGGCGGCCTGTGGACCGCCTGCGTGGGCGCCTGGCTGTATGTCGTCTTCGAGGGCGACTTCGGCCTGACTTTCTATAACAGCTGGCCGGTCTTCATCATCATCAGCGGGGTGGCCATGGTGCTCGAACCGGTCGTCGCACGTCATATCAAAAACAGGGAGTCCGACAATGAGAAACCGTAACCGCAGCCGCAGCCGCAGCATGCACAGCCAGCTTGTCGTCGGCGTGCTCGTGATCGCGATGGGTGTGCTGTTCCTGCTCGATAACCTCGACATCGTCGACTTCCACCGTGCGATCGCCTTCTGGCCGATGGTGTTCATCGTGGTCGGCCTGCTCAAGCTGTTCGACACCACCTCGCCGAACTACCTGCTGGGCGGCGTGTTCATCGCGATCGGCGCCGTCATGATCGGCAACCGCCTCGGCTTCTACTTCGTCAGCTGGCACACCTTCTGGCCGGTGGCGCTGATCGTGGCCGGCGGCCTGGTGCTGTACCGCGCCTTCGAACGCGGCCGCCACCGCGACGGCGCCAGCCTGGACAAGGATACGATGCCGTCCGGCGCCACCTTCGGCGCTGCCTCCGTCGGTGACAAGGCGCAGTCCTCCGGCGACGACGTGGTCGACATCACGGCCATCCTCGGCGGCTTCGAGCGCAGCATCACCAGCCAGAAATTCCGCGGCGGCGACGTGACCGCCATCCTCGGCGGCTGCGCCCTCGACATGCGCACCGCCTCGATGGAGGGCGAAGCGGTGATCGACGTCTTCGCCTTCATGGGCGGCATCACCATCAAGGTGCCGACCGACTGGACCGTCGTCATGCACGGCACCCCGATCCTCGGCGGCTTCGAGGAAAAGACCGTGCGCCAGGCCGGCCCCAAGCGCCTGATCGTCACGGGCTACGCCATCATGGGCGGCATCGAAGTGCGTAACTGATGCCCGGCCCCTTCGGCTCGCGCCAGGGCAGCCTGCTGTACCTGCTGGCCTGGCTGATGTTCGGAGCGGCGCTGGCCTGGCTGCTCGCCGCCGCGACCGCTGTCCCGCTCGCGGCGGCCCTGGCTTTCGCGCTGCCGCTCGCGCTGCTGTACGGCGTGGCGGCCGGTTTCTCGTCCTATTTCCTGTGTCGCGTGCATCCGCTGGGCCGCACCGCGGCGTGGCGTCTGCTGGCGGCGTTCGCGCTTGCGGCTTTCTGCATGTCGGCCTTGTGGACGGCCTGCGCCGGCGGCTGGAACGACGTGCTGGGCGGCGCCGGCGTCGCCTGGACACGTTCGCTGGGCGCCACCGTGTTCGGCCTCGGCCTGGTCCTGTATGGATTGTGCTCGGTGGCGAACTACCTGGTGCTCGCCATCGGCCGCGCGCGCGACCTCGAAACCCGCGAGCTGCAGGCGATGGTGGCCGCGCGCGACGCCGAACTGCGCCTGCTGCGCACCCAGGTCGATCCGCACTTCCTGTTCAACAGCCTCAACTCGGTCAGCGCGCTGACCACCATCGACCCGCAAGCCGCGCGCGAGATGACCATCCAGCTGGCCGAATTCTTTCGCCGCACGCTGGGGCTGGAAGCGCGCGGCCGCATCACGCTCGGGGACGAGCTGGAGATGATCCGGCACTATCTCTCGATCGAGCAGGTGCGCTTCGGCGAGCGGCTGGCTTGGCATGAAGAAGTCGAAGACGGCGCGCTCGCCTGCCTGCTGCCGCCGCTGATCCTGCAGCCGCTGGTGGAAAACGCGATCAAGCACGGCGTCGCGCGCCGGCTCGAAGGCGGCAATGTGCGCCTGTCCGTGCAGCTCGCCGGTTCGCTGCTGCGCATCCGGGTGGCGAACGAGCGCGGCGACGAGCAGCCGGTCGGCGCAAGCAGCGGTGTCGGCCTGGTCAATGTCCGCGAGCGCCTGTTGCAGGCCTATGCGCACGAGGCCAGCGTCCAGGCGACCGAAGACGGCGGCACGTTCCGGGTGGAGCTGGTGCTGCCTGTTGAAACCAAGGAGAACTGAGCGATGCGAGTCCTCATCGTGGACGACGAACACCTGGCGCGCGCCGTGCTGCGCGAATACCTCGGTGGCTTCCCCGACATCGAGATCGTCGGCGAGTGCGCCAACGGCTTCGAGGCCGTGAAGGCGATCACCGAGCAGGCGCCGGACCTGGTCTTCCTCGACATCCAGATGCCCAAACTCGACGGTTTCGAAGTGGCCGAACTCGCGGGAGCCCGCACGCGCTACCTGTTCGTCACCGCCTACGACCAGTTCGCGCTGCGCGCCTTCGAAGTGCACGCCGTCGATTACCTCCTCAAGCCGTTTTCGCGCCAGCGCCTGGCGCAGGCGCTGGCGCACGCGCGTGCCCTGGCCGGCAAGCCGGTGGAGATGGCGCCGCTGCTGTCGGAAGCCGCACAGCGCAACGGCCCGCTGGAGCGGGTGCTGATCCGCGACGGCGCGCGCGTCCACGTGGTGCCGGCCGCCGGCATCGATTACGTCGAGGCGCAGGACGACTACGTGCAGATCCACGCCGCCGGCAAGGCCTGGCTGAAGAACCAGCCGCTGTCGGAGCTGGAAGGACAGCTCGATCCGGCCATCTTCGTGCGCGTGCACCGCTCGTATATCGTGAATGTCGGCGCGATCCGCCGCATCGAGCAGGCCAGCAAGGACAGCCACTGCGCCGTGCTGGACGGCGACGTGCGCATCCCAATCAGCCGCAGCGGCTACCAGAAGGTGCGTGAGCTGATCCGCTAGCCGTGTCGATGTTCCACCAGCGCGGTAGCAACTCGCGCACGGACGGCTTGCCGAAGCGGTCGTCGATCAGCACCACCACGCCGCGGTCGTCCAGCGTGCGCACCACGCGGCCTGCGGCCTGCACCACTTTCTGGATACCCGGATACAGATAGGTGTAGTCGTAGCCGGCGCCGAAGATTGCCTGCATCCGCTCGCGCAGCTGCTCGTTCACCGGATTCACCTGCGGCAGGCCGAGCGTGGCGATGAAGGCGCCGATCAGGCGTGCGCCGGGCAGGTCGATGGCTTCGCCGAAGGCGCCGCCCAGCACCGCGAAGCCGATGCCGCTGCCATCCTCGGTGAAGCGATCGAGGAAGGCGGCGCGCTCGTTTTCGTTCATGCGGCGTTCCTGCCGCCAGGTCGGTATGCCCGGATGGCGCTCGGCGAACAGGGCGGCGGCCTGCTCGAGATAATCGAAGCTGCTGAAGAAAGCGAGGTAATTGCCCGGCGCCTGGATGTACTGCCGCGCCATCAACTGCGTGATCGGCGCCAGCGATGCGCTGCGGTGCAGGTAGCGGGTGGAGATGTGCCGCGCCACGCGCACCGACAGCTGGTCGGCGGAGAAGGGGGAGTCGACGTCGATCCACGCCGTGTCCGCGGGCAGTCCCAGCGCGTCGCTGTAGTAGTGCCACGGGCTGAGCGTTGCCGAGAACAGCGTGGTCGAATGGGCGAGCGCGAAGCGGCTCTTGAGGAAGGGCGCCGGCACCACGTTGCGGATGCAGATCGCAGCGTCCTTGCCCTGGCGCGTGAGGTCGCACAGCGAATGCTCGCCGAAACTCTCCGCCAGCCGCGTGAAATGCAGCGCGTCGAAATAGAATCGCTGCAGGGCCGGATCGAGCGCGCCGGCCTGTTCCGCGAGGAGATCGGTGATCGCGCCGGTGGCCGATTGCAGCGCCTGGAGCAGCTGGTCGGGGAGCGCCGGCAGTACCTGGTAAGGCTGCGACGCATCCGGCCACGTCCGCGTGACGCGGCCCAGCGCCTTCCTGAGCGGCGACGGCGCCGCCGCGCGGGCCTCGCGCAGGGCGCCGCGGTCCAGGGTGCAGGTGTACATCGCCCGTCCCCGTGAGACCATATTGTGCGCTTCGTCGACCAGCACCGACACGCGCCACTGGTTGGCCAGCGCCAGGCCGTACAACATCGCGCCGGCGTCGAACCAGTAATTGTAGTCGCCGACGATCACGTCGCTCCAGCGCGCCATTTCGCTGCCGAGGTAGTAGGGGCAGACTTCGTGCGCCAGCGCCACCTCGCGCAGCGTCTCGCGGTCCAGCATCGGATGGGCGAGGGCGGCGCGGCGCGCGGCCGGCAGCCGGTCGTAGAAGCCTTGCGCGAGCGGGCAGGAATCGCCGTGGCAGGCTTTGTCCGGATGCGCGCATGCCTTGTCTCGCGCGGCCAGTTCCAGCACCCGCAGCGGCGTGCCCCGGCCCAGCGTGGATGCGGCGTCCAGCCCGAGCTGGCGGCCGGGCGTCTTCGCGGCCAGGAACAGCACCTTGTCGATGCGCTGCTGCGGCGCCGCCTTCAGCACCGGGAACAGGCTGCCGACTGTCTTGCCGATGCCGGTCGGCGCCTGCGCCATCAGGCAGCGCGCGCCGGCATTGGCGCGGAATACTGCTTCGGCCAGTTGGCGCTGGCCGGGACGGAAGTCCGCGTGCGGGAAAGGCAGCCGGGTCAATGCCGCGTCGCGCGCATCGCGGTGCGCCAGCTCCTGTTCGGCCCAGGCGACGAAGCGGCCGCACAGGTCTTCGAAGATGAGGGCCAGTTCGGCGGCGCCGCGGGTCTCGCGCAGCACGGTTTCCTCGCCACTGCCGATGTCGTAGTAGACCAGCGCGAGGTTCACCTGATCGAGCCCGTCGCGCGCGCACAGGAGGTGGCCGTACACGCGCAGCTGCGCCCAGTGCAGGTGGCGATGGTTGTCGGGGATGCTCGCGAACTGGCCGCGGTAGGTCTTGATCTCCTCGATCAGCTGCTGCTGTGCGTCGTAGCCGTCGGCGCGGCCGCGCACCTGCAGCGGGCCGTGCTCGCCCGCCAGCGCGAGCTCCGCTTGATACGCGGGGCCGCGCCGCGCCGTCACCACGGCGTGGCCGGCGATGCCTTCCTGTGCGCTTGGCGAGGGCGTGAAACGCAGGTCGAGGTCGCCCTGCTTGGCCGTGAACTCGCACAGCGTGCGCACTGCGACGACGTAGCTCAAGCCTGCTGTTCCCACTGGAGATAGCAGACCGCCACCGGCATCCGGTGCGTGGCGCAGTAATCGATCCAGCGCAGCTGGTTGTCCTGCAGGCGGTCGCCCGGTCCCTTGACCTCGATCATGCGGTAGCGCCGCTCGGCGGGCCAGAACTGGATCAGGTCGGGGAAGCCGCTGCGGTTGGCCTTCACGTCGTGCAGGATGCGTTCGCACCAGCGCCTCAGGTGCTCGGCCGGGATGCAGTCGAGCGCCAGTTCGATCAGCGCCGCATCGAGGTAATCCCACAGCAGGAATGGCGACTGGATGCCGGATTTTTCGCTGAAATTCCGCAGGATCGTGGCGCGGTAGCGCCCATCGTCCAGCTGCGCGAGGCAGGCCTCGAATTCGTTCGCGCGGCGCTGGTAGAAGTCGGGACTGTGCAGGTCCGCCGGCCCGCGGTGGAAAGGATGGAAGAAGGCGCCCGGGATCGCGCAGAAGATCGCGCGCCAGCACAGTAGGCCGAACATCGCATTGGCCAGCGCGTTTTCGACGTAGAACACGGGGGCGTCGTCGCGCGCGAGATGGTCGCGCACCACGCCTTCGACCCACCGGCCCTCGCCGGGCAGCGGCAGGCACAGGTCGATCCGTTCGGCCGGCTGCGGGCGGCGTGCCCTGGCGCCGGGATGGCCGAGCTTGCGCGCGAGCCGCGGGGCGATGCGCAGCAGGTGCTGGCGTTCGGCGTCGCTTTCCGGCGCGGCTTGCGCCTGCAGCAGCAGGGCATGGGCTTCGGCATAGCGCGCGTCCTTTTCCAGCACGCGGATGGCGCGCGCGCGGGCGCCGGCGAAGGCGCAATCGCGGTAGGCGTCGTGGGCGCGGGCAAAGTCCTTGTGTTTTTCGTAGTGCTGGCCGATCTGGTACAGCAGTTTTTCGCGGCGGCCTGCGAGCCACTCGTTGTCGAGCGCGCGCGGCGGCATGTCCGGCAGCACGGCGTCGGGCGCTTCGCCGGCGTCGAACCGTTCGCGGCAGGCGTGGATTTGCAGGTAGAGCTCGATGTCGCGGCGGCTGCGGAAGCCGCGCGAGGCGCGCGAAAACTCCACCTGCTCGAAGCGGTAGATGCCGAGGTCGGAAAGCACGAACTCGGTCCAGTCCTGGTGCAGGTTGCCGAAGAAGATCAGGCGCAGGCGGTCGCACAGCGGCTTGACCAGAATCCGCAGCGCGGTGTCCGGGCAGGCGCGGTACCAGTCGGAGAAGCGGAGCCTGTCGGCGAAGCCCGCGCGCAGGGATTCCAGCTGCTCGGATTTTCTTGCACCATTTTGGTGCATTTTTAGCTGGAAGATCAGGGCGATTTCGGGTTTGACGAGCAGGCCGAACAGCTCGTCGATATCGATCGCCGGGTCCAGCTCGACCCAGCCGGTCGGCGCCAATGCGCGTGCCGCTGCGAGCGGGCAGCCGATCTCGGCATAGCTGAGCTTGCTTGCACGGAACAGTTCGCCCTTGCGCATCACCATCCGGACGAACAGCGCCCGCGCCGGGCGCGGCAGGCCGGGAAATGCAGAGATGAAGGCGCGCTCTTCGTCGATCAGCAGGTCGTCGTAACGCTGGGCGATCCAGTCCAGGACGCGCTGGAAGTTGTCCAGATAGTAAAACTCATTTTCCAGAACCTTGATCATTATCGAAATGCTGCACTGTGCTTTTGTACAGTATAGCGTTTCGGGCGCAGCTTACCCAGCAGTTTCAACCTGGCCGAACCGCAAGACGCGGTCGGGCCATGTTGTCAGGGCCTGGGCGTTGCTTTGGCGGCACACTCGGCGTCGGCGCAAGCCGGCTCCGGGCGGTTGGTCGCGTGCTGGATCACGGCGGAGATCAGGGCGACGTCGCTGTCGGGCTGCGTATCGGGCATTTCCGCGCTTGCGGTCGTGGCCCGTTTTGCCTTGCCGGCCGCGTGCGCCGGTTTGCGTGGCTTGGCGCGGCTGCCGGGGGAAGCGGGCTTGATGGAGGAACGGACACTGGCCCCGGCAAGCTTGCGCGCCGCACTTGCGTCTGCCTGATTTCCTGCGTGCTGGCCATCGACGCCGGACGCCGGCGGCACGGCTTCGGCCACGCTGGGGGACGCGGCTTTCGCTTCGCCTTGAACCGGTGCGGCGGTGCCGGCGGTCGACTGGGTGCCGGGGATCGGGTCAAACAGGCCGGGCCTGGCCAGTTCGATCGGCGGCAGGTGCTGCTGCGCGTCGCGGCTGCGCGAAGGCGGCGTTTCGTCGTCGACAATCGCCGCCCGGCTGGATGCAATGGGGGCACGCGCCACCGGCGGCACCTCGGCGGCGCCGCCGCTGTCGAGGCTCGGGTGTGCCGGCGCCGGGTGCGCGGTGTCGGCGGCGGCCAGCACCGCCTCCATCTGCTGCACTTTCGGACTGTCTTTCGCGAGCCAGGCAAGCAGGCTGACGAGGAATACCGCGCACACGGTGGCGGACACATACCAGCCGAAGCGCGACTGCGCCCGCCGCCCACGGCTGCGCTCGGTGTCGCGTTCCAGCATTTCGAGGATGCTCTCCTCGTTCCCGCCACGGCGCGGCGCAGACATCAGGTTCGGGCGCGTGGAATGTTGATTTTCGTCTGTAGGGCGCACGGCGGTACTCCTAAGATGATTGCTTCTAGCTGATTAGAAACAATCTGGGGAAAGCCATGCTGATCTTTATCGCACTTCTTTATTTTTGTGTGGTGTGTGGCCTCATTGCCTTGTTCGTGTTCCCGTCCGCGCGGTCGGGCCTGCGGCACGGTGTGCTCTCCATGTGGCAGCAGCTGGGACGTCGAATGGCCTGCTGGGACGGGCTGTCCCTGGCGCCGGCCTGGCACTGGCGACGATCGCTGCGCTCGGCCTTCAAGATCGCGCGCCGGACGGTGCGGCGCCACCGGGTCTACTTCGCGATCGGCATCCCCGTCGTGGCGATCCCCTCCCTGCTTGCGCTGGCGCTGCGCAATCCGGCGATGCTGCCTGCGTACCAAGGCGTCGAACCGATGCCGGATGCCCAGGTGGCGGCCTTGCTGCGGGGCGAACGCCTGGTTCCCCCGGTCGCCTTGCCGCCACTCGCATTCAGCACGGCCGAAGTGCGGTTGCTGCGCCCCATGCTGGCTGACGCCAGCCGCAATTGGGGCATGCTGCGACCCGAGTTCAGCCAGCGCCTGCTGCTGGCGTTCAAAATAATGAGGGAAAAATACGGCTACGAAATGACACTGCTGGAAGGCTATCGTAGCCCGTCGCGCCAGGACATGCTCGCCAGCCTCGGCAAGCAGGTGAGCAATGCGCGCGCCTGGCAGAGCTGGCATCAATACGGCCTCGCCGCCGATTGCGCTTTCTGGCGTGACGGAAAAATCGTCATCTCCGAAAAAGACCCATGGGCCATGCGCGGCTACCAGCTGTACGGGGAAGTCGCGGAGTCGCTCGGCCTGAGCTGGGGCGGGCGCTGGGCCATGATGGACCTTGGCCACACCGAGCTGCGCGAAGGCGGCGTCATGCGGTCGGCCGGCTAATCTAGTGTCCATCGGAAACCTTGTGGCGAGTCAAATTCTGGGCCTGGGATAGGTGCGACGATTGCCTGAGAGACCTTTCCTCCAACCTCAGACGCCCTCCCGCTATGTCCCGACTCTGGCAGTTTCTGACAGACAGCCGCGTGCTCGTCGTGATCGGCCTGGCCGCGTTCGTCGGCTTCCTGTTCCTGACCGCGGATACCTTTGAAATCGCGCTGATCTGGGCCCTGATCGCGGCGTTGGCGGTAATGGCCGGCTGGGGCGTGTTCTGGCTCGTGCGCCGGCAGTGGCGACAGCGCCTGGCCGCCAAACTGGCCGCCAGCCTGGTGCCCGTTTCCGGCGAGGACGGGGCGGCCGCTCAGGGCAAGAGCGAGGTCGCGGTCCTGCGCAAGGGGATGATCGACGCGATCAACACCATCAAGACGTCCAAGCTGGGCCTGACGCGCGGCGCCGCTGCATTGTACGAGCTGCCGTGGTACATGATCATCGGGAATCCGTCGGCGGGAAAAAGCAGCGCCATCGCGCATTCCGGCCTGACCTTTCCCATCCCCGGCAGCAAGGCGGTGCAGGGCGTCGGCGGCACCCGCAACTGCGACTGGTTCTTCACCACCGACGGCATCCTGCTCGACACGGCCGGCCGCTACTCGGTGGTGGAAGATGACCGCACCGAGTGGTTCGGCTTCCTCGAGCTGCTGCGCAAATACCGCCGCCGCGCGCCGATCAACGGCATCATTATCGCCGTCAGCGTGGCCGAACTGGCCGCCGGCCCGGCCTACGCATCGATGGAGCTGGCGCGCAGCCTGCGCACGCGCGTGCAGGAGCTGACCGAACGGCTCGGCGTGTACGCCCCGGTGTACGTGGTGTTCACCAAGGCCGACCTGGTCGCAGGTTTCGCCGACTTCTTCCACGACAGCGAGCGCGCCGAACGCGATCGCATCTGGGGCGCCACGCTGCGCTACAACCGCCGCCGCACGCCGCAGGACGTGCTGGCCTTCTTCGACCAGCACTTCGACGAGCTGCACCAGGGCCTGCACGAGATGAGCGTGGCGAGCATGGCCGGCAACCGCAGCGCGCGCACGCGCCCGGGCGTGTTCACCTTCCCGGTGGAGTTCGCGTCGATCAAAAGCCCGCTGCGCGCCTTCCTCGCCACGCTGTTCGAGGAGAACACCTACCAGTTCAAGCCCGTCTTCCGCGGCTTCTACTTCACCAGCGCGCTGCAGGAAGGCGCGGTGCAGGACCTGTCCTCGAAGCGCGTCGCCGGCCGCTTCGGCCTCGACCTGCCCGCGAAGGACCAGCCCGCGCCGCACGACGAGGCGCAGTCCGGCTACTTCTTGCTGGACCTGTTCCGCCGCGTGATCTTCGCCGACCGCGACCTCGTCAAGCGCTACGCCAGCCCGGCCACGACGCGCCTGAAGTACGCGCTGTTCCTGTGCGCGGCGCTGCTGCTCGGCGGAGCGCTGGGCGGCTGGACCTGGTCATGGTTCGGGAACGTGCAGCTGATCGCGGATGCCCAGGCGGACCTCGACAAGGCCGCGCGCCTGCAGGACAAGCGCATCGACCTGCAATCGCGGCTGGAAGCGCTCGACGTGCTGCAGGACCGCATCGCGCAGCTGGAGAAGTACCGCAAGGAGCGTCCGCTCGCGCTGTCCTTCGGCCTGTACCAGGGCGACGCGCTCGATCGCAAGCTGCGCGACGAATTCTTCGCCGGCATGCGCGAAGTGATGGTGCAGCCGGTGACGGTGGCGATCGAGCAGATGCTCGCCGACGTCAACGCCAACGCCGCGCAACTCGATCCCAACACCGCCGCCCCGGCGGCTCCCGCCAGGCCCGGCGAGCTGTATCAGGACGTCTCGCCCGCCAACGTCACCGATGCCTACAACGCGCTCAAGACTTACCTGATGTTGGGCGACAAGTCGCACGCCGAGCCGGGCCACTTGAATGACCAGCTCACGCGTTACTGGCGCCGCTGGCTCGAAGCCAACCGTGGCGCGATGCCGCATGACCAGATGATCCGCAGCGCCGAACGCCTGATGACCTTTTATGCCTCGCAGGTGCAGGACCAGGCCTGGCCGCAGGTCCAGCCCAAGCTCTCGCTGCTGGACAGCGCGCGCGAGAACCTGCGCCACGTGGTGCGCGGCACGCCGGCCCGCGAGCGTGTGTACGCCGAGATCAAGGCGCGCGCCGCGACGCGCTTTCCGCTGGTGACGGTGGCGCGCATCGTCGGCGACCAGGACCAGAATCTCGTCGCCGGCAGCTACGCCGTCAGCGGCGCTTTCAGCCGCGAGGCGTGGGAGAAGTTCGTGCAGGGCGCGATTCGCGAGGCGGCCAACAAGGAGCTGCAGACCAGCGACTGGGTGCTGCGCACCACCACGCACGACGACCTGACGCTGGAGGGCAGCCCCGAGCAAATCCAGAAGACGCTGGCCGAGATGTACAAGAACGAGTACGCCAAGGAGTGGGGCAAGTTCGTGCAGGGCGTGACGATCGCGGACCTGAACGGCTTCGACGCCGCCGTGCAGGCGATGAACCGCCTCGGCGATCCGCAGGCCTCGCCGATCGCCCGGCTGCTCAAGACGATTGTCGAGCAGACGTCGTGGGACAACCCCGGCGCGCCGCGCGAGCTGGGCAAGACCGAGCGCGGCCTCCTGATGTGGTTCAAGGAGGTGATCCTGCGCCGTGCGCCGAGCGATGCGCGGACGCTGGCGGCAACGGTCGATCCCCTGCATTCCGGCGCTGGCGTGGCGGCGATGGGGCCGGTCGGGCGCGAGTTCTCGGGTGTCGCGAAGCTGGTCGGACTCACGCAAAAGGACGCGTCGCTGATGACCGGCTATCTGGATGCGCTGTCGCGCCTGCGCACACGCCTGAACACCTTGCGCAACCAGGGCGACCCCGGGCCGGGCGCGAAGGCGCTGATGCAGCAGACACTGGACGGCAGCGGATCCGAGCTCGCCGACGCGCTCAAATACGTCGACGAACAGATGCTGACCGGGATGAGCGACAGCCAGAAGCAGTCGCTGCGCCCGCTGCTGGTACGGCCGTTGATGCAGACCTTTGCGATGATCGTGATGCCGTCCGAGGCGGAGATCAACAAGGTCTGGCAAGTGCAGGTGGCGGAGCCGTTCCGCAAGACGCTGGCCGAAAAGTACCCGTTCAAGGCCGGCTCGCACGTGGAGGCGTCCACCGCCGAAATCGCGCAATTCTTCGGGCCGGAGGGCGTGGTGGCGAAATTCGTCAGCACGTCCATGGGGCCGCTCGTCACGCGGCGCGGCGACCTGATCGAGGCGCGCACCTGGGCCGAGCTTGGCCTGACGCTGTCGCCGCAGCTAGTCAGCGGCTTCCCGAACTGGGTTGCGCCGCTGTCGGCGAACGGTGTCGCGCAGGCAGGAGGAGTAGCGCAGCAGGTTTTCCAGATCCAGCCGCTGCCGGCGCCAGGCACGCAGGAATACACGATCGACATCGACGGCCAGCAGCTGCGCTACCGGAATACGCCGTCGGCGTGGACGACCATGACGCACCCGGGACCGCAGGGCGTGAACGGTGCGCGCGTCAGCGCCGTGACCTTCGATGGTCGTTCGGTGGATCTTCTGAACGAGCCGGGCGAGATGGGCCTGCGGCGCATGTTCGAGCTGGCGAAACAGCACAAGAAGGGCGATGGCCTTTACGAGCTGACGTGGGCCGTCAATAGCCTGGCGGTCTCGATCAATCTCAGGACGATCAGCGGCGGTTCCTCCGGAAGCGGCGAGAATGGCATCCAGGGCCGCGGCTTCAAAGGGCTGCGCCTCCCCGACACCATCGTCGGCCACGGCGCGCCCGCGCCGGCCGTCGCCAGCCTGGACGCGGGAGCCAACTGATGCGCGCCCCCGTCACCGGCCGGATCGGCTATTTCGGCAAGATCCCCGCGCGCAGCGACTTCGTGAAAGTCGCGCACCATGTGCCCATCATGACCATGCTCGACGAGTGGCTGGCCCAGGTGATGAGCCGCCTCCCGTCCAGCCCGCGCTGGAAGCTCGATTACGACGCGATGGCGCCGGTCAGCTTTGCCTTCGCCGGCCCCGCACGCCGCCATGCCGTCGCGGGCCACCTGGTCGCGAGCCACGACCAGTCGGGCCGGCGCTTCCCCTTCCTGATGATGCGTACGCTCGACGTCGCGGAGCCGGAGCCCTTCGTGCAGCGCTGTCCGCTGGCGTTCGCCCCCTTGTGGGATTATTTCGATACGATGGCGCCGCGCATCGTCAATTCCGACGATCCCGGTCTTTACCTGCAATCGCTTGTCGACGCCAGCATCGCGCTGCACGACGGCGATCGTGAGCTGGATGCGTTTCTCGCCGAAGGAACGGTCGCGGCCCTGTCCGAGCTGCTCGGATGCGCCAGCGAACGCCTGATTCTCGGGCTTGGGCTGTTGCTGCAGCCGGTCATGCACAGCAAGCCCACCGCGCTGCACAAGAGCCTCGTGCTGCCCTTGCCGGTCGCCGCCACCCGGCGCTGCGCGGTTGCGGCGTTCTGGCTCGAGCTGGTGACGCCTTTCCTGCGCCGTGGCGCCTTCGACCTGGCCTTGTTCCTGACCCGCCAGGGCGAGCAGCCGGTGCTCGTGATCGGCTTCTGCAGCTCCGCCGCCGAGACGCTGCGCGCGATCATCGATCCGCTGGCCGCGCGCGAGCAGCAGGTCGGCTTTTCCGATACGCGCTGGGTCGACGAGCAGCTCGGTCTCGATGTGGACGTGCGCACGCTGGCAAGCTATCTCGACCAAGCCGACCTGCCGCTCGGACTGGCCCGCGACCTGTTCCTGAAAACCTTCATCGGAGGCGCGCCATGAGGCCACTCATCGTCATCGCGGCCTGGGCGATCGTCGTCGCCGCCATCGCCGCGCCGGATCCAGGCGCGCCCATTCTCGTCACCGGCACCGTCGCCGACGAAGCGACCAAGGCCGGGCTGCTTGCGCGCCTGCGCGAAGTGTATGGCCAGCAGCGCGTGGTCGACCAGCTCTCGGTTGGTAACGTGGCGACGCCGGCGAACTGGGGCGGCTACGTGCAGCGGCTCATTGGTCCGAATCTCAAGCTGGTGTCGGGCGGCCAGCTCAAGGTCGATGGCAATCATATCGGCCTGCGTGGCGAGGTCGCCAGCGAGGCCCAGAGGCAGCAGATCGCCGCCGACATTGCCGCCAACCTGAACCCGACCTACATCGTCAACAATGGCCTGCGGGTGGCGGCTACCCAGCAAGGCGTACTCGATGCGGCGCTGGCCAACCGGATCATCGAGTTCGAGTCCGGCAAGGCGACGCTCACGGAGGCCGGCAGGTCGATACTCGACCAGATGGCGGTGGCGCTGCAGAAGCTCAAGGGCGTACACGTCGAAGTCATCGGGCACACCGACAACGCCGGCTCGCGCGCCGGCAACCTGTCGCTGAGCCAGGCCCGCGCGGAGGCGGTCAAGAACCATGTGCTCGAGCGCGGCATCCCGGCGGACCTGATCTCGGTTTCGGGCGAGGGGCCGGACCGGCCGGTCGCCGACAACGCCACGGCGGAGGGCAGGGCGCGCAACCGGCGGATCGAATTCCGGGTGATCCAGTAGCGCGGCCCC
Source organism: Pseudomonadota bacterium (assembly GCA_023389425.1). Classification (GTDB taxonomy): domain Bacteria; phylum Pseudomonadota; class Gammaproteobacteria; order Burkholderiales; family Burkholderiaceae_D; genus Telluria. The sequence continues at coordinate 991 of JAEWEK010000087.1, read as the reverse complement.
GCCTCGGTCACGGCAGCGTGATCGTCACGTTCGCTGCCCGGGGCGGCATCTTCACCACGTCGTTATACCTGGCCATCGCGGCACTGGTGCTGTGCGACAGGCTGGCCCGGAACCCGATGTAGGCCGACAGCCCTGCCAGCGCAAATACCGATCCCAGCACCCACAAGGACAAGTCGCTGCGCAAGCGGTTGACCACCTGGTCCGGCCGTTCCGAGTGCGGCGCGAAGCCACGGGGCTTGCCGCGCATGCGGGCGATCTCCTCGCCCAGCCGCGCCGTCAGGTAGTTCAGTTTATCCGGCGCGTCGAGCGCGAACCGTCCCTGGAAGCCCAGCAGCAGGCACATATGAAACACTTCCAGCGCCTGCAGGTGCTCGCTGCCTTTTGCGCGCAGGTCTTCCAGACGGTTGAAGAAGTGCTCGCCCGCCAGCTGGTCGCCGAACACGCGCAGCTGCAGCGGACGGGTTTCCCATGATTCGCGGATGTCGTGCTGCGAAGCCAGCACGATCTCGTCGACCGCCGCGCAGAACGCGTACTTGGATGCGGTCACGTCGTCCGCGCCGATACCCAGTTGCTTTGCCTGGCGGTCGACGTCGCCGAGGAAGCGCGTCATGTGGTCGGCGAAGGCGTCCTTGTCGAAGGGGCTGGCGCCGTTCTTCAGCATGAACAGCGCGTAGAAGCCCTCGTACATCAGGTCGACCAGGCTTTGCGGCCCGGCGCCACTGGCGGCGCGCGCCGGTTCCTGCGCGGCGCGGCGCTCGATATGTTTTGTCGTGCTCATTCTGCGATCGCCATGAGTTCGAGTTTCAGGTCGCGGATGCCGTTCGGTACGAAGATAGAAATGGCCTGCGCCTTCAACATGTTGTCGTAAAGGGTACCCTTGTTTTCGAGGACAAAGTACAGCGTGCCGGGCCGGATCGGAATCGCGGCCGGCACCTGCGGCGCGTGCACCAGCTTCACGCCCGGCATGGCCGAGAGCACGAACTTGTCCACG
>JAEWEK010000057.1 GCA_023389425.1 Pseudomonadota bacterium | reverse complement strand
CGCTGTGCTACAGTGCCGGCCCCATGTCGCGCCTGCCCTATCTCTCAGCCTATCCGGAACCGCTGCGCGCCCAGGCCGCTGCCTTGCTGGCCGACGGGCGCCTTGCCGATGTGCTGCGCCGCCGCTACCCGCACGCGCACGAGGTGCGCAGCGACAAGGCCCTGTACCGCTATGTGCAGGAGCTGAAGGATGCCCACCTGCGCAACGGCGGCGCCATCAGCAAAGTCGCCTTCGACAGCAAGCTGCAGGTCATCCAGCACGCGCTGGGCCTGCATACCGCCATCTCCCGCGTGCAGGGCAACAAGCTCAAGGCCAAGCACGAGATCCGCATCGCCACCGTGTTCCGCGACGCGCCGCCGGAATTCCTGCGCATGATCGCCGTGCATGAACTGGCGCACCTGAAGGAAAAGCAGCACGACAAGGCCTTCTACCAGCTGTGCTGCGCAATGGAACCGCAGTACCACCAGATCGAATTCGACCTGCGCCTGTACCTGACGCTGCTCGACCACGGCGGACCGCGCTTGTGGCCGCCGCCCGGCCCCACATGTTGAATTTTCGCAACATTAGTTATAATCACGCCAACTTTGTTGCAAGAAAAATTTTACTTTCGTTCTACAAGTCGATACATTTTCGTCTTGCAGTTAAACAACATTTGTAGTCGGCCCAATTCCTTCCCGCCCACCCGCCATGCCCGCCCACCATCATTCGCCCAATTGTCGGCGCGCTATTGCTTTTGCATCTGGCGCGGATCGATACCGGCGGCGCAGGCAAACGACGACGCGGCGCTGCCGCTCCGGCCGCCCGCTGCCGGCGGCGCGCATTGCCGCGATGCCGCCGGCCGCCCCCTGCCAGCCGGAGGCCGCATGATCGACCGCGACCGCCTCGGCAAGCTGCTGATGGGGACCGACCCCAAGGTGCGGCGCATGGTGGCCTACTGGTCCGCGACCGTCGTGCTGTACATGGCGATAGCCGCGCTGATGCAAGTCGCGGTGCGCTTCGGCCTGGCCGAGCGCAACGCGGTCGACGTGCTGACGGCCTACGGCGTGTGCGGCCTGCTGCTGTTCGCGGTGCTGGTGCGCGCCAGCGCGGTGCTGGGGATCGCGCCGCGCCTGCTGTCGATGCTGCAGGGCCTGTTCGCCGTCAGCTGCAATATCTGGCTGTACACCGTCAGCGGCCCGCTGCGCGAGGCCTCGCTGATTACCCTGCTGGTGGTCATCACATTCTGCACCTTCTCGCTGCGGCCGCGCCAGACCATGCTGCTGTCGGCCATCAGCCTGGCCGGCATGGGCCTGGCGATGTGGCACGGCGTCACCCAGGATCCCTCGCACTACCCGGTGGCGATCGAAGCGCTGACCTTCGGCTTCGCCAGCGTCGGCCTGATCGCGATCACCCTGCTGACCGGCCAGATGAATACCCTGCGGGCGCGCCTGAAGAACCAGAAGGAAGAACTGCTGGTGGCGCTGGCCACGATCCGCACGCTGGCCACGATGGACGACCTGACCGCGCTGGCCAACCGCCGCCACATGAACGACGTGCTGGCCGACGAGGAACGGCGCCAGCCGAGCGCCGGCGCGACCTGCATCGCGCTGATCGACATCGACTTCTTCAAGGACATCAACGACCGCTTCGGCCACGCCCAGGGCGATACGGTCTTGCGCGAATTCGCCGGCGCGGCGCTGGGTGCGCTGCGCGGCTCGGACACGCTGGCGCGCTGGGGCGGCGAAGAATTCCTGCTGATGCTGCCGACTACCGAAGTGGCCGAGGCCACGCAGGTGCTGGCGCGCATGGCGGCGGCGGTGGCGGCGATGCGGCTGCCCGGCGTCGAGCTTGGGCGCACCGTGACCTTCTCGGCCGGCGTGACCGCGCGCGACGGCGACGAGCCCTTCGCCGAGACCATCAGCCGCGCCGACAAGGCGCTCTACCGCGCCAAGGCCGAGGGCCGCGACCGGGTGATCACGGCGTAAGGAACCCAGCGCGCATCATGCGGCCGGGACGTCGTCCCGCATGCGCCGCACCAGCGCCGCCGCATCGGCGTCGACCCGGATCATGTCCAGGTGCTGCGCACGCACGAAGCCCTCTTCCACCTGGTGCCGGCAGAAGCGCACCAGGCCGTCCCAGAAGCCATCGGTGTTGAGCAGCCCGATCGGCTTGGCATGGATGCCCAGCTGGCACCAGGTCACCATCTCGAACAGCTCTTCCAGCGTGCCCATCCCGCCCGGCATGGCGATGAATCCATCGGCCAGTTCGGACATCATCGCTTTGCGCTCATGCATGTCCTTGACCACGAACTGGCGCGTCAGGCCGGTGTGGCCGACTTCGCGTTCCAGCAGCGCGCGCGGGATCACGCCGGTCGCTTCGCCGCCCAGGCGCAGCACCTCGTCGGCGATCACGCCCATCAGGCCGACCTTGCCGCCGCCGTAGACCAGGCCGATATTATGTTCAACCAGCGCCCGCGCCAGTTCGCGCGCGCCGTCCGCGTACAGGGAACGCGCGCCCGACGAGGCGCCGCAATAGACCGCGATCGATTTCATGTGTCCCTTGGGATGTCAGTGTTGGGTGGCGCCCTGCGGCGCCGTTTTGCTGAGGTAGTGGCTCGCATACTTGTCGAATCGCTCGCGCGACTCGCCGCGCAGGTAGGGGCCGGCCATCGACAGCACCTGCCAGCAGCCGCGGTCGAGCGCATCGGCGACCACCTGCTGTTCGCCATATTTGCGCGGATTGCGCACGTATTCGTAGGACAGCCAGTAGGTCGCCACCACCACCATATTCGCCGCCAGCGCCGCGATCTCGGCATCGGTCGCGGCCAGCGAGCCGACGCTGCGCAGGTCTTCGCACATCTGGCGCGCGATCTTGTTCTTGTGGTCGAGGATGGCCTTGAACTGCAGCTCGAGCGTGCGGTTGCGCGACAGCAGGTCGTTCATGTCGCGGTAGAAGAAGCGGAAGCGCCAGATCAGTTCGAACATCTGGTGCAGGTAAGCCCACACGTCTTCCATCTGCGAGCGGCGCCCGGCCGGCACGTTCAGCATGCGCACGATCTCGGCCTCGAACTGGACGAAGATCGAGTTGACGATGTCGTCCTTGTTGCGGAAGTGGTAGTACAGGTTGCCCGGCGAGATGCCCATCTCCTCGGCGATCACGGTGGTCGTGATGTTCGGCTCGCCAAAGTCGTTAAACAGGCGCAGCGACAGCTCGAGGATGCGTTCGCGGGTTCGGCGTGGGGCTTTCTGTTGCATGGACGGCGGCCTTGTTCGGATCACCCGCAAGCATAGCACCGATCTTGCGGGTGCAAGCAGCTAGCGGCCGGCGGCCCGCTGGCGCGCCAGCAGGAAGGCGTCGCGCAGGCCTTCGTGCAGCGAGGCGCCCGACCACGGCTTCGAATGGAAGGCGTCGACGATGCCGGTGCCGACGGCGCGCGCGATGTCGCCCGACTCCAGCTGCGCCGACAAGATCAGGCGCGCGGTGTGCGGGTACAGTGCCAGCACCTGCGCCATCAGCTCGGTGCCGCTCATCCCCGGCATCCACTGGTCGCTGACCACCACCTGCACCGGCTCGCGCGCCAGGATGTCCAGCGCGGCGGCGCCGGAGTCGGCGCGCAGCACGCGGTAGCCCTGCGCGGCCAGCAGCTCGCCCAGCAGTTCGAGCACGTAGGCGTCGTCGTCGACCAGCAGCAGGGTCTGGGCCCGCGCCGGTTGCGGCGGCAGGAAGGCCTCGACCTCGGCCACGAAACTGGCCGGCGCCAAAGGCAGGGCGATGTAGCCGACGTAGCCGTCGGCGGCCAGGCGCGTGGTGTCGTCCAGGTCCGGCTGCGGCATCAGCGCGAGCACCGGCACTCCCGGCGGGGCGGCCGCGCCGCGCAGGCCGGCCAGCAGCTTGCCGGCATCGGCGCCGGCCGGCAGCATGCACAGCACCAGGTCCGGCGCGGCGTGCGCGGCCGCGCTGCCCGGGAGCAGCGGCTGGTGCCCCGCGCTTACCAGCAGGTCGGTGATGGGTGCGGCAGAGGCGGGATCGGCGGCGATAATCAGGATGCGGGCCAAACAAACTCCAGGTGATGCGTGAGACTGATGAGCAAACAAGCCACTGTACCACAGGGCCGCACCCGGGCGCTCAGCGGGTGTGGCCGGATGCCGCGGCGATCTCGCGCATGACCGCATCGAGCACGCCATGGTCGCTGCCCAGCGCGACGTGGCCGATGCCGCCGAACTCGATATTGCGCGCGCCCGGCAGCCGGCTCGATGTCTGCGGCGCGACGATATTGTCGTGGTGGCTCCAGATCGACGTGATGAGCGCGCGGGTGGCCTCGTCCTCGCCGGCGGCCAGCGCGCGCAGCCAGGCGCTTTCGGGGCGCTCGCCGGCGCGGCGCCGCATCTGCTGCCCGTTGGCGCCGGGCGCGAGGCCCGCCAGCCGCGTGCCGTGGTGCGG
>JAEWEK010000005.1 GCA_023389425.1 Pseudomonadota bacterium | reverse complement strand
GCTGTGGTGGACCGGAATCGACACTTCGCCGCTGATCACGGTGGTGGTGGCCAGCAGCAGGTCGAGGGTGCGGTTGATCGCGCCTTCGGACGAGTTCTCGACCGGCACCACGCCGAAGTCGGCGGTGCCGGCCTCGGTGGCGCGGAACACTTCGTCGATCGAGGCGCAAGGCAGCGCTTCGATCGCGCTGCCGAACTGCTTGTACACGGCTTCTTCGCTGAAGGTGCCGGCCGGACCGAGAAAGGCCACGGTGACGCGCTTTTCCAGCGCGCGGCAGGCCGACATGATCTCGCGGAAGATGGTCTGCACGTCGGCGTTCTTGAGCGGGCCGGGGTTGCGGTCGGCGACGCCGCGCAGCACCTGGGCTTCGCGCTCGGGACGGAACACCGGGGCGTTGGTTTCGGCCTTCACGTGGCCCACTTCCTGCGCCACGCGCCCGCGGCGCGAGAGCAGTTCCAGGATTTGCGCGTCGATCTCGTCGATCTGCTGGCGCAGGGGGAGGAGTTTGTCTGTCATTGTTCTGCTAAATCTATCGATTGCGTTTGCTACATACAGACCGTCGTCCTCGCGAAGGCGGGGACCCCATTTTGCGCGAGCGGCCGTAAGGTACGCTTCGTCCGTTCAGGCAGAATGGGGTTCCCGCCTGCGCGGGAACGACGGTTACGGTGGGCTCAACGCCCCGCAAACTCGTTCAAATAATCGACGAGGGCGCGCACTCCCTCGATCGGCATCGCGTTGTAGATCGATGCCCGCATACCGCCGACGGACTTGTGGCCCTTCAGTTGCAGCAGCCCGCGCGCCTTCGCGCCGGCCAGGAATTTTTCGTTCAGGGATTCGTCGCGCAGGTAGAACGGCACGTTCATGCGCGAGCGGTTTTCTTGCGCCACCCGGTTCTGGTAGAAGTCGTCGGCATCGAGCGCGTCGTACAGCAGGCGCGCTTTTTCGATATTGCGCTGCTCGATCGCGGCCACGCCGCCCTGGCGCTTGAGCCACTGGAACACCAGGCCGGCGATGTAGATCGCGTAGGTCGGCGGCGTGTTGAACATCGATTCGTGTTCGTCCACCGTCTTCCAGTTGAAGGCGCCCGGGCAGATCGGCAGCGCATAGTCCAGCAGGTCTTCGCGCACGATCACGATCGTCAGGCCGGCCGGGCCGATGTTCTTTTGCGCGCCGGCGAAGATCACGCCGTACTGCGACACGTCGACCGCGCGCGACAAAATGTGCGAGGACATGTCGGCCACGATGGGCACGTCGCGCGGGACCTGCGGCACGAAGTTGTACTCGACGCCGTCGATGGTCTCGTTGGTGCAGATGTGCAGGTAAGCCGCATCCCGCGTCAGCTTCCACGTATCCTGCGGCGGCACGGCGGTGAAGCCGATGTCCTTGGCGCTGGCTGCCACGTTGACGTTGGCGTAGCGCGCAGCTTCCTTGAGCGACTTGCCGGACCAGGAACCGGTGTGGACGAAGTCGACCGTGGCGGGCTGCGCGCGGCGGCCGGCGAGGTTCAGCGGGACGATGGAGTTTTCGCCGAGACCGCCGCCCTGCAGGAACAGGATGCGGTAGTTGGCGGGGACGTTCAGCAGCTCGCGGAAATCGGCGACGGCCTGCTTGTAGATCGAGATGAATTCGGGACCGCGGTGGCTCATCTCCATCACCGACATGCCGCTGCCGTGCCAGTCGAGCATTTCGGCGGCGGCTTGCTGGAGGACTTCGCGCGGCAGCACGGCGGGGCCGGCGGAGAAGTTGAAAATGGGGCTGGCGGTCATGGGGTTTTACGGTAACGGGACAGGCTATGCAGTCGATTGTCGCATAAACCTGCACTTTCTACCGTCGCCCCCGCGGAGGCGGGGGCCCATGGACGGTGCGAGTAATCGACATGTCTATGGGTCCCCGCCTTCGCGGGGACGACGGGGTGTGGCGGATTACTGGTCGCCCTGCTCGCCCGACGGCTCGCTTGCGGCCTCGCCGTTGTCGGCGCCGCCTTCTTCGGCCACGTCCTCCTCGACGTCGCTCTCCATCACGCGCTGCAGGCCGGACAGGCGGGTGCCGTCTTCCACCGCGATCAGGGTCACGCCCTGGGTCGCGCGGCCCATCTCGCGGATCTCGGCCACGCGGGTGCGGATCAGCACGCCGCCGGTCGTGATCAGCATGATCTCGTCCTTCGGCTGCACCAGCGTCGCCGCCACCACCTTGCCGTTACGCTCGGAGGTCTGGATCGCGATCATGCCCTTGGTGCCGCGGCCATGGCGGGTGTACTCGATGATCGGGGTACGCTTGCCGAAGCCGTTCTCGGTCGCGGTGAGCACCGACTGCTGCTCGTTTTCCGCCACCAGCAGCGCGATGACCTGCTGCCCTTCTTCGAGGTTCATGCCGCGCACGCCGCGCGCATTGCGGCCCATCGGACGCACGTCGTTCTCGTCGAAGCGCACGGCCTTGCCGGCGTCGGAGAACAGCATCACGTCGTGCTGGCCGTCGGTCAGCGCGGCGCCGATCAGGAAGTCGCCTTCGTCAAGGTCGACCGCGATGATGCCGGCCTTGCGCGGATTGCTGAAGTCCTTCAGCGGGGTCTTCTTGACCGTGCCCAGCGAGGTCGACATGAAGACGTAGTGGTCTTCAGGGAACTTGCTGTTCGGGCCGGACAACGGCAGCACCACCGTGATCTTCTCGTTGTCCTGCAGCGGGAACATGTTCACGATCGGCTTGCCGCGCGAGTTGCGCGAACCCTGCGGCACTTCCCACACCTTCAGCCAGTACATGCGGCCGCGGTTGGAGAAGCACAGGATGTAGTCGTGGGTGTTGGCGATGAACAGCTGGTCGATCCAGTCGTCTTCCTTGGTCGCCATGGCCTGCTTGCCGCGGCCGCCGCGCTTCTGGGCACGGTATTCGGACACCGGCTGCGCCTTCATGTAACCGCTGTGCGACAAGGTCACCACCATGTCCTGCGGGGTGATCAGGTCTTCGGTCTCGAGGTCGGTCGCGTTGTGCTCGATGGTCGAGCGGCGCTGGTCCTTGCCGTTGTCGGTGTAGTCGGTCTTGATCTGCGCCAGCTCGTCGCTGATGATCGTGGTGACGCGCTCCGGCTTGGCCAGGATGTCGAGCAGGTCGGCGATGTGTTCCATCACTTCGCGGTACTCGTTGACGATCTTGTCCTGCTCGAGGCCGGTCAGGCGCTGCAGGCGCATCTGCAGGATTTCCTGGGCCTGCTCGTCGGACAGCTTGTACAGGCCGTCCGGCTGCATGCCGTAGTGCTTGGGCAGGTGTTCGGGGCGGAATGCCTCGATGCCGCCGGCGGCGCCGGTCTCGGTGCGGGTGAGCATATTGCGCACCAGGGACGAGTCCCAGGCGCGCTGCATCAGCTCGGTCTTGGCGATCGGCGGCGTCGGCGCGGCCTTGATGATCGCGATGAAGTCGTCGATGTTGGCCAGCGCCACCGCCAGGCCTTCCAGCATGTGGCCGCGGTCGCGCGCCTTGCGCAGCTCGAACACGGTGCGGCGGGTGACCACTTCGCGGCGGTGCGACAGGAAGCACTCCAGCATCTGCTTCAGGTTGAGCAGCTTGGGCTGGCCGTTGACCAGCGCCACCATGTTCATGCCGAAGGTGTCTTGCAGCTGGGTCTGCTTGTAGAGGTTGTTCAGCACCACCTCGGGCACTTCGCCGCGCTTGAGCTCGATGACCACGCGCATGCCCGACTTGTCGGACTCGTCGCGGATGTCGGAAATGCCTTCGAGCTTCTTGTCGCGCACGTTTTCGGCGATACGCTCGAGCAGCGACTTCTTGTTCACCTGATACGGCAGCTCGTCCACGATGATCGCGGTGCGGCTGCCGTCGCGACCCACTTCCTCGAAGTGGGTCTTGGCGCGCATCACCACGCGGCCGCGGCCGGTGCGATAGCCGTCGCGCACGCCGGAAACTCCGTAGATGATGCCGGCGGTCGGGAAGTCCGGTGCCGGGATCAGTTCGATCAGCTCGTCGATCGAGCATTCCGGCTGGCGCAGCACGTGCAGCGCGCCGTTGATGACTTCCGACAAGTTGTGCGGAGGAATGTTGGTGGCCATGCCCACCGCGATGCCCGACGAACCATTGATCAGCAGGTTGGGGATCTTGGTCGGCAGGACGGTCGGCTCTTTTTCCTTGCCGTCGTAGTTCGGCTGGAAATCGACCGTGTCCTTGTCGATGTCGGCCAGGATCTCGTTCGCAATGCGGTCCAGGCGGCACTCGGTGTAACGCATCGCCGCGGCGCTGTCGCCGTCGATCGAGCCGAAGTTGCCCTGCCCGTCGACCAGGGTGTAGCGCAGGGAAAAGTCCTGCGCCATGCGCACCAGCGTGTCGTAGATCGAGGCGTCGCCGTGGGGGTGGTACTTACCCATGGTGTCGCCAACCACGCGCGCGCACTTCACGAACGGGCGGTTGAAGAAGTAACTGCTCTCATGCATCGAATACAGCACGCGCCGGTGCACCGGCTTCAATCCGTCGCGCACGTCCGGGAGCGCGCGGCCCACGATCACGCTCATCGCGTAATCGAGATAGCTCTTGCGCATCTCTTCTTCTAGGGAAATGGGGACTGTCTCTTTTGCGAATTGATCCATTGTCAGGGTCGACTGCTTTCAGGCTGGGGGTTGTGAGCTACAAGCGTTCGATTCTACCACGCGGCGCTATGGCAAAGCGCATTTCGGCAGGGCCTGCCACAGCCGCGTGACCGCATGATGAATTGTCAAGCCGCGGCCCCGATCACGACAGGATGTTGTGGAGAAACAACGAGACTCCTAGGTATGCACGTGGTTTGCCCTGGCGCCTTTCGTACGGATGTGGCTCGTATGGCAAAATGGCTGGGAAGTTAATTGCTTGTTTCACAATGCGAAACGAGCGCATCCGGGTGCGTGTTAGATTTACTCATGTATGCGCCCGATGCGTGCAGTTTCGCGACGGATATCACCGAAAGGAAGAAAAAGATGAAAAAGATTGCAACCCTCATGCTCGCAGCGTCGGCATTTCTGGCCGGCAGCGCGTTTGCGCAGAGCGGTCCCCCGTACGCGCCGCTGACCACCGACATCATGGCTCCGACGCCGTACAGCGCCTACGTGCAAGACGCCCGCGGCGTGATCGCTCGCGATCCTTTCGGCCTGTGCTGGCGTACCGGCTACTGGACCCCGGCCGACGCGGTCCCGGGTTGCGACGCCCCGATCTGCACCCCGCCGGAAAAGCTGGAGAACGGCAAGTGCGTCGCTCCGCCGCCGCCGCCGCCGGTTGAAGCCCCGGCTCCGGCCCCTGCCCCGGCTCCGGCCCCGGCACCGGTCCCGACCTCGGAAAAAGTCAGCTACCAGGCTGACGCGTTCTTCGACTTCGACAAGGCCATCCTGAAGCCGGCCGGCAAGCAGTCGCTGGACGACATGGTCAGCAAGCTGGGCACCATGAACCTGGAAGTCGTCATCGCCGTCGGCCATACCGACGCCATCGGTACCGATGCCTACAACCAGAAGCTGTCGGTGCGCCGCGCTGAAGCCGTCAAGGACTACCTGAAGTCGAAGGGTGTCGACGCTGCCCGCATCTACACCGAAGGCAAAGGCAAGAAGCAGCCGGTCGCCGACAACAAGACCGCCGAAGGCCGCGCCAAGAACCGCCGCGTGGAAATCGAAGTGGTTGGTACCCGTACCATCAACAAGCCGGCACAGTAAGCTGCCTGCTGCTTGACCAACCCCGCTTCGGCGGGGTTTTTTTATGGGCGGCCCATGGCCAGGGCAAACAGCTACCGTCGCTCCCGCGAAGGCGGGAGCCCCATTTCCCCGGCAGTACCCGTTGTCCAAATGGGATTCCCACTTCCGCCGGAATGACGAGCATTCGTTTCCGGATTTTTGAACTGAAACGATTCTCCGGCCCAGCGATTTCCGGCTATTATTCGCACCTATGACTACGAACGTCGACCAACTCGAAATCAACAAATTCAGCGAACTGGCGCACCGCTGGTG
>JAEWEK010000378.1 GCA_023389425.1 Pseudomonadota bacterium | reverse complement strand
GGGCGGCAGCATCCTGTTCGGCAATCGCGCTCCCACCGGCGTGAATACCGATCCGATGCTGCAGCCGGACGAAAAGATCCGCGCCCTCGACGCCGAGCAGACGCCGGTGGGGACCTCGCTGCGCGAGAACGTCTACTGCACCAAGGTCGGCACCACCCATCCGGAAGAGATGTACATCGTCAGCGCCCACATGGACGGCATCGGCTTCGGCGAAGCGGCCAACGACGACGGTTCCGGCACCGCGCTGGTGATGGAACTGGCACGCATCCTCAACGCGCCGGGCGTGACGACGGAACGGTCGATCCGTTTCGCGCTGTGGAACAACGAAGAAACCGGCCTGAACGGAGCACGCGCCTATGTCGAGCAGCGCAAGGACCTGCAAGGCATCGAATCGCCCAAGGGTTCCGGCAGATATCCCGAACCCCGGTGGCTGGGCATGATCCAGCACGACATGCTGCTGTGGGACCACGGCATGCCGGTGCCCAAGCTCGACGCCAACGGCAAGCAGGTGATGGACGCCAAGGGACATCCGGTATTCGTGGTGCCGAAGGAGCAGCGCCTCGAAGCGGACGTCAATATCGAGTTCCAGTCCAACTCCAAACAGGCCGAGGGTTCGGCCAAACTGGCCTGGGTGCTGCATGCGGCCAACAACAAGTACGCTACCCACTACCCGGCTTTCGTCGGTCCGCACATGACCAACACGGATTCCACGCCGTTCATGGACCTGGTGCCGGCGATCTCGGTCCGCGAGAATGAGCGCGGGATGCAGATCGGCGCCGGCTGGGACCCGAACTGGCACCAGCCGACGGATGTGTACAGCACCTACTCCGACAAGGACTTCATGCTGGGGCTGAACGCGGCGCAGACGACGCTGGCGGCAGTCGCTCAGTTGAGCGGAGCCACCATCAAGAAGTAGGTCGCATGAATAGGTCTTATACATGGGCGACAAGCGAGCGCCAGAACCCATCCTTTAACTCCATGAAACCCTTGCACGCGCTGCTCGCCCTTTCCATGCTCTCGACCGCCGTCACCGCAGCGCCGCTGCCCGAGCCGCAGGCGGCGGCGCTGACCAGGCAATTGCAAGCCATCGTCGACGACCCGGCGATGCCGCTGCCCGGCCTGTCCGCCGTGGCGGTGCGCGGCGGCGAGATCGTCTACAGCGCGCAACTCGGCAGCAAGCGACTGGCCACGGCGACCTCGCCCGCTCAGCCGGTCGATGCCAACACCCTGTTCCGCGTGGCCTCGGTATCGAAGTTCGTCACCACGCTGGGCACGATGAAGCTGGTCGAGCAAGGCAAGCTCGCGCTCGACGCCGACATCGGCGACGTGCTCGGCTACCGCCTGCGCAATCCGCACTTTCCGGACCAGCCGATCACCCTGCGCATGCTGCTGACGCATACCTCGTCCCTGCGCGACGAAGGCGGCTTCAAATGGGCCCCGGACATCGACCTGAAGGACGTGCTGCTGTCCGGTGGCCGCTTCTACGGCAAGGGCGACATGTGGTCCGCCGACCACGCGCCGGGGCGCTACTTTGAGTACGTCAACTTCAACTGGGGCCTGATCGCCACCATCATGGAGCGCGCCGGCGGCGAGCGTTTCGACCGCCTGATGCGCCGCCTGGTATTCGACCCGATGCACCTGAAGGCAGGCTTCTACCTCGCCGATTTCGCGCCCGCGAACATCGACGACGTGGCAACGCTGTACCGCAAGCGCGAAAAAGACGGCAAGGAGGTCTGGGACCCCAGCGGCCCGTGGATCGCGCAGGCGGACGACTTTGGCGTGGAAGCCCCGACCGCACCGCCCGGCATGGACAAGTACGTGGTCGGCACCAATGGCACTGTCTTTGGACCGCAAGGCAGCCTGCGCATTTCGACGAACGATTTGGCGCAGATCATGCTGATGCTGATGAACGGCGGCCGTTATCGCGGTCAAACCATGTTGCAGCGGCAGACCGTCGACCTGATGTTCTCGCGCCAGTGGACCCTCGACCGCGACAACGGCAATGGCAGCAGCGATGACTTCCACGGGCTGTACCACGCCTGGGGCCTGGGCAACCAGCAGTTCGTCGATGCCAGCACGCGCGGAAACGGCCGCGCCGGCGGCGACCGGCTGGTGGAAGGCGGCGGCTTCACCGGTGCCGGCCACCTCGGCTGGTCGTGGGGACTGAACGCGCTGTTCGTGTTCAACCGCGGGTCGAACGACGGCATCATCTACGTCAGCAGCGGCGTCGGCGCGAATCCTGAGCTGCAGCCCGGGCACTATTCGTCGGAGGCGCGCTTCCAGGAGCGCATCACGGACGCCCTGTACCGCGGCGCGATCAAGGTTCCCTGAGCGGCACCGGGCCGGCGTCCGGCCGCTGGGCGGGAATGTGCACGTACTGCTTGATATGCTTCAGGTTGGCCGTGATCGTGAAGGTCATCATCACCAGCAGCGACCAGGCGCTCCATTTGCTGACGTGGACCGCCGACCACGCGCCCAGCTGGTTCGGATATTTCCACACGCCGAAAAAGGTGCCGATGTTTTCCGCCAGCCAGATGAAGAAGCCAGTCAGCACGAAGCCCAGCAGCAGCGGCATGCGCCGTTCGCGGTCGAGCGGCCGGAACACCACCGTGGAGCGCGCATACAAGCCCAGCGCGCAGGCCGCCAGGTACCAGCGGTAATCGCCGATGTAGTGGTGGGTGAAGAAATTAACGTAGATGAGGCCGGCAAGCAGGCCCGCCATCCAGTACGGCGGATGATGCTCGATACGCAGGCCCAGCATCTTCCAGGCCTGGGTGATGTAGCTGCCGATCGCCGCGTACATAAAGCCCGAGAACAATGGCACGCCAAACAATTTGCTCACGCCCGCCTCCGGATACACCCACGACTGGATACCGCTGGAGGTCTTGAACGCCTCCAGCGCGAAGCCGACCACGTGGAACAGCATGATCGCTTTCAGCTCGTCCATGGTTTCCAGCCTTGCCAGCACCATCCAGGCCTGCACGGCGACGGCGAACAAAAACAGCACATCGTAGCGCGCGATGCCGAACAGTCCCGCGCGCGGCACCAGGAAAACCGCGGCGAAGAACAGCCCGGCGAACAGGCAGGCGCGCGCCTCCTTGATGCCGAAGTACAGGAACTCCAGCGCGAAGCGCCGCACACCATGCAAGCCAGGGCGCGCGCGCACGCTGAGCAGGTGTTGGTCGAGCTGGCGCAGGTGGAATCTGGACATGGCGGCAAGGACGGGTGGCGTGGCGTCCACCTTATCACATGATTACGCACAAAAAAGACACTTCATCCAATGCGCATAGCCCGGGGTACGCCGCGCTGGCGCAAGCCGGGAAAATGTCTTAAAAATGTAATGGATTGTCTGGTCACCAAGGCAAATACGATTTTTGGTAACTGCTCGCATACAATAACGAGTCCAAGGAGGAAAGCATGTATCGAGTGATGTTGGTCGAAGACGACGCCCGGCTGGCGGAGCTCGTCACCGAGTACCTGTCGGGCTACGAATTTTCGATTGATCTGGTGACCCGCGGCGACGTCGCGCTGGAGCGCTTCAAGGCGCTGGCGCCGGACGTGGTCGTGCTCGACCTCATGCTGCCCGGCCTCGATGGCATGGTGGTGTGCCGCAAGCTGCGCGACATGTCGGACGTGCCCATCCTCATCCTGACCGCCCGCGAGGATTCCTACGACGAGGTCTCGGGCCTCGAGCAAGGCGCGGACGATTTCGTCAACAAGCCGGTGCAGCCGCGGGTGCTGCTGGCGCGCCTGCGCGCCCTGCTGCGCCGCGCCCAGGGCAAGGCCGGCGTGGACAGCCGCGTGCTCGAATTCGGCACCCTGCGCATTTCCACCACCGACCGCACCGTCAACTGGCGCGGCCAGCCCTGCGTGCTGTCGAATACCGAATACAAGCTGCTCCTGGTGCTGGCCGAATCGGCCGGACGCGTGCTGTCGCGCGACGCGCTGCTGAAGAAGATGCGCGGAATCGAATTCGACGGCCTCGACCGCAGCATCGACAATTCGATTTCCAAGCTGCGCCGCAAGTTCGACGACAGCGATTCCGAGAAGATCAAGACCGTGTGGGGTGAAGGCTATCTGTTTTCGCCGTCGGCCTGGCACTGACAAGCAGGCACCGGACAAAGCGTCGTTCCTGCCTCCGCGGGAACGACGCTTTTTTATTCGAACATCGGCGCGATCGCCAGCGGCGCGGTCGAGGTCAGCACCTGCGCGCGTTCCAGTCCGTTGAAGCGATAGGTCACCGTAGGCAACGGATTGCCGGTCTCGAAGACCTGGCTCTCCGCCACCGGCAGCGCGCCGCTGCCGCCATCCGGACGGCGCACGCGCGCCAGCATGCCCGACGCCTTGCGGTCGAACACGAAACGCACGCCGACGCACTGGCGGCCACTGACGGGCGCCTTGATGTAGTGGGCGAAGCCGAGCGCCTGTTCGCACGCGGCGCGCAGTTCGGACGCTTCGTAGGTGCTGTCCGGACGTACCTGGATGGTCACGCGCGGACGCAGGGCGAACTGCGCGTCCTTCTGGTTGAGCGCCAGCACCGCGTTGTCGTCGTAAGCCGCCTTCAGCAGCGGGAACACGGTGCGTCCGGTCGCGTCCAGCGGCAGCGACAGGTGGGTATTCCTGCCGTTCAGCGTCAGCTGCGCCGGCAGGTCGAACGGCGTGTCCTTGGCCAGCACCTGCAGTTCGCTCTGGATCAGGTTCTTGGCGCCGCCGTATTTTTCAAACACCACCATGACGCGATAGGCGTCGCGGTAGCTGACCCAGTCGCCCTCGAGCGCGCCCGCTGCCGCCAGGCTGGCGGCCTGGAGCAGTGCGAGCATTGCAAGAAGTTGGCGGGGCTTGCGCATCATCAGAATCGGTAAGCAAGGGCGGCAGTCGCCGTCAGGTTGGTCGGCCGCGTGACGAGCGGGCTGTTGGCGGCGTCGTTGAGCAGGCGCACGGCCTGCAGGTTGCTGGTCACGATCCACGAAGGCGACAGCGACCAGGTCCAGCGCACGCCCACGTGGACATCCTTCAGGCCGCCGCCGGGCTGGTAATAGCGGTTGCCGCTGCTGACCACGTCCCGCACGCTGACGCCGAAGAATGCCTGATTGTAGTCACGATTGACGACCGTCGCCCCGGCCGCGAACGACAGCGTGTGATGGGCTGCAATGGCGGTCGCCAATCGCTGCACGCCGATTTCGGCCATGCCGCCGTGGCGGCTGTTTCCGGCACCCCACAGCGCGCTGCTGGTCAGGCGCCATTCCGGCGCGACGTAATAGTTGAAAAAGGCGCCGCCCAGCAGTCGCGTATGAATCGGCTCCATGCCCGCAAGCTTGTTGGCCGTCAGGATCTTGACCGTGCCGGAGCCGGTGCCGGCGCTGGCCCCGCCGATCATGCCCCAGCTGCCATCGGTACCGACCGCGCCGGTCCGCAGCCCGCCCTCGTCGCGCCGCGCCTGCAGCGCCAGCAAGGGGCCGTACTCGATCCCCTGGGTGCTCGACAGGTGCATGCCCGCGTCCATGCCCGACACGAAGATGCCATTGCTCCACTGCGCCTGCCATGCAGGAACCAGCCGGGTGACGCGCATCGGGGCGCCACTGTAGCGCGGCCTCGACTGCAGGCCGAGGCCGACATACATGTCGCGGCTGCCGTCCGGCATCGGCTCGTCGGCCGGTGTCTGGGCGTTGGCGGCGCAGCAGGCGCTCAACAGCGCAAAGGCGGAAAGCTTCTTCATGTCGATGTGATTAAAGTTGGCTAGCCTGTAATTTTACCTATAGGCAAGCAGACTTCATCAAAAACCGGAAAAAGCCGGATGGGAGGCGATGAATTCAGACATGCTCCAGACGCCTGCAGCGGGCGCAGGCCGGTGCTTCGCTGGCCTGCAGCCCGGAGTAAAAAGGCCCACGCTGATACGTGCCGCACCAGGTGGGCAAACGGAAAACCCTGTTATATGCATGGTAGAAGCTGCTCGACTTGGAATCCGCCGCGACATGTCGGGTATTTGTCGTCAATTTGTAGCGGGCCAGCAAGCAGAAAAAAAAGCCGGCGCGCGCTGGGCACACGCCGGCCAAACCAACCGACTGACGCCGGCTACCCTACACAGAAACCTTATTGCACCCGCGGCACATTGTGGAACACGATCGGCAGCGCAGTCCGGTCGATGGCCACCAGCGTCGCCGGGTAGCGCACCAGCGCGATGCATGCCGTGTCCGGACGCGGGCCGGTGAGGAAATAATTCACGCTGAGCTGATTGCCGTCGTTCGAGACGCTGTCGAACAGCAGGCCGTTGCAGTAATTGACCGGACCGGCGAACATGGCGAGCACCACCTGCCGGCTGAAGTCGATGGCCGGCGCCGGCGTGTCCTTGCCTGCATGGTCGGCCCACAGCTGCTCCCACGACGACTGGTCGTTGACGATGATCTCGCGTGCCTGGTGGATGCCCGAGTCGCCGCTCTGGTGGATCATCAGCGTCTTGACCAGCTCGACATCGTGGCGCACGAACTGCACCGGGGCGTCGCTGCGGTCGATCGCCACCAGCGCCATCGGTGCGCCATCCACGATCGGCAGGCAGGCGACCGGGCCGTTCAGCCGGCGCACTTCGTAATCGACCACCAGCTTGCCGTCCTGGTTCGAGACCCTGGAAATATCCAGGTCGCTGCCGCAGGTCAGCGAATTCGCGCCCGGGAACACGCCGACCACCATCTGGCGCGCGAAGTCCACCAGCGGTTCCTGCGGTCCGTTGCCCATGCCGGCCGTGACAATCGCCCACAACGCGGACAGGCTCGCCGCGTCCTTGATGACCACGTCCTGCTTGCCCTTCATGCCGTTGTTGGAGAACTTGGCGATCTCCGTGTACGCCAGCGGCTTGATCACCGGCAGCGTGATCGTGATCGCCTCCACCTTGTGGCTGCTGTCCAGGCCGAGGTTGGCGGCGTCGGCGTTCTTGACGATGGTGTCGAACAGCGCGCGCTTGCTCTCGTCGTCGCAGCGCGTCTGCGGTCCGGCAATCGAGTCCATGCTGGAGCACAGCCGCTTGTCCGGGCTGGCGCCGTACAGCGTCTGCGACCAGTTCGCGTCCGGGCAGCTATTGCCTGCACGGTCCCAGAACACTTGCTTGCCATCGATGATCCACAGGCGGTTCTTGCGCTCCGCGCAGCTCGCCCCTTGCGCCAGCGCCAGGAAGGCGGCGCGGTCGATCACCACCGGATCGTTGACCACGATGTCCGATGCGGTTTTGGTGACCGAGATGGAAGCGCCATTGCCGCCACCACAGCCTGCCAGCAGCAGCGCCGTCACGGCGGCGGCGGCGCCAAAGATTCGTTTCATCATTTCAGATTCTCCCGTTTTGCGGCCCCTCAGGGCCCGACGCTGCAAATCTTAAGCAGGCCCGGCGCGGAAATCCTCCGCGGGATGTCGAGGAATTGTCTTTACTTTGTATTGCTCGCATTGCAGCTAATTGCTCCTATACAATGCGAATATGTCAGCATTTCAACGCATCGCCCCCGGCAGGACCTGCGCATGAACCGGATATTTTTCCGCTTCTTCGTGCTCGTCATGCTGTCGATCACGGCGGCGACCTTCGTCATCTACCTCGCGATCAGCCAGCTGTTCGGCGACCCGGTGGAGGACATCGCGCGCCGCCAGGCCGCCGCGCCGATCGTGCTGCTGGAGGATTACGTCGACCGCGCCGGCCCCGACGAATGGCTGACGCGCCTGAACAAGGCGCGCGAGATTTCCCCGGTGCGCTACGACCTGATCGACCTGGACGAAGCGCGCCAGGCGGTGCCGGTGGGCGCAATGGCCGAGCTGGAGCGGGGCGAGGTGGTGGTGGTGCCGGCCACGCGCACGCTATACCGGCGCGTCGACCTGAACGGCCAGCGCTACATCGGCAGCGACCGCGACGTGCTGCGCGCGGCCAACCTGCCGATCGACCTGTGGGTGGCGCTGCAGAAGGAGATCGTGCGCTTCGTGATCGTGGCGCTGGCCTTGCTGGTGCCGATCGCGCTGTGGACGCGCTCGCACTGGCAGGGACTGCAGGTGCTGTCGCGGGTGGCGGACGAGTTCGGCGCCGGCCAGCTGCAGGCGCGGGCCCACATGCAGCCCTCGGCCAGCATCTATCCGCTGGCCGAGCGCATCAATCACATGGCCGACCGGATCGCCAACCTGCTGCAGTCGCAGAAGAACCTGCTGCACTCGGTCTCGCACGAGCTGCGAACGCCGATCGCGCGGCTGGAATTCGGCCTCGAACTGCTGTCCTCGAAGACATCCGACCCGGCGCTGGAGAAGCGCATCAGGGCGATGGAAGGCGACGTCGCCGAGCTCAACGAGCTGGTCAACGAGCTGCTCGGCATGGCGCGGCTGGACAGCGCGCAGTCGCTGCAGCTGGCGCCGTTCGCGCTGGCGCCGATGCTGCGCGACTGTGCGCAGTCGCTGCCGCCCTCCCCGCACGCGCTCGACTGTGCCATGGGCGACAATCTCGGCAGCGTCGATGCCGACCGCCGCCTGCTCGGCCGCGCCATCGCCAACCTGGTGCGCAACGCGCAGAAGTACGCGCCGGGGCGGATCATGCTGTCGGCGGCGCGCACCGATGGCGGCGCGATCGAGATCGCGATCGAGGACGACGGGCCGGGCATTCCAGCCGACGAACGCGAGCGCATCTTCGAACCCTTCTATCGCCTCGACCGCAGCCGCGACCGGGCCACCGGCGGCTTCGGGCTGGGGCTGTCGATCGTGCAGAAGGCGGTGGCGCTGCACGGCGGGACGGTGAGGATCGACGAGTCGCCGCTGCTGGGCGGGGCGCGCTTTGTCATCACGCTGCCGCCGGAACGGGTACTGTAAGCCAGCCCCAAACCGTCGTCCGGCGCGCGCCGAACAGGACAAGGCGCTGTCTGCGTTAAGTGTTGAAAGTATTTCGTCGTTCCGGCGCAGGCCGGAACGACGTGCTTAAGTCAACACGTAACGCAGACAGCGCCTACAAAAATCCCGCCACAGGCGGGATTTTGTTTATTTCTGCTTGCCGTACTTCGGCGGCTCCGGCGGGTTCACGTGCGTGACCGCATACCACCAGTTCTCCCACCAGTGCTCGCGCGCATGCACGTGCAGCAGGCATTGGTGGTCGATCTCGCCCTTGAACAGCT
>JAEWEK010000323.1 GCA_023389425.1 Pseudomonadota bacterium | reverse complement strand
CTCAAGTACACGCATGGGCGCAAGAACGATGCGGCGCAGCGGCTGGGCATCGGCCGCAATACGATCACGCGCAAGATCGCGGAGCTGGGAATCGACGGGGCGCGCGACGAGTAGCGGCTGCATGGTTTGCCAACGAGGGACGTCGTTCCCGCTTTCGCGGGAACGACGTTTATTCGTTTGATGGTGTAAGCTCTGCCATCCTCGTCATCTCCGCTGCACTATGCTGATTAACTGCGTCGCCTACCAGGAAGGTAAAAAACTCGCCGACATCCCGGTCGAGAACATCAGCGATTATCTCGCCAAGCCCGGCTGCTTCGTGTGGGTGGCGCTGCGCGACCCGAAAGAGGGCGAGCTGGCCGAGATGCAGCAGGAATTCGGCCTGCACGAACTGGCCGTCGAAGACGCCATGCGCGGCCACCAGCGCCCCAAGATGGAGGAGTACGGCGACTCCCTGTTCGCCGTGATGCACACCATCGAACAGCGCGACGGCAAGCTGTGCACCGGCGAGATCGACGTCTTCCTCGGTTCGAACTACGTGCTGTCGGTGCGGCGCGATACCGAACAAAACTTCCTCGACGTGCGCGCGCGCGCCGAGCGCGAGCCGCAGCTGCTCAAGAAGGGCGCAGGCTTCGTGCTGTATGCCCTGATGGACGCCGTGGTCGACCGCTACTTCCCCGTCATCGAGGCGCTGGAAGAGGAGCTGGATGAAATCGAGGAGCGCATCTTCCGCGGCGGCGCACAGCGCGAAGCGGTCGAGCAGCTGTACGACCTGAAACGCAAATCGCTCAAGCTGCGCCACGCCGTCACCCCGCTGCTGGAAGCGACCGGACGCCTGCACGGCGGCCGCGTGCCGGCGCTGGCGCTCAAGGTGCAGGACTACTTCCGCGACGTCGAGGACCACCTCCTGCGCATCAACGGCCGCCTCGACACCATCCGCGACACCATCGCCACCGCGATCCAGGTCAACCTGTCGCTGGTCACCATCAGCGAAGGCGAGGTCAATAAGCGGCTGGCCTCATGGGCCGCCATCTTCGCGGTATTCACCGCTTTTGCCGGCTTGTGGGGGATGAACTTCCAGGACATGCCGGAGCTCCATTGGCGGTATGGGTATCCGATCGCGGTGGTGGTGATGGTGGCGGTGTGTGGTTACCTGTACTACCGCTTCAGGAAGTCCGGCTGGCTCTAGCCAAAGCGTGACCGTCGTTCCCGCGCAGGCGGGAACCCCATGCCGGCGAACAGTGTGAATGCATGCGCTCGTGGTCCGTGTGAGAAACGGGGTTCCCGCCTGCGCGGGAACGACGGTAATACTACGTGTGGCGCTTACTTCTTCGCCGCCGTGAAGATCTTCTTCGGGCACATCGCGTGCACGCCCACATTGCCGTCGACCAGCTGGGTGATCTCCATGTCGACCGCCACGCTCGCGAGCATGTAGGCATCATCGCGCGACAGGCGCTTGTCCTGCACCAGGAAGGCGATCATGTCCTTGAGCGCCAGCTCGGTCGCTTCTTTCAGGTCCTTCGAAAATCCCATCGAGATGTAATGGGTCGGCGTCTCCGCGCGCGGCCACACCAGGTGGCGGTCCTTGTGTACGATGAAGCGGAAGGTGCCCGACAAATAGGTCTCCAGCGCCGTGATGTCGACTTCGCCGTTGCCTTGCGCGGCGTGGCCGTCGCCGGCCTGGAACAGCGCGCCCTTGGCCGCGACCGGAATGTACAGCGTGGTGCCGGCCACCAGTTCCTTGTTGTCGAGATTCCCCGCGTGCACAAAAGGCGGCGCGCTGTCGATCTTGCCGCCGCTCGGCGCCACGCCCATGCTGCCGAAGAAGGGACGCAGCGGGATCTCGATGCCCGGCGCGAAATGGCCGATCATGTTTTTGCGGTCGAGCGGAATGATCTTCGAACCGCTGTACGGGTAGTCCATTGGCAGGAAGCCTTTGCCGACTGCAAAGCCGTTGCAGGCGAAGTCGGCGTCGAGGTCGACCTTCAGGATCTGCACTTCCAGCACGTCGCCCGGTTCCGCTTCCGCGATCGCGACCGGGCCGGTGAGGATGTGGCCGCCCGGTCCCTTGTCCTTGACCTGCTCGTAGATCGCCTGTGTGTACGGCGGGATCTGCTCCGGCTTGACGCCGCGCGCGATGAGGCGTTCGGGCGAGCCGCAGGTCGACAGGGTCTGCATGCGCACCGTGTCGCCCGAGTGTACGGTCAGCACCGGCTTGGCCATGCCTGAGTAGTAGCCCCAGGCGACGGTCGACGGCGATGCCGGCAAGGTGTAGTCGGTGGCGAAGGACGTGGAAGAAGCGAAGGCGAGGCAGGCGAGGGCGGTCAGGCGGCGCATTCGGGGCTTTCGTGGACGGGTTGGCAATTGGGTAGGGTGGGCACTTGTGCCCACCAATGTGCCACGGTTTGGCACGTCGGCACAAGTGCCCACCCTACGCCGCGCGCCGCCCCGCGCTCCATGCGCTGCCGGACGATGCCGCGATCACCAGCGCGATCGCGAGCCACTGGATCGCGGCGAGGCGTTCGCCCAGCACCATGAAGCCGGCCAGCGCGCTGACCGCCGGCGAGGCGCTGACCAGGATGCCGAATACTTTCTGCGGCAGGCGGCGCAGCGCGATCATCTCCAGAGTGTAGGGCAGGGCCGAGGACAGCACCGCCACCGCGAGGCCGACCAGCAGCGGCCCCGGCGCCAGCAGCGCGCGCCCGGCGTAGGCGGCGCCCACCGGAACCACGAACAACGCGGCCGCCAGCATGCCCCAGGCGACCACGTTGCCACCGCGCGCCGTCGATGCGCGCTTGCCGAACACGATGTACAG
>JAEWEK010000205.1 GCA_023389425.1 Pseudomonadota bacterium | reverse complement strand
CTGGTGATGGGCATCCTTAACGTCACCCCCGATTCCTTTTCCGATGGCGGCAAATTCCAGGCGCTCGAATTCGCCGTGGAGCGGGCCGAGCAGATGATCGCGGCCGGCGTCGACATGATCGACATCGGCGGCGAATCGACCCGGCCCGGTTCGCCTAGCGTGCCGGTGGCGCAGGAGCTGGCGCGCGTGTTGCCGGTGCTGTACGCGCTGGCCGGCATGGAAAAGCCCCTGTCGGTGGACACCTGCAAGCCGGAGGTGATGCGCGAAGCCATCATCGCCGGCGCGGACATGATTAACGACATCAACGGCTTCCGGGCGCCTGGCGCGATCGAGGCGGTGGCAAACAGCGATTGCGGTCTCTGCATCATGCACATGCAGGGGACGCCGCAACACATGCAGGACCAGCCGGTCTACGCTGATGTGGTGGGCGAGGTGATCGCTTTCCTGCGCGAGCGCGTGGATGCGCTGGTGGCCGGCGGGGTCGACCGTGAACGCCTCTGCGTCGATCCCGGCTTCGGTTTCGGCAAGACGGTCGAACACAATTATTTGCTGCTGCGCCATCTCGGCCGGATCCGCGACGAGCTCGGCTTGCCGGTGCTGGCCGGCGTGTCGCGCAAATCGATGATTGGCGCCGTCACCGGGCGTCCTGTGGAGCAACGTCTCGCAGGAAGTTTGAGTGCGGCATTGGCTGCGGTCGCGCATGGCGCTAGAATTGTCAGAGTGCATGATGTAGAAGACACAGTTGACGCGCTCAAGGTGTGGCAAGCGGCGACTACCGACTAACTGATAGAAGAAGAGAATAGAATGGCGCGCAAATATTTCGGTACCGATGGTGTCCGCGGCCTGGTGGGCCAGTCGCCAATCACGCCAGATTTCGTCATGCGGCTGGGTTATGCGGCGGGCCGGGTGCTGGCCAAGGGCACGGCGGCCAGCAGCGGCCGGCCGGTGGTCCTGATCGGCAAGGACACGCGCATTTCCGGCTATATGCTGGAAGCGGCGCTGGAAGCGGGCTTTTCCGCCGCCGGTGTTGACGTGATGCTGGCCGGCCCGATGCCGACCCCGGCCGTTGCCTACCTGACGCGGGCGCTGCGCCTGCAGGCGGGCGTCGTGATCTCGGCCTCGCACAATCCCTTCCAGGACAACGGCATCAAGTTCTTTTCGGAGCATGGCACCAAGCTGCCGGACGCGGTGGAACTGGAAATCGAAGAAGCGATCGACCAGCCCATGGGCTGCGTGCCGTCCGACAAACTGGGCCGCGCGACCCGCCTGCGCGATGCCGGCGGCCGCTACATCGAATTCTGCAAGAGCACCTTCCCCAACGAACTGGACCTGCGCGGCCTGAAGATCGTGGTCGATTGCGCCAACGGCGCCGCCTACGACATCGCCCCCCACGTGTTCCACGAGCTCGGTGCGGAAGTGATCGCGATCGGCGCCAAGCCGGACGGCTTCAACATCAATGCCGGCGTCGGCGCGACGGCGCCGAAGGCGATGGCGGAGGCGGTGGTGGCCAACAAGGCCGATCTCGGCATCGCGCTGGACGGCGACGCCGACCGCCTCATCATGTGCGACGCCGACGGCCGCCTGTACAACGGCGACGAGCTGCTGTACGTGATGGTGCGCGACCGTCAGGCCGTCGGCCCGGTGCAGGGCGCGGTCGGCACGCTGATGACCAATATGGCGCTGGAAGTGGCGTTCAAGGAACTGGGCATCGGTTTCGCCCGTGCCAAGGTCGGCGACCGCTACGTGCTGGAGGTGATGAAGGAGCGCGGCTGGCTGTTCGGCGGGGAGGGCTCGGGCCATCTGCTGGCGCTCGACAAGCACACGACCGGCGACGGCATCATTTCGGCGCTGCAGGTATTGTCGGCGCTCAAGCGCGGCAACAAGTCGCTGGCTGCATGCTGCAACGAGCTCACGCTGTATCCGCAGACCCTGATCAACAAGCGCGTCAGTCCAGGCTTCGACTGGACCAGCGATGCCGCGTTGGTGGCCGAAAAGGAAGCGGTCGAGCGCGAGCTGGGCGATGCGGGCCGTGTGCTGATCCGTCCGTCCGGCACCGAGCCCTTGATCCGCGTCATGGTCGAGGCGAAGAGCGCCAGCCTCGCCGAGAGCATGGCCAAGCGTATCGCAGACAAGGTCGCTGCCTGACGGAAAGGCGCTTACATTGACGCGCCATACCCGAAGCGGTAAGATGGTTTCACTCGGAGTGTAGCGCAGCCCGGTAGCGCACCTGCTTTGGGAGCAGGGGGTCCAAGGTTCGAATCCTTGTACTCCGACCACCGTTTCAAAGGCGGGCTGTCGATCGACGGCCCGTTTTTTCGTCTGCGCATCTGCTGCGCAACATGACTGCCCATAGCTCAGTTGGATAGAGCATCAGCCTTCTAAGCTGAGGGTCGCTGGTTCGAACCCAGCTGGGCAGGCCAAACAAGCGGCACACTCCCCTGGAGACAGCACATGAGAATGCTTTTCCTCGCCTTGGCCGCACTCTTGATGGCGTCCGCACACGCCGAGATGGTGCGGCTGGACGTGCGTCCTTCCGCAACGGCGCCCGACATCAAGACGGCCGACGCGCCGCACATTGTGCTGTTCGACGAGAACAATGCCAACGGCAATCTCTTGCTGTGGCTGCCCGGGACTTCAGGTAAGCCGCATGTCACCCCTCAAGTGAATTTTCCGCAATTCGCAGCTGAGCAGGGTTATCGGGTCATCATGCTGTCCTACATCACCGACCAGGGCGTGTCGAATATTTGCGTTGGCAAAAACCTGCGCGGCAACCGGTCTTGCGCGGAGGATTTCCGGCGCAAACGCATCTTCGGAAGCGACAGCTTTTCCTTGATTGCCGACCAGCCGCAGGATGCCATCGTCTATCGACTCAGCATGCTCTTGCGGCAGTTGAAAGACACGCGCAAGGATGAGCACTGGGATCAATATCTAAATGCCGATGGCAGCCCTCGCTGGGAGCGCATCGCGGTCGCCGGACAATCCCAGGGTGGGGGACACGCAGCCTTCATCGCCAAGTCCCAGGCCGTCGCGCGCGTCATCATGCTGTCCGGCGGCTGGGACATGAGCGCACCCGGCGAAATCGCCGATTGGTACGCCAGGCCGAGCGCGACGCCGGCCGAACGCTGGTATGCCGCCTTCCACGTCGAAGAACCCACCGCCCGCACCATGGCCGGCATCAGCCGCGCCCTCCATGTTCCGGCCGCCAACGTCGGCGTACTGGACAAGCCAGTCCGCGGCGCCAGGGCTCATGGCGAAGGCCTGTCCAATCCCGCCTATCTGCCGTGGTGGTCATTCGCGCTCGGCGTCAACGTCAGGCAGCCATAGTGAAAAAGTGCGCAATTTCATCCTTGGTCTTGCTGTTAGACTCGCCTGCTACTGATCGTATTCATGGGGAGACGCAGGGTGAATTTCTTCAAACGGAATATCGGCTTTGTCGTGCCAGTCCTGTTCGGGCTTTTGTCAGCGTTTAATCTGTGGGAAGCCATTCATAACGGCCGGTTTTTTCAATATGTGGCAGCGGGCGGATTTATGGGCTCCGCAGTGTTGTTCTTCATAAGTCAGATCCACGCTTCCAGAAAGTCCACAGGCTCGGCCGAATGAGCGCTCTGCCGCGTTAAATCCGCAATGGAGCTGTCAGGCGCGCCAGCTCGGCGAATCGCTCGCCGATGAGCCGGTGCGCTTCCGAGTCCGGATGCAGTTCGTCAGGAAGCGGCATTCGCGCGTTATCCGCCTCGCCGTAAAGTTCGGTCCCGTCCAGGTAGCGGATATTCGGATCCGTTTCGGCGCGCTGGCGCACGATGGCTTCAAGTTGTTTGCGGATCACCTGCAAGGTAAGTTTGCCTTGCCCCACCTCGTTCGCGTTGCCGGATGCGCGGAAAACCAGCTTGCCCTTGCGCAGGGCGCCAGTGTCAACCAGCGTCGGGCCCGGCAATTCCTCGTGGATGGGGCAATAGATCGGCGAGACCACGAGCAAAGGCGTGCTCGGGTGACCTTCCCTTATCGTGTCCAGGAAGCCGTGCACCGCCGGTCCGAAGGCGCGCAGCCGCATCACATCCTTGTTCACGAGGTTGATCCCGAGCTTGACGCTGATGAAGTCGGCGGGAAGGTCGCGCATGGTGCGCGCAGCGAAGGGATCCAGCAATGCATTGCCGCCAAAGCCGAGGTTGAGCAATTCGACGCCGGCGCGTTCGGCGGCGACGACCGGCCAGATGCCCGTCGGATTCGTCGCATTCGAGCCCTGGCTGATCGAGCTGCCGTGGTGCATCCAGCGCCGCTTGCCTGATGCCACGACCGGAGCGAGCGACGCATCGGAATGCAGGGACACCAACTCGGTCGTTTCGTCGTGCGGCAGCCAGATTTCGATAGTCTTCATGCCGCGCGGAAGATTGTCGAAATGGATGGCCTGCGGCTCGCCCGGCAGCATGGTTTGCAATCCGGTCGCCATATCGATGTTCATCACCTTGCCGCCGGGGACGCTTGCTTGCCGCGCCAATTGTCCATCGATCCGAAGGTCGTAGACGCCTGGCGGGCGCGGCGGCATGTAGGCGTAGGCGCGTTTGGTGGGGAGGGTGAGCAGCTGGAGTGCCGTCGCCTCGGTGTCGAACACGAGGCGTACACCTGACGGTTGCGACTCGGCCATTTCCAGCTGCCAGTCAGGACACTGGGCGCGGGCCCATGCCGGCAGACGGTGCGGCAGGAGCCCGGCCGTCGTGCGTTCGATCTCGACTGCGCCGAGGATGAGGTCGTCGGTAAGGGGTGTGTTTACCGGGAGTGCTTCGCCCTGCATAAAGTGACCTTCACATATTGGAGCCGGCAGCAGTATAGCTGGTCGGCCAGCCTGCGTTGCGCCGGCCTCGCTGTTGAATATATAATTCGTATATGAATCGTATATGGAGCCTCAAATGGGTATTGTGAATATCGACGATGAATTGCACGACCAGATGCGCAAGGCGAGCGCGGTATCGTGCCGGTCGATCAACGCGCAGGCGGCTTTCTGGATCAAGATCGGCATGTTGTGCGAAATGAATCCGACGCAGAGTTTCAATGAGATTGTCGCCGGCGAACTGCGTGCCGCGGGCGTCGCGGCGCACCCGGTCAAGGTGGCCGCGTTATGACCAAGTCACCTGAAGAAATCGAACTGATGGCGGAATCCGGCAGGCTGCTGGCGCAGGTTTTTGCCCATCTTGACCAGCTCGACCTGATCGGTATGTCGACCATGCAGGTGAATGATCTGGTCGACAGCTTTATCGTGAATGAGCTGAAAGCACGTCCTGCGAGCAAAGGGCAATATGGCTTCGCGTATTCATTGAACTCATCGCCGAATACTGTCGTCTGCCACGGCGTTCCGTCTGACGCGGACATCCTGAAAAACGGAGATATCTGCAATTTCGATATCACGCTGGAGAAGAACGGTTATATCGCCGATTCCAGCAAGACCTATCTCGTGGGCGAGGTCTCGGCGCAGGCGAAGCGCTTGGTGCAGGTGACGTATGAGGCGCTGTGGAAGGGCATCAAGGCCGTGCGTCCCGGCGCACGGCTGGGCGATATCGGCTTCGCCATCGAGCAGCATGCCAAGCGCAATGGCTACACGGTAGTCCGCGAGTACTGCGGGCACGGCATCGGCCAGGAAATGCATGAGGAGCCCGAAATCCTTCACTGGGGCAAACCACGTACGGGAATGATCCTGCGTGAAGGTATGGTGTTCACGATCGAGCCGATGATCAACCAGGGCCGCAACGAAGTCGAGACCGAGGACGATGGCTGGACGGTCGTCACCTGTGACGGAAAATTGTCGGCGCAGTTTGAACACACCGTCGCGGTGACGGCGAATGGCGTGCGTGTCTTGACCTTGCGCCCGGGCGAAAAGGCCTTGAACTAGGTGGCTACAGGCGGTCCAGGCGGCCGCCGTCCACGCGCAGCATCGCGCCCTGCACGAATGCCGCATCCGCCGACGCGAGAAAGGCGATTGCCGATGCGACGTCTTCCGGCTTGCCGACATCCAGCGGGTCGATGTGTTCCTCGCCGGACTTCACGTTCGGGTTTTCCCACAGCATGGGTGTGTCGATGGCGCCCGGCAGGACGGCATTGACGCGGATGTTCTTCGGCCGGCCTTCCAGCGCGGCCGAGCGCGTCAGCGACAGCAGTGCCGACTTGGCCGCGGCGTAGGGAGCTGCCATCGGCTCGGTCTCGATCGCGTGGATGCTGGACACGTTGACGATGGCGCCGCCCTTGGCCATGGTGCGGAATGCGTATTTGGTGAAGAAGAAGGCGCCCAGCAGGTCGACGTGAAGCACGCTGGTCCAGTCCTCGGCGGTCTGGTCCTGCAAGGGCTTGAAGGTCATGACGCCGGCGTTGTTGACGACGACGTCAAGGCGGCCATAGCGCGTGATGGCAGCGTCGACGCTGGTCTTGACCTGCGCCTCGTCGCTGACGTCGCACACGCAGCAGTAGACGTTCTGCGCGCCGTTCGCCTGCAGGTGCTGTTGTGCACGGGTGAGCGTATCGGCGTGATGGCCGACCAGCACGAGATTGGCGCCTTCCTGCGCGAAGCGGCTGGCGGTGGCGAGCCCGATGCCGCCGGCCGCCCCGGTGACGATGACCGACTGTCCCGTGAAGCGCATGTTTGCCTCCGCTTATTCGTTGGTTTCGGTGGTGCCGGGCGCAAGTGTCTGGTCGTCGGCGCGGGTGTGCGGCTTGACTGCCTGGACCTCGTCACAGCCTTCGTCATATTCCTTCGGCATCACAATTGGTACTTGCAGGCACACGCTCTGTGTCGGCAGCACTTGCATCCACGAATGGATGAGCTCACGGTAGGCGATGCCGACCGCGCGGATATTGCGGTTGAGGTCGAACAGGCCGAGCGCGTTGACGGTGCCGTTGTCTTCGCGCAGCGCCGTGTCCCAGTCGACCTGGTCGGTGAGCGAATACCAGGTGAAGCCGACCAGCGGCACGCCGTTGTTGCGCACACGCAGCACGTTGGCCCATTCCTTGTGCAGCCACTCGACGGCTTCCTTGCCGCTCGACCCTTCGCACAGATTGGTTTCGGTGTGCATCACTGGCAGGCGGTAGCGGTTGTAGTACTGGTGGGTGATGACGGCGTAGCCGAAAATTTCACCGGCCGCGCGGGTGGCGCCGTCGGCCGAAACGTAGTGCTCGTTCGTCTGGTAATAATCGTTGCCCATGATGCAGTGGTGCTTCAGATTATTGTTCAGGAAAAAGTGGTACTCGTCACGGGTCATGCCATTGTCGAGCATGTACTCATACATCTCAGAGTCCACCCGACGGCCATAGTTCAGGTCCAGCGACAGAAAGCGGCGCGCATTGTGAATTTCAGCCGGGCCGATGGCCTGGGGATTTTCGGCGTGAAAGTACTCGGAGGACTCGCTCTGGATGAACAGCGCGTCGGCGCGGACTTCGAGGATCCCCTGCATGGCCTGGATGTTGGCCTTAACGATATGCTTGATGGCGGTGACGAAGGCGCGATCGGTGCGTTCCTGCTCGTTCCACCAGCCGTACAAGGTGGAAAACAGCGCACACACGGTCATCTCGTTGATCGGCGTGTAGAGCTGGACCCACGGGAAACGTTCGGCGAAGGCGCGCGCGTAGCCCGCGAACAATTGCGGGAAGTCTGGGTTCTGGAAATTCCCGATCCAGTCGGGAACGCCGAAGTGGCACAGGTCCACAATGACGGCCAGATTGCGTCGCCGCAGGTCCTGGAAGGTGAGGTCGGCGAATTCCCAGTCGTAGCGATTGGGGCCGAGCCATGTCTTGTGGATGGGCGGACCGTAGCGCAACGCCTTCAGGCCCAGTTCCTGCACGAGGTCGAAGTCGGTGCGCCAGTATCGGTAATGGCCGCATTTCTCCAGTTCGTCGACACGGAACCTGCCGTTATTGATGGTCGGATTGCTGTTTTCGATCCCGGTCGCAAAGATGAATCCGGGCCCCATGGGTCCTCCTGAAGAAGTGCCACGACGGGGACCATTCTGCCAGATAGCGTTTTTGGGTGTTCCGTATCGTGCGCGCCTCGCGTGTCCGTGGAGAAAACGTTATGCTGGCAACTCGACAATATTTCGACCTGTGCCGATGTCAGCGATTGCCAGCAGCCCGGACCCAGCCAACGATCAGGCCACAAGGCGCCTGGTTGCCGGGCTCGTCCTGTCGCTGGTGGCGCATGCGCTGCTGCTGTCCTTGCGCTTTCACGTGCCCGAGGCCGGCATGGCGGCGGTGACGCGCTTGATGGTGCGCCTGGCGCCCGCACCCAAGCCGCTGCCGGTGCCGGAACCGGTGGCCGCACTGAATGCTGAGGCCCCGCTTGCGGCACCGCCATCGGCGCCGGTTTCGGGATTTACTGTCGTGTCGCCGCGGCCACGGCCGGTAGCCGCGCCCACGCTTTCCAAGCCGGCGCGGGCGAAGGCGACCAGGCGCGCGCCCAAAGCGGCAAGGCGGCCTGAGCTTGCGCTGAAAGAACGGGTCATCACTCAAGACATCAACAAAGACAGCGAGTTCGCGGTTCCGCAACCTGTACTCGATGAGCTCAAGGCTGACGCGGTATCCGTGCGCGAGGGCACGGAGCAGGGCACCGGCACGGCGGCCGGCAAGGTCGACGCCACGTCCGCGATGGGGGAGGATGCGCAGGCGAAGCAAGCCGTCGAGCAAGCGGCCGCGCCCGCGGTCGCACGCCAGGATGAGGCGGCAATCTCCCTGGCGCGGGAGGAGAAAGCGCGTCTGGAAGCGGCGGCACAAGCGGCGGAGCAGCAGCGCGTGGCGGAGGCTCGGGTGCGGCAACAGGAGCTGCAGCGGAGGGATGCCGAGGCCGCCGCGGCGCAGGCCGAGCAGGCCCGGCGTCGCCAGGATGAGATCGCAAGCCAGGAGGCGGCGCGCCGCCAGGCCGAGCTTGCGGCACAAGCGGAAGAGCAAAAGCGCCGGCTCGCCGAGCAGGCGGCACAGCGCGCGGCGGCCGATGCGCAACAGCTCGCGGCGCAGCGGCAGGCCGAGGAGGAGGCGCGACGCCAGGCCGAGGTCGCCGCGCAGGCCGAGCGGCAGCGCCTCGCCGACATGCAGGCGCGGCAGCTGGCCGAGGAACTGGCACAACGCCAGGCCGCTGAGCTCGCGCGCCGGCAGGCGGAACAACTGGCCCAGCAGCAGGCAGCTGAGCAGGCACGACAGCAGGCCGAGCGCACGGCACAGCAGCAGGCGGCTGAGCAGGCACGACGGCAGGCCGAGCGCCTGGCGCAGCAGCAGGCGGCCGAGCAGGCACGACAGCAGGCCGAGCGCCTGGCGCAGCAGCAGGCGGCCGAGCTGGCACGCCAGCAAGCGCAAAGGCTGGCCGACGAGCAGGCGCGGGCAGAGCGGGCCGCAGCCGACGCGCGCCGCCAGCAGGCAATGGCCGCGAATGGCGCCGATGCGGCAGCAGCCGGTTCTGGTGCGACAGGCGCGCCCGGCGGCGCAGGCAAGGGAGCTGGTGGTCTGGTGGGCGCCAATCTCGGTTCCCGTGCGCGGGACATGCTGCGCGGCCTCGACGTGCTGGGAGCGCCACCGGCGGCCGTGCGCGCGGCCGACAGCGAGGCGCGGCCACGGCGTCTCGTATCGCACGGCATGGAACGCGATGTTCCGCTGCGGCTCTATGTCGACAGCTTCCGCCAGAAGATCGAGCGCAACGGTTTGCTGAACGGCGCGCAATTGTCAGCGGACCGCGTGCGTGTCGACCCGATCGTCAGCGTGGCGATCCGCAGCGACGGCAGCGTGGAGTCGGTGATGATCGTGCGTTCGAGCGGGCACGCCGATATCGACGCGGCCGTGCGCCGCATCGTGCGGCTGAACGAACGTTACGGCGTGTTTCCGCCCAACGTCGCGGTGCAGTTCGACGTGATCGAAATCCGCCGCATCTGGACCTTCGCCGAAGGGCTCAAATTGCTGGAAGAAGTGCGCTGACCGCGGCGGAATTTCCGCTAGAACAGATGAGCCCGGCTTTCGCGCGCGGACTGCTTAACTCCCTGCGACCTGAGGCCGGCGTTTGATGTGCGCCAAAGCCCAGCCATAGGGACGCCTTACGCTGACTCATGATTGCCTGAAGCAGGCATTTCCTGGCGAGGCGACATCATGAGACTTCCTGCAGTAATTTCGCTGGTGCGCGAGCTGGCCGCGCTGGCGGTGCTGGCCCTGGCCGGTTGCGCGTCCGGCTTGCCATTCCAGTCGAGCGCGAGCAAGCAGGAACCGGGCGCGCCGCCCCCGCAAACGGAAATGATTACCGAGCAGCTTATCCAGCTCCAGAAGCGGCAGGCGGCGCTGGTCCAGCACCAGGACATTTCATCGCTCATCGTCAAGAATCCAGCCCCGTACGCGATCGGCGCCGGCGACGTGCTGTCGATCGTGGTCTGGGACCATCCGGAACTTGCCGGCGCGGGCATGCCGGCGGCAGCGGCCGCGGCGGATGCCGGCACGCTGGCGGCCAGCGTCGCGGCCAACGCCACGCCGCCCGGCTTCGTCGTCGACCACAGCGGACGCATCCAGTTCCCCTTCGCCGGACTGTTGCCGGTGCAGGGCCTGACCGAGGAGCAGGCGCGGGCGCTGCTGTCGCAGAAGCTGGCCAAATATATCGCCAGTCCCAACGTCACGCTGCGGGTGCAGTCGTATCGCAGCAAGCGCGTCTACATCGACGGCGAGGTCAAGTCGCCCGGGCTGCAGGCCATCAACGACATCCCGATGTCGCTGACCGAGGCGCTCAATCGCGCCGGCGGCCTGCTGCCCACGGCCGACCAGAGCCGCATCGCCATCGAGCGCAACAAGAAGCGCTACGACATCAACCTGCGCGAGCTGGTGCAGAAAGGCATCGACCCGAACACGGTGATGCTCGCGCCGGGCGACCTGGTGCGGGTGCATTCGCGTGACGAAAGCAAGGTGTTCGTCTCGGGCGAGGTCATCACCCCCAAATCGCTCACCATGCATGACGGGCGCCTGACGCTGAACGAGGCACTGGGCGAGAGCGGCGGCGTCAGCCCGCTGTCGGGCGACGCGCGCCAGATCTACGTGGTGCGCAAGACACCGGAGGGCGCCACGCGCGTGTTCCAGCTGGATGCGCGCGAGACGGGCGCGATTGCGATGGCGGAGGAGTTCGAGCTGCGGCCGAAAGACGTCGTGTACGTGGCCGCTTCGCCGCTGGCCAACTGGAACCGCAACCTGAGCCTGCTGTTCCCGGGCGCGCTGACATCGGCGGTCGGCGTCACCACACGGCCCTGAGGCCAAGGAGGCAAGCATGACCACGCCCGGCGAACACCACCAGCTCACGCACGTCGCGCACAGCCCGCCGATCCTGTCGATTCCGGTCAACCATCATCCCTTCGACCGCGCCGCGGACGAGCCGGCGGTCGACCTGAAGGGCTATTTCAACACCTTCTACGACAGCCGCTGGCTGATCGGCGGCATCACGGCACTCATCACGCTGGTGGCGGTGCTGTATGCGCTGGTCGCCAAGCCGGTGTACGAAGACAACCTCATGATCCACGTCGAGGAGGAAAGCCCCAACGCCTCGAAGAATATCCTGTCCGAGGCGTCCTCGCTGTTCGAGACCAAGAAGGCGGCGATCGCGGAAATGGAGCTGCTGCGCTCGCGCATGGTGGTGTCGCGCGCGGTGGACAACCTGCAGCTGTACATCGAGGCGGAACCAAAATACTTCCCGGTGGCCGGCTTCTGGTTCGCCAACCAGAACAGCGGCACCTTGTCGGAGCCGGGGCTGTTCGGCTATGGCGGCTATGTGTGGGGCGGCGAGCGGGCCGAGGTTTCGGTGTTCGACGTTCCGGATGCGTGGTTGAATCGGGAATTCGTGCTGACGGCCGAGCCCAACGAGCGCTACCGCTTTTCCGGCGGTGGCCAGCGGCTGGTGTTCGAGGGCTCCGTCGGGCAGCGCTACCGGGTGCCGACGCCGGACGGCGTCCTCGAGATGAAGGTGGACCGCATGTACGCCAAGCCCGGTGCGCGGTTTCGCCTGAAGCGCATGTCGCGGCTCGGCACCATCCAGGCGATCCAGCTGGCCCTGGTGATCACTGAGCAGGGCAAGCAATCCGGGGTGATCGAGGTCAAGCTGCAAGGCGAGAACGCCAAGCGCATCCACAGCCTGCTGTCGGAAGTCGGGCGCGAATACATGCGCCAGAACCTGGCGCGCAAGACGGAAGAAGCGGAAAAGTCGCTGGCCTTCCTCAACCAGCAGCTGCCCATCCTGAAGCGGCAGCTGGAACAGTCCGAGGACCGCTACAACCAGTTCCGCAACGCGCACGGCACGGTCGACCTGCAGGCCGAGGCGAAGATGAGCCTGGAACAGGCGGCGGCCGCGCGCGCCAAGCGCATGGACCTGATCCAAAAAAAGACGGAGCTGCTGGCGCGCTTCACCGAAGACCACCCGGTGCTGGTAGCGATGAACCGTTCGCTCAAGGAGGTCGATGACGAGATCGCGGCGATCGCGGCGCGCATCAAGGACTTGCCGGTGCTGGAACAGGATGAGGCGCGGCTGACACGCGACATCAAGGTCAACACCGACCTGTACACGGCGCTGTCCAACACCGCGCAACAGCTGAGGCTGATTTCGGTGGGTCGGGTCAGCAATGTGCGGATGATCGATGCGCCGATTGCGCCGGAGAAGCCGATCAAGCCCAACCGGCCGCTGATCGTGGCGCTGGCCATCATTACCGGCTTGTTCTTCGGGACCTTGCTGGCGTTCACGCGCAAGGCGATCAAGGGCGGCATCGACGATCCGCAAAAGATCGAACGGCTTCTGCACGCGCGGGTGGTGTATGCCACCATCCCGCACAGCAGCAACCAGGACAAGCTGCTGCGCAAGGCGCGCGGAGAGGGCGGGCTGTTGCCGCTTCTTGCGCAATTAATGCCGGAGGATGAAGCGGTCGAAGCCTTGCGCAGCTTCCGCGCCGCGCTGCAGTTCTCGATGCCGCACTTCAAGAACAATATCGTGATGCTGACCGGGCCGACCCGCGCGATCGGCAAGTCTTTTATGTCGGCCAACTTCGCGGTGGTGATGGCCGCCAGCGGCAAGCGCGTGCTGCTGGTCGACGCCGACCTTCGCAACGGACATTTGCACCGCTACTTCGGCGTAAGCCGCGAGCGGGGCCTGTCGCGCTCGATCATCGGGGCGCTACCGGTGGAAGACATCATCCACCATGGCGTGCTGGAGAACCTGGACTTCATCCCGACCGGCGAATTGCCGCCGAACCGTGCCGAATTTCTGCTGCACCTGAACTTCGGCAGCCTGCTGGAAGCCGTGCGGCCCCACTATGACCTGATCCTGCTCGACCCGCCGCCCTTGCTGGCGGTGGCCGATGCGCTGATCATCGGCGCCCACGCCGGCGCCGTGTTCATCGTGGCGCGCTCCGGCGTGACGACGGAGAACCAGATCAACGAGTCGATCAAGCGCCTGAATCATGCGGGGATCTCGCCGCAGGGCGTGCTGTTCAACGACATGCCATTGCGCCTGGGGGCGAATGCCGGCCAGTACAAATACGGATCGCCGGTGCAGATCGGGTATGCGGTCGGTTGATGCGGCTTGCTTCGCTGCGCTGCCCAATATCGTCGAGCGGACTGGACCAACGGGCCTGCGCCCCCGCCACACCATGACATCCCTTCCGTTCGCTAGCGTCCGCTGCTGTCGCCCAGCCGCGGGCTGGTAAGCGCTTTTTGTGGAGGTTGCGGATGCCGCCGCAACAGCAAGTCCTTGAGCTTGCCTCGGACCCGATAGGTGTTGGATTCAAACAGCAGGTAGGACAGGTAGGACAGGCCGAGGATGGCGGCCAGCATGCCGGTATAGATGACATAGTCCAGCGGCCGATCCGGCGCCAGCTGCTCGCGCCCGGCGAAAGCGCGCCCCAGGTAGCGCAGCAGCCCGATGACCGGAACGTGGAAGACATACAGGGTGAACGAGAAGTTGGACAGGAAGGTCGCGGCCCGTCCCAGTGTGCGCAGGGCGCGCGCGCGCGGGTCGATCTTGATTTGCAGCGAAGAGAGCAGGAGCAGGAAGGGCAGGCTGCAGACCAGGTCCTGTACGAAGGAGGCGGGTACCAGGTCGTCATTGCTGCCCGTGATCCGGTAGTAGACCGAGAGGCTTGCGCACGCGATGAGCAGGCCGATCCTCGCCCCCATGCCACAATCGATACGGATGCGCGCGAAGGCGGCGCCCAGCAGCCACAGCGTGAAATACAGCGTTATCGCCCACGGTAACAAGCTGGCCAGCACAATCAGGCCGAGGATGCCGCAGCCCTGGTTCAAGCAGCCTCGGCCGCGAAAGCCTGCGAGCAGCAAGGGAAACGCGACGTAGTACCAGGTTTCGTTGGCCAGGCTCCACAGCGCGTAGTTGTCGCCGAAGTTGTCAACAACGATCGTCTGCAGTCCGACCAGGTTGCCTGCGAAGCCGAGCAGCGAATAGGGATCGCCCCCACCCGGCGACGTCCGCTCGAGGGCGCCGGTGCTGAAGGCGAGGAGAAGCATCAGGAGCATGGTCGGCACCAGCACCGTCCACAGGCGCGTGACGCGATCGATGGCATAGGCCGCGAAGGCTCGTGGCTGTTCCAGCTTGTTCAGCAGGCTGCCTCCGACCAGCCAGCCACTAACGAGGAAGAACACCACCACGGCCTGGTGCGCGAAGCCGGTCGCAAACGCCAGGCCCTGGTAGTACACGGTTGGATGCGCAATCGTGCGCAGGCTGGGGAAGACTTCCGCGCGCAGGTGGGCTGCGGCCACTTGCAGCGCGGCCAGTCCGCGCAGCAGTGCGATCAGCAGGGAATGCATCGAGTCTTCGCTCAGCTGGCTGCGCGCCTGCCATGTGATCGTTGGTCGCTTCATCGGGTTTTCCTTGGTTCGGGACGGCGGGACGAGAGATCAGGAGTCAAGGCGGATATGCCAGGAGTGCAGCCTGTCGCTGCCGGACAGGGCAAGCGCCGCCCGCGCCATCCAGTAGCCCAGCGGCGCCGATTTGATGAGCCAGACGGCGCCGGCAAAGGCGCACAGCGCGCACGTCAGGCTGAAGGTCGCTTGTACCGGCGGCCGGACGCTGGCGCAACGGATCGCTGCCAGGCTCACGGCCGCCCCGGTGATCCAGCCGGCGGCCGCTTCGGATGCCGTGTGCTGGCCGCCGGCCACCAGCATCAGCGCGACCAGCGCCCCAAGCAGCAGCCCGGCGGCGGCGCCGGCGCGCCGCAGGGCTGTACCGTGCTCGTGCACCAGCAGGTAGAACATGGTTGGAAACACCGCGGTGGCGCCGGTGGCGTGGCCGCTGATCGCCTTGAATCCGACTTCGGGAATGCCGGTGCCCCAGCCAAGAAAGGCGATCTTGCTGACGCCGACCAGCACGATCGCCGCCGCGTACAACAGCGACCAGCACAGGGCGGCGCGCCAGGCCCGGCAGGCCAGCAGCCACGCCGCCAGGCCAGCCGCGACCGGCAGCGTCAGCGTGATGTCTCCCAGGTGCATCATCGCGAGCCAGCTCACGGCTAAGCTACCCGGGCGATGGCGGTAATCGTGCGCCAGATGATCTTCAGGTCGAGCCAGAAGCTGCGCTCGCGGACATAGCGCATGTAATAGTCGAGCTTGGCGGGCAGGATGGTCTCGATATAGACCCGCTCGGGATCGGTGGCGCGGCCGAGAATGGTGCTTTCTTCCTTGTACAGAATCGAGGCCCAGTCGGTGATGCCCGGCGCCACCGACAGCACGAGCGCGCGGACATCGGCCGGATAGCAGGCGACGTAGCGTGGCACCTCGGGCCGGGGCCCGACCAGGCTCATCGATCCGAGCACGACGTTGAGCAGCTGCGGCAGTTCGTCGAGCTTGTAATGGCGCAGGAAATGGCCCGCACCGGTGATGCGCGGGTCGCGCCCGACGGTCAGCTGGCGCGCGTCGGCCGGCCGCCGGTACATGGTGCGGAACTTGTAGATGTTGAACAGCGCGCCGCCGCGGCCGACCCGCTGCTGGCGGTAGAACACCGGCCCGGGAGAATCGAGCCGGACCCACACGGCGATCGCGAGCAGCAGCGGCGCCAGCACGGTCAGGCCGAGCGAGGCCGCGACCAGGTCGAAGAGCCGCTTGCTCATTGCAGCAACTCGTGCAGGGCGGCGATGACGCGGTCCTGGTCGCCATCGCTCATGCGCGTGTACAGCGGGAGCGTGAGCATGCGGCGGTAGCTGTCCTCGGCCACCGGGAAATCCGCCGGGCCCAGCGCGTAGGTATCGCGCCAGTACGGCTGCCGGTGCAGCGGAATGAAGTGCACGCTGGTGCCGATGCCGCGCCGCGCCAGCTCGTTGATGAGTTCGTCGCGCGTCAACGGCGCTTGCGGTGCCAGCCGCACCGCATACAGGTGCCAGGCGTGGGTGCTGCCGCCGTCGGGCAGCGGCGGCAGTTCCAGCGGCAGCCCGGCCAGGGCCGCGTGGTAGCGCTGCGCGAGCTGCTCGCGCCGGACGAGGAAGCGGTCGATCTTGTGCAACTGCTCGATGCCGATGGCCGATGCGATGTCGGTCAGGTTGTACTTGAAGCCGGCGGCGACGACTTCATAGAACCAGGCCGGCGTGCGCGACACATAGCGATTGAACGCGTCCTGGCTGATGCCGTGCAGCCGCATCAGGCGGATGCGCCGCGCCAGCTCGGGGTCGCGGGCGACGACCATGCCGCCTTCGCCAGTAGTCATGGTCTTGTTTGCGTAGAAGCTGAACACGGTGATGTCGCTGTCCAGCGTGCCGACCAGCCGGCCCCGGTAACGCGTGGGGAAGGCGTGCGCCGCGTCCTCGACCACGCGCAGACGGTAGGTGCGGGCCAGTGCGAGCAGGGCATCCATGTCGCAGGCCATGCCGGCGTAATGTACCGGAATGATGGCGCGGGTGCGTGGCGTGATCGCCTCCTGCACGGCCGCGGGCGACAGGTTCAGCGTGTCCGGCTCGACGTCGGCGAAGACCGGGGTCGCGCCGAGATAGCGCACCACTTCGGCGGTGGCGGTGAAGGTCATGGTCGGCACGATCACTTCATCGCCGGGGCCGATCCGCAGGCATTCCAGCGCGAGGTGCAGGCCGGCCGTGGCTGAATTGACCGCGATGGTCTCGACCTTGGCATCGAGGTAGGTGCGGAATTCCTGCTCGAACTGCCGGGTCGCGGGCCCGGTGGTCACCCAGCCGGACCGCAGGCAGGCCACGACGGCGGCGATTTCTTCCTCGCCGATGTCCGGAAGGGCGAAGGGCAGGAAGGTAGGGGAAACAGCTTGGGGTGCCTGGTCAGCCATGGTCGGAGCCTCCTGCGCATGCGCTCAAGAATCGTTGCCCGAGGACGGGATAGGTGTGGTTGGCGAGCGCGAAGGCCCGGCCGCGCCGGCCCAGTGCCGCGCGCCGTGCGGGTGGCAAGGCGCGCAGGGCCAGCACGCCGTCGGCGACTGCCTGCGGCGATTCCGGCGCCACGGTCAGGCCGCAGCCTGCCTCGGCGACCGGATCGTTGCCTGCCTCGACCGCGTGCAAAATGGGGCGCCCCGCCATCATGTAGTCGATCAGCTTGTTGGGCGCGATGCCGAAACGGTACAGTGGCTCGCGCCGCCAGCCGATGTAGGCGAGGTCGAAGCGCTCCAGCAAGGCCGGCACCTGGTGCTTGGCGACCGGCGCAAAGAAATGGAGCTTGTGGAGCCCGAGTCGGGCGGCCTGCCGCTGCAGCGCGTCCTTGTCCGGCCCGGTGCCGACCAGCACGATATCGACTGGCTGGGAGCGCAGCAGTTGCGCGGCCTCCAGCAAGGTGCCGAGGGCATTGGCGACACCGTGGGTGCCGGCGTAGCCGACGATGAAGCTGCCTTTGGCCCGCAGCGCGGCCAGCGCCTGGTCGAGATCCGGAGGCAGGGCCGCTTTCGGGCGGATCCATTCGGCAGGATCGGTTCCGTTGGGAACGATGTGCAATTTGTGGGGCGCCATGCCGTGCGCTTCCAGATGGGCGCGCACCTTGGGCAGGATGGAGACGACGACATCGGCGCGGCGGCAGGCGAAGTTTTCGGCGGCCTGCAGAAGCAGCATGAATGGGTGCCAGCGCGAAAAGCCGCCAAGCTCCATCGGCGACAGCGGCCACAAGTCGTGCACTTCGAATGCCAGACGGGCCTGCGCCAGCCGTGCAATGAAGAAGGCCGGCCAGATGTCGAGCGGATAGGTGCTGGAGGCGATGACGAGATCGGGGCGCAGCTCGGCCACCAGTTGCCGCCGCTCGCGCAGCAGGCGCCAGACGAAGGCGGCCATATTGCGGACCCGCGCCAGGCCGTTGCCGCGATAGGGCGGCGTGGCGAACCAGGTGTAGGCGATGCCGTCGATGGTTTCGTCGAGCCGGTCGCGCCCGTCCATTGGCGGCTCGGTGGCGCGGATGTGAGAACGGCTGGAGGCGACGATGCGCACGTGGTGACCCTGGCGCACCCATTCGCGCGCCAGGTAATACGGCCGGTATTCCATGCCGTGCCGCAGCGATCCCGCGTAGTGGTTGATCAGCAGGATATTGAGGCTCGCCATGCCAGCTCCTCGATGATGCGGCGCGCGTTGCATCGCGTGCTGTCGGCCCAGTTGGTCTCCCACTGCACCGGATGGGTCAGGAGCAGGATGGTGCGCTCGCGGCCGAGCGCGTCGAAGGGCGAGGCGGGCCGGTAGTAGTCCGGGTATTTGCGGTCGCTGATATAGAGGTCGATGTGGCGCAGCAGCGCGTCGTCGTAGGCTTCGCACTCGATGCCGCAGCGCCTGCGCAGCGCGGCGTCGTGCAGCAGTTCGTGGTTGATGACCTGGAGGCGGCGGTTGGCGAAGTCGCCATGGCTGGCGACGGTTGCCAACGGCCGGCCGAGGCGTTCGGCGATGCCGTCGAAATTGCTGATGAACTGCTGGCGGATGTCGGGGAAGCGCGCGCGCAAGGCGTCGGCGCTGCGGATCCTGTGGCGCTTGGCAAAGGTGGCGGCTTCTTCGTAGTGGTAGCTGGCCTCGCTGCCGGCAGCTTCGATCTCGCGCATGAAGCCCAGGTCCAGGGTGCAGAGGCGAAAATAGTAGGTCGCGCGCACCTCGTGGCGGCTCTCGATCGCAAACAGTTTCCTGGCGGTGCGCAGGTCGCTGTCGATGTCGTGGCGGTGCACCAGCACGCGCGCCGGCGGCGATTTGTCGCGCGAGCGGTAGAAATCGCGCACGGACAGCTGCTCGTAGCCGAGGTCGCGGGCCTGGCGCAGGATCGCCTCGTACTCGCCGAGGCGGGACGGCATCAGGTAGTCGGCGTAAAGCCGGTTGAACAGGATCTTCATTGCAGGCTGTATTTCGCGCGGTAGGGCCGGAAGCCGAGGATTTTCTTGAAGGTCCGCATGCCAGGATGGGCGCCGAAAAAGGTGTCGTACATGAGGTAGCGGACAGTGCG
>JAEWEK010000332.1 GCA_023389425.1 Pseudomonadota bacterium | reverse complement strand
TTCCCGCGCAGGCGGGAACCCCATCTCGCTTGACGACACAGACTCACGAAGCCGCCACCCGCTCCTCCCGCAAACAGCGCGGCAAATAGATACTCACGGTAGTTCCCCGTCCCAC
This sequence comes from Pseudomonadota bacterium, assembly GCA_023389425.1. Classification (GTDB taxonomy): domain Bacteria; phylum Pseudomonadota; class Gammaproteobacteria; order Burkholderiales; family Burkholderiaceae_D; genus Telluria. Next base: position 5,642 of record JAEWEK010000332.1, on the reverse strand, counting down.
CTCGCTGGCCAGCTGGATATGCCCGCCGCTCTGCTTGACGAAGCCGTGCGCCATCGACAGCCCCAGCCCCGTCCCCTTGCCCTCGGGCTTGGTGGTGAAGAAGGGCTCGAAGGCCCGCTCCATCACCTCGGCCGGCATCCCGCCGCCGGTATCCGATACCGCCGCCAGCACGTACTGCCCGGGCGCCATCTCCGGGTCCGGCAGCGCGTCCCCATCGAGCGTCAGGTTGGACAGCGCGATCGTGATGCTGCCCCGTCCCGCCATCGCGTCGCGCGCATTGATGACCAGGTTCAGCAGCACGTTTTCGAGCTGGTTCGGATCGACCAGCGTGTTCCACAGGCCAGGCTGTACCGTGTGGCGCAGCGCCACCCCTTCGCCGGCGGCGCGGTGCAGCAGGCTGTCCATGCGCTCGATCAGGCGGCCGGCATCGACCACCTGCGGATGCAGCGGCTGGCGCCGCGCGAAGGCCAGCAGCTGCGCCGACAGCTTCGAGCCGCGCTCCACCGCGTCGAGGATGCCCTGCAGCCGCTGCTGCTGCTTGTCCGGTGAACGCAGCAACAGCTGCACGTTGGCGCTGATGATGTGCAAGAGGTTGTTGAAGTCGTGCGCGACGCCGCCGGTCAGCTTGCCGACCGCTTCCAGCTTCTGCGCCCGCTGCAGCGCCTCGCGCGTATCGTCCAGCCGCTGCTGGCGCTGGCGCTCGCGCTCCTCGGTTTGCTTGCGCGGCGTGATGTCGCGCACGAAGGCGCTGGCGCCGAAGCCTTCCGGCGTCGGCAGCGCCACCACCGCCACTTCCACCTGCACCAGGCTGCCGTCGTTGCGCATGGCCGTGAGCTCGGTGGGCGCCGACATCACCGGACCGCCGCCGCTGTCGGTGAAACGGCGGAAGCCGTTCGCGTGGCGTGCGCGCTGGTCCGGCGGCACCACCAGCTCGGCGATCTCGCGCCCCAGCGCCTCGCGCTCGGTCCAGCCGAACAGCTGGGTAGCCTTGATGTTCCAGTCGGTGACGCGGCCCTTGGGGTCGATCGCGATGAAGGCGTCGTAGGCGTTCTGCAGGATCACGCGCATGCGGCGCTGCTCGGCCTCGGTGCGCGCATACGACTGGCGCAGTTCGAGCGTCATCTCCTGCGCCAGCTTGACCGCGCGCCGGCGCTCGCTGGCCAGCAGCCACACCACTACGCCCAGCAGGAAGCCGACGCCGAGCCCGGTCAGGACGATCACCAGCGGGCGCACGGTGTCGCGCTGCGCTTCCAGCGCCGGCGCCGAGCTGACCACCACCGTCCACGGCCGCCCGCGCATCTGGACCAGCTCCGTCATCTGGAACAGCGGCCGCCGTCCCGGCGTCGTGCGCGGCGACAGGTAGAGCAGGTCGGCAGCGCCGGGCTGGGCGCCGTCGTAGATGCGCAGCTCGACGTCGCCGGAATGCTCGCCCAGCATCCCGCGCATCAGGTCGTTCATGCGGAAGGGCGAGTAGACCCAGCCGATGATGGCCGCGCGCCGCTGCCCGACGGTCCGCACCGGCATGCCGGTGCGGTACACCGGCAGGTACATCAGGATGCCGGGCTGGCTGTCCAGGCCTCCTTCCTGCACCAGCACCACCTTGCCGGTGACGGCCGCCTGGCCGCTGTCGCGCGCCGCCTCCATCGCCGCGCGCCGCACCGGTTCGCTGAACATGTCGAAGCCAAAGGCGCGCAGGTTGCGGCCGTTGAACGGTTCGATGTGGCTGACCGCGGTGTAGAACGGGCGCGGCCCGCGCGGATGGACGGTGTAGCTGGCGTAGCCTTCGCGCCGCACGGCCTGCTCGTGGCGGGCGAGCTGGTTCGGGGCGACGATGGTGGCGATGCCGAGCGCCTCGATGCCGGGGAAGGTCTCGTCCAGCCGCAGCAGGGCGAAGTAGTCGGCGAAGTCCTTGTGGCTGACGTCCACCGATCCGCGCACGAAGCCCTGGGCGCCGCGCAGCACTTCCTCGTACAGCGCCATGCGGCGCAGCAGCGCCGTGAGGGAGTCGCGCGCCCGGTAGTCGAACGAGCCTTGCAGGTTGCTGCGCGCCACATGCCGCGCGCTGTTGTAGGCGCCCAGCGACAGCAGCGCGGTGATCACGAAAACCAGCGCCGCCAGCAGCAGGGGCGTGAACCCGGTGCCCGGTGGCGGCGTGCGATGGGGGGCGCTTGGACGGGGTCTCTGCATGGGTAAACGGTAAGAGCGAGCATGGCCATCCCGGGACCCGGCAGGGATGTCGGCATGTTCTAATAAGCATACGCAACTCTCGGCCGCGAAGGCGCACGGCTGTGCCCCGATGCTGGAAATGACAGTTGCAGTGATACAATCCCTGAGCTTCGACTACGCCCGGTTTTCCCGATGACTGTCCCGTCCCGCATCGCCATTCGCCGTCGCCGGCTGTTGCAGGCAACGGCCGCGCTGCCGCTGGCGGGAATGGCGCCGGCATGGGCCCAGGCCGGCAAGCTGGTGGTCGGCGGCCTGCCGGTGACCTGCAACCTGACCCTGCCCGTGACCTGCGAGGCCGCGGCCCACGGCGCGCGCTTCGCGTTCAGTAAATACGGCGGCTGGGCCGAGCTGAAGGAATCGCTGATGACCGGCCGCATCCAGGCCGCCTACATGCTGGCGCCGCTGGTGATGGACCTGGCCGACGGCGGCATCCCGGTCAAGATCGTCTCGCTCGGCCACCGCTCCGGCGCCGTCATCATGGTGCGGACCGACGCGCCGATCACCCGCTTTTCCGACCTCAAGGGCAAGCGGGTAGCGATCCCGAGCCGCTTCGCGGTCGACTACCTGTTCCTGCGCAAGATGCTGGCGCGCGAGCGCATGGAGGTGCGCGACATCGAGATCGTCGAAATGGCGCCGCCCGACATGCCGGCCGCGCTGTACGCGCGGGCGGTCGATGCCTACTGTACCGGCGAGCCGTTCGGCGCGGCGGCCCAGCGTGCGGGATATGCGCGGCCGCTGGCCCTGACGCGCGATCAGTGGCGCAACTACATCTGCTGCGTGCTGACCGTGCGCGAGGACCTGATCCGCACCCGGCCGGCGCTGGTGCAGGAGCTGGTCAACCACGTGCAGGCGGCCGGCAGCTGGCTCGATGCCGCGCCGGCCAACCGCGAGAAGGCGGTACAGATCGCCGCGCGCCGCGACTACTTCAACCAGGACCCGAAGATCATCCGCTTCGTGATGGACAACCCGCACGACCGCGTCACCTATGGCGACCTGCGCATGATCCGCGCCGAGTTCGACGAGCTGATGCAGCTGTCGCTGCAGGCCGGCACGCTGCGCCGCCCGGTGGCGTACGAGCGTTACGTCGACGAGCGTTTCGTGCGCGCGGCGTCGCCTGTTTCGATCGCACTCTGACCATGCGAAAACTGACCATATCGTTTCTACTGTTAGCACTGCTGGCGGGGCAGGCGGCGGCCGCGCCGCAGCTCAAGGCCGGCGTGTTCGCGCCGCCGCGCGCGGCGCCGCCGCTGGCCCTGTCCACCGGCGCGGGCCAGCCGTTCAGGCTGGAGGACTACCGCGGCAAGGTCGTGCTGCTGGCCTTCGGCTACACCCACTGCGATGCCGTATGCCCGGTCACGCTGGCGATGCTGGCGCAGGCGATGCGGCAGCTGGGCGCCGAAGCGTCCGGCGTGCAGGTGGTGTTCGCCAGCGTCGATCCCGAGCGCGACGACGTCGCCCGCATGGGCAGCTACGTGCGCCAGTTCGATCCGCGCTTCGCCGGCCTCAGCGGCAGCCGCGCCCAGGTGGACGCGGTGCTGCGGGCCTACGGCATCAGCGCGCACAAGCAGCCGGCGGGCGCCGGCAATTACGTGATCGCGCATTCGTCCTACCTCTACTTCATCGACCGCAAGGGCATGCTGCGCGCGCTGCTGCCTTTCGGCCGGCCCGCCGCCGACGTGGTCCACGACGCGCGCGCCTTGCTGAAGGAGCCGGCATGATCCGCTCCTTGCCGCGCCGCTGGCGGCCGCATGCCGGCTTCGCCGCCGCGCTGCTGCTGGTGCTGCTGTGGGGCGCGTTCGCGCCGCTGCGCTACGCCACCCGCGACCAGCTGTTCGAGATCCCGGACGGCACCTACGAGCGCCGCATGCGCGGCGAACAGATCGAGATCCTGCCGGCGCTGGTCACGCTGACGGTGGGCGTGCAGGACGTGCTCCTGCTGCGCAACCGCGACCGCGTGCCGCAGGCATTCGGCCCGGTGCTGGTGATGCCGGGCCAGGAATTCCGCCTGCCGTTCGAGCAGGCCGGCGACTACCCGTTCAACTGCAGCGCCCACGCCAGCGGCCAGATGCTGGTGCGCGTGGTGGCCGAGCCGGTGCCGGGCTGGGACCGGCTGCGCTGGCGCACCCAAAAGCTGGTGCACGAGCTGCGCTACCTGCCGCTGGTGGGGCCGGCATGAGGCGCGCGCTTCCGGCCCTGCTGCTGATCGCGCTGGTGGTCGCCCTGTGGTGGGCCGCCGTGGCGCTCTCGGGCAGCATCATCTTCCCGGACCCGGTCCGGGTGGTGTCCGGCATGTGGCAGCTGGCGCTGGACGGCAGCCTGTGGCGCCACATCGCCGCGTCGCTGCTGCGGGTGGCGACCGGCTTCCTGCTGGCCACGCTGATCGCGCTGCCGCTCGGCCTGTGGATGGGACGCGTGCCCGCCGCCTGGCGCGCGCTCAACCCGCTGTTCCAGATACTGCGGCCGATTTCGCCGATCGCCTGGATCCCGCTCACCATCCTGTGGTTCGGCGTGGGCGACGCCTCGCCGGTGTTCCTGATCTTCCTGGCCTCGGTGTTCCCGATGATCGTGCAGACTTCCGCCGGCGTGCAGGCGATCGAGCGGCGCTACCTGGACGCCGCCGCCAACTTCGGCGTGCCGCGTTCGGTGCTGCTGCGCCAGGTGATCGTGCCGGCGGTGCTGCCGGAAGTGGTGGTCGGCATGCGCATCGGCCTGGGCATCGCCTGGCTGGTGGTGGTGGCGGCCGAGATGATCGCGCCGCGCTCCGGCCTGGGCTACCTCATCATCGATTCGCGCAATGCCGGCAACCGCTACGACCTGGTGGTGGCGGGCATGATCGTCATCGGCCTGATCGGCCTCCTGCTCGACTGGCTGATGCGCCAGCTCGAGCGTCTTCCCGCGGTGAGGTGGCGTTATGCCCGCTAAGATCGTGCTGGACAATGTGACGCGCCGCTTCGCCACCGGCCGCGCCGCGCTCGAGGTGCTGGGCGGCGTCAGCCTGGAAGTCGAGGACGGCGAGTTCGTCGCCATCGTCGGGCCGTCCGGCGCGGGCAAGTCGACCTTGATGAAAATCGTTTCCGGCTTCGACAAGCCGAGCGGCGGCGCGGTGCTGGTCGACGGCGTGCCGCTGGCGAAGCCGGGGCCGAAGGGCGTCGTGATCTCGCAGCACGGTTCGGTGTTCCCATGGCTGACGGTGCGCGAGAACCTGATGTTCGGCCTGGCCGGGCTGCCCGAGGACGAGCGGATCCGCAGCGCCGACCATTACGCGGCGCTGGTCGGGCTGGAAGGTTTCGAGCACAGCTACCCGCGCGAACTGTCGGGCGGGATGGTGAAGCGGGTCGAGATCGCGCGGGCGCTGGCGGTGAAGCCGGAGATCCTGTACATGGACGAGCCGTTCTCCGCGCTGGACGCGCTGATGA
>JAEWEK010000167.1 GCA_023389425.1 Pseudomonadota bacterium | reverse complement strand
TACCTGTCCTTCGTGCGCGACCAGAACCTGTACGTGATCGACCTCGCCACCGGCAAGGAGCGCCAGCTGACCACCGATGGCAAAGGTACCGTGCACAATGGCGAAGCGGAATTCGTCGCGCAGGAAGAAATGTCGCAGCGCACCGGCTACTACTGGGCGCCGGACGATTCGGCCATCGCCTACCGTCGCTACGACGACGCGTCCGTGCCGAACGTGAAGCGCTACGAGATCAACGCCAGCGGCATCGAGAGCTTCGAGCAGCGCTACCCCGCCGCCGGCGATCCGAACGTCGAGATCGGCCTGATGGTCGTGTCGCCGGCCACCGGCGAGCAGCGCAAGATCGACCTTGGCCCGGACAAGGACATCTACCTGGTGCGCGCCGACTGGAGCGCCGACGGCAAGACCCTGGTCTACCAGCGCCAGACGCGCGACCAGAAGCGCCTCGACCTCGTCGCGGTCGACGCCGCCACGCTGGCCCAGCGTCCGCTGCTGACCGAGAGCTCGAAGACCTGGGTCTCGATCCAGGACAGCCCGCGCTTCCTGAAGAACCGTTCGGCCTTCATCTGGGAAAGCGAGCGCAGCGGCCGCAATCACCTCTACCTGTACGACCTGAACGGCAAGCTGCTGCACCCGGTCAGCAGCGGCGAATGGGGCATCGACAACGTGCTGGCCGTCGACGAGAAGGCCGGCAAGGTCTACGTGTCGTCGAACCGCGACGCGGTCACCGACAAGCAGACCTACGCGCTGAACCTGGACGGCAGCAACGCCGACAAGCCGGTGCGCATCACCAAGACCGACGGCATGCACGACGACGTGTTCGCCGCCAACGGCTCGCTGTTCGTGGATACCTTCTCGGATCCGAACACGCCGCCGCAAGTGTCGATCCGCCGTCCTGACGGCAGCATGGTCGAGTGGCTCGAGCGCAACGAAGTCAACGCCAGCCACCCCTACTTCAAGTACATGTCGAGCCACCTGCCGACCGAGTTCGGCACGATCAAGGCACACGACGGCCAGACCATGTACTACTCGATGATCAAGCCGGCCAACTTCGACCCGAACAAGCGCTATCCGGTGTTCCTGTTCGTCTACGGCGGTCCGCACTCGCAGCAGGTCACGCGCGGCTGGGGCTCGCCGTTCAAGCAGTACATGGCGCAGCAGGGCTTTGTCGTGTTCACGCTGGACAACCGCGGTTCGAGCCGCCGCGAGCGCGCCTTCACCGACACCATCTATGGCGAGCTGGGCAAGCACGAAGTGGAAGACCAGCTGACCGGCATCGACTGGCTGGGCAAGCAGAGCTATGTCGATTCCAAGCGCATCGGCGTGTTCGGCTGGAGCTATGGCGGCTTCATGACGCTGCGCCTGCTGGCCGCGGGTTCGGACAAGATCGCGGGCGGCGTATCGGTCGCGCCGGTGACCGACTGGGCGCTGTACGACACCCACTACACCGAGCAGTTCATGGGCGGCACGCCGAAAGCGATGCCGGAAGCCTATGCGCAAAGCGGCGTGTTCGCGCACCTGGACGGCCTGAAGTCGCCGCTGCTGCTGGTGCACGGCATGGCGGACGACAACGTCTTGTTCACCAATACCACGCGCATGATCGATGCCCTGGTCAACCGCAACGTGCCGTTCAGCCTGATGACCTATCCGGGCGCCAAGCACGGCATTTCGTCGCGCGCCGGCCAGCGCCACGTGTACGGCATGATCGCGAATTTCTTCAAGACCCAGGTGGCTGAGAAGAAGTAAGCGTCATGTGAAGCGACAGGAACGGCTGCGTCACCCGCAGCCGTTTTTTATTGTTCCCGCGGCTATTTTTTACGCCACACACTCGCCAGCCACGGCTGCTGTTCGAGCGGCAGGCCAGCCGGCCGGTAGTAATGCCGCACCGGATCGAAGCCAGCCGCCTCGAGGTAGGTCTTCCACGTTCCGTAGTCGTAATAGCTGCCGTAACGCTCCCCGTTCCAGCCTTCCTGGTTGTGGCCGCGCGGGTTGGAACTGAACAGCACGCCACCCGGTTTCAAGGCCGCATGCAAGTCCGCCAGCACCTTGGGCAATTGCGCGCTAGGCAGGTGAAACAGGACGGCATTCGCGAAGATGCCGTCGAACATCGCCGGCGGCAGGTCGAGGTGCAGCAAGTCCTGGTGCCACACTTCGCAGCCGCTGAAGCTGCGCGCCATGTCGACGAAGCTGGCGCAGCCGTCCAGCCCGATGGCCTTGTGGCCGAGCGCGGAAAAGGTCTTGAGGTCGCGGCCCGGACCGCAGCCCAGGTCGAGAATGGTGTACGGCGCCTGCGCCTCGATCGCGCCGAGCAGCGCATCGACGTTCTGGCTGACGTCGTGATCGATGGTGCCGGCAAAAAAGGCGCGGGCATTGCGCTCGTAGTGATCGAGCGTGCGGCGGGCGATGTCGTCGAGGTCGTTCATGGTCGGCGCCAGTATACGAAAAAGCCGCGCACGCGGCGCGGCTTTCATTGTCCAGCTTGAGTATCAGCTGCCTTGGCGATTGCCCCGGTCCAGCGGACGATTTTTGTCGTCCATGCTGTCCTTCACATTCTCTTTCAGGTCGCCGTACTTTTCCTGCACCTTGCCTTCGACCTGCTTCGAGAGTCCTTTGGCCTGCTGTTCGCTGCTGCCCACAGCCTTGCCAACTTCTTCCTGAACCTTGCCGCCAATATCCTTGGCCTTGCCTTTGATCTGGTCCTTGTTCATCTGGAATACCTCGCTTCTGTCGTTGATACGAGCTTGTATCGTAGGGCGGCCACGTGACATCGTCCGTTCGTCAAGTAACAGAACCTGTACATCCCGTAATCCAATTGCGATTGCACCGCTCTATGGCTTGCGAGACAATCAACTATCGTCGTAAAGGGCCCCGTGCCCTGCAAGGCTAAGCATATGGATGAGCGCCGCACGAAATGGCTTGCGGTGCTGGGAATAATCCTGGCGATTGCTTTACCGGTCGGACTGGCTATTTTCCTGGCGCACCACGAGAGCTTGGCCCAAGAGAAACAACGGGCCCTCGGCTACGCACGCGAAGTCCTTAGCCGCTCGGAGCAGACCACCGACGAGGTCGAGGCCTCCTTCGCCGCCCTCGCCAACACCCCCGATCCCGAACCCTGCTCGCCGTACAACACGGAACTGATGCGCCGGCTGGACGTGTCCTCCGCCAGCGTCCAGGCCATCGCCGTGCTCGATGGCACGCGCATCGTCTGCTCCTCCCTCACCGGCCGCGACCAGCCGGTCGAACTGGGACCGCCGCAAGTGCGCACGCCGACCGGCGACAAGATCTGGACCGGCGCCGAACTGCCTTTCGCGCGCGGCGTACGCTTCCTCGTCATTGCCCGTGGCCAGTACGCCGCCATCGTCCACCGCAACTTGCCGATCTCCGTCAGCAGTGCCGATCCGGAACTGCTGGTGGCCGAGGTAGCATTGCCCGCCCGCACCATCATCACCAGCCGCGGCGAGGTCAAGACCCGCTGGTTGAATGAGCTGCACAGCGGCAACGAGGCGACCTTCGCCGACAGCGACGACGTGATTGCCGTGGCGGTGTCGAAACGCTATCCGCTGAGCGCCATTGCCGCCTTGCCGACAAGCCAGTTGAACGAGATGGCATGGTCGATCGCACGCTGGCTGGTGCCCTGCGCGCTGCTGATGGGCGTCTTGCTGGCCTGGGCCGCGATCACGCTGGCACGGGCCCAGCTGGCGCTGCCGATGGTGCTCAAGGCCGCGCTGAAGCGCAAAGAATTGTTCATGGTCTACCAGCCGGTGGTCGACCTGCGCACCGGCAAGTGGGTTGGCGCCGAAGCCCTGATCCGCTGGAACCGTCCGGGTGGCGAAGCGGTGCGGCCGGACGTGTTCATCGTCGCCGCCGAAGACAGCGGGCTGATCGCGCAGGTGACGCGGCAGGTGGTGCTGCAGCAGGTGCGCCGTCATGCCGAGATCCTGTTCAGCGAGTTCCCGAACTTCCACATCGCGATCAATCTCGCGGCGGAAGACCTGCAATCGGAACACACGGTAGCCCTGCTGCAGGAAATGGTGACCGCCACCGGCGCGCGCGCCGGCAACCTGATGGTCGAAGCGACCGAGCGCAGCTTCGCCGACCCGACCACGGTGCGCGGCATCATCAATGCCTTGCGCAAGGTCGGCATCCGCATCGCCATCGACGATTTCGGGACGGGCTATTCGAGCCTGTCTTTCCTGGAAAGCGTGCACTTTGATTTGCTCAAGATCGACAAGTCCTTCGTCGACACGGTGCAGACGGGCGCGGCGACGAGCCAGGTGATCCATCACATCATCGAGATGGCCAAGGCGCTGCGGCTGGAGATGATCGCGGAAGGCGTGGAGACCAAGGCCCAGGCCCAGTTCCTGCGCGACCGCGGGGTGCAGTATGCGCAGGGCTGGCTGTTTGCCGAGCCGATGCTGTTCGAGCAGATGATGGAGGAATTGCGCGAGCAGCAGGATGTGCCGGAAGAAGAGGCACGCGGGACGGCCTGAATCGCATCGCCCGAACTACCAAGGACGTCGTCCTCGCGAAGGCGGGGACCCCGTTTATCGTGCTGACCACCAGCGTTTGCCGCAGGGGTGCGCACAGAAAATGGGGTTCCCGCTTTCGCGGGAACGACGTTCGTTCTTATATCAGCAGCGCGGCAGCGCCAGCACACCATGAACGTCGTCCTCGCGAAGGCGGGGACCCCATTTATTGCGCTGACCACTAGCGTTGACCGCAGCGGTGCGCAGAGAAAATGGGGTTCCCGCCTTCGCGGGAACGACGTTCGTTGTTATATCACCGGCATATCATCGAGGCGGCAGCGCCAGCACACCATGAACGTCGTCCTCGCGGAGGCGGGGACCCCATTTATTGCGCTGACCACTAGCGTTGACCGCAGCGGTGCGCACAGAAAATGGGCTTCCCGCCTTCGCGGGAACGACGTTCGTTGTTATATCACCGGCGCGGCAGCGCCAGCGTACCAGGAACGTCGTATTTCATCGAAGCGGCAGCGCCAGCCAACTACCAAACCCGCACACGCTGCTCCGGTGCCAGGTACAGCTTCTCGCCCGGCTTCACGTCGAAAGCCTTGTACCACGCATCCATATTGCGCACGGTGGCGGCGCGGTACTGGGCCGGCGAATGGCCGTCGGTGAGAATCTGGCGGCGCTCGGCGGCTTCGCGCGCCTTGGTGCGCCAGCTGTGCGCGAAGCCGGTGAAGAACTCGCGGTCGGCGTCCTCGTTCGCCTTGCCGCCCAGCGCGGCGTGCAGCGCATCCAGCGACGCGGACAGGCCCGCCAGGTCGGCCAGGTTTTCGCTCAGCGTCAGCTGGCCATTGACCGCCAGGTCAGGGAAAGGCTTGTACGCCGAATACTGCGCGGCCAGCTTCTGCGACGCTTCCTTGAAGTGCTCCGCGTCCTGCTTGGTCCACCAGTCGCGCAGGCGGCCCTGGGCATCGAACTGCGAGCCCTGGTCGTCGAAGCTGTGGCTGATCTCGTGGCCGATGATGGCGCCGATCGAGCCGTAGTTGGACGCTTCCGACGCCTTCGGATCGAAGAACGGCGGCTGCAGGATCGCGGCCGGGAAGTTCAGCGCATTCTGCAGCGGCAGGTTGACGGCGTTGACCAGCTGCGGCGGCATCACCCACTCGCGCATGTCCGGCTTCTGGTGCAGCTTGGCGACCTGCTGCTTGTAGTAGAACTGCTCGGCGTTCACGGCATTGGCGAAGGCATCGGTCGGCGACACCACCAGGCCGTCGTACGACTTCCACTTGTCCGGATAGCCCACGCCCACGTACAGCGTCTTCAGCTTTTCCTTGGCCTGGGCGCGGGTGGCCGGTGCCATCCAGTCGAGCTTGTCGATGCGGTGGCCGAAGGCGGTAATGATGTTGGCCACCATTTGTTGCACGCGCGCCTTGCTCTCGGGCGGGAAGAACTTGGCGACGTAGATCTTGCCCACGGCTTCGTCCATCGCGCCATTGGTCGATGCCAGGGCGCGCTTGTAGCGGGCCGATTGCTGCGGGGTGCCGGTCAGCGCCGTGCCGTAGAACGCGAACTTCTGGTCGACAACATCCTTCGGCAGGACGGCCGCGAAGTGGTTGATCTGGTGGAAGGCCAGCCAGTCCTTCCAGGTGGCCAGGTCGGTGCTGTTCACCAGCGAGGCCTCGCCCTTCACCGCGGTCGGATGCCAGATCATGAATTTCTTCTGGTCCGACAGGCCGGCGGCCTGGAAGAAGGCGTTCCAGTCCATGCCCGGCGCCTTCGCCTTGAAATCCTTCATGGTCCAGGTGTTGTCGGCCAGGTGCACGTCGGCCGAGGCTTCGCGCGTGGCGTGGGTCTGGGCGATCGCGGTTTCCAGCGCCATCACGCCCTGCGCGCGCTTGTCGACATTGTCATAGCCGGCGAGCTTGAGCATCGCGGCAATGTAGGCCTGGTATTTGTCGCGCAGGCCGGCCATGCGCTCGCTCTTGTCGAGGTAGTAGGCGCGGTCCGGCATGCCCAGGCCGCCCTGCATCAGGTAGCCGATATTGTGCGCCGGGTCGTGCAGGCCCGGGGCGACCCACAGGCCGAGCAGGTTCTCGGTGTAGAAGTTGGTGGCGTTCAGGGCGTCGACGTCGGCGCGCAGGCCGGCACCTAGCGCACGGGTCAGGCCGGCCTTGTCCTTGATCGCGTCGATCCTGGCCAGCATGGGCTTGAGCGGCGCCACGCCCTTCTGCTCGATCGCCTGCTCGTTCATGTAGGCGCTGTAGTAATCCGACACGCGGCGCTCGTCGGCCGTCAGGTTCTTCTGGCCCGCCAGGCCCTCGATCATCTTGACGATGCGCTGGTTGGTTTCCTCGGCCAGCTGGCCCATCGCGCCCCAGGCCGCCTTGTCGGCTGGGATCTCGGTCTTCGACAGCCACTCGTTATTGGCCCAGGCGAAGAAGTCGTCGCCCGGCCGCACCGTCGCCGACTTTTCCGGGGCCGGCGCCGCCGCGGCAGGCGCTTGCTGCTGTGCATGGCCGGGAGTAAAGACAAGCGAGGCGCCGCACAGGGCCAGCGCGAGCGCGGTTTTGATCGGAGTCCAGCGAGTATTCATGGTGTCCCTTCTTGTTGTCGGTGTTGTGAATCGAATTATTATCCGCTCATGCACGCAAGCTTGCGCGCATGAATCGTGCGTCACTTCAAGGCCTCCCGCACCTGCGGCAGCAAGCGCGCTTTCTGCGCCGCACGGACGCGAATGCCGTTGCCGACCCGATGGGCTTCGACCAGCGCATCCGGGCCAAAGTTCTTGCGGACATAGTCCTCCATCATGTCGGCATCGGCCGCATTGCTCGAGCCGCCGACGACGTCGGCGAAGGCGCGGTCGACCGCCAGCGCATTGAGGTTCTTGAGCAGGGCCTCGCGGTGCTGCACGGCGAAGTCCCAGGCTTGCGCCGTGTGCTCGCGGCCGACGTCGGCCACCATGTGTTCCGCCAGGCTGGGCGGCATATCGGGCGAGATGGCCAGCGCCAGCGTGCGCGCGGCCAGCGCCGGGTCGCGCGCGCTGGTGAGGGCGCGGCCGAGGCGGTTGCGCTCCTCGGTGCTCCCGGTTTCCATGGTGCGCCTGGCGATGGCATCGTAGGTGGCGGCGTCGGCGTAGCGCCCGGCCGTGCGCAGCACGAATTCGGCCAGCGACGGGTTCACCGAGGCCGGGTCCGCCAGGTAGCGGGCAAAGCGCTGGCGCGCCTGGGCGATCGCCTCGGCATCGCCGGTCTGCGCCAGCGCCATCGCCAGCAAGGCGCGCAGGCGCTTGTCTTCGCCGGGCTCGCCGGCCTTCTCGTCCCAGCCCAGCTCGCGCATCTTGGGCGCGGCGAATTCGTTGATGAAGCGGCCGATCAGCGGCTGCTCCGGCTCGTTGCGGGCCAGGTTGTACAGGGAACCAAGGTTGCCGGAGATCGATTGCCACACCGCCAGGCGCGGCTCGTGCTGGTACTGGCGCACCAGCTTCAGGTAGCTGTCCAGCGGCAAGCGGCCGGCGCTCACCAGGGCCCAGGTATCGGTCAGCAGCTTCAACCGGGTCGGGTCCGGCAGCTTGGGGGCCTGGGCCGACAGGGCCTGGAAGCTGTGCGGATCGTACTGGATGCGGAAGAAGCCGACGCTGTAGGGATCGACCACCAGCGTGCCGTCGCAGCCGCCCTGCTCGAAGGTGGCGGACGGCGTCGACAGCAGGGTGTACATGGCGCGGCCATTGACCGTGCCCACTTGCAGCGGCACATGCCATTGGCGCTGCCCGGCGGCCGGCTCGTCCACGCGGAACTGCTGCTGCGACAGCGTCACCTTGCGCTTGCCGTTCTCGCAGGCCTGCTCGACCTGGATCAGCGGGAAGCCGGGCTGGGTGGTCCAGTCCGAGGCCAGCTGGCCGACCGGCTTGCCCGAGGCTTTTTCCAGCGCGTTCCACAGGTCTTGCGAGGTCGTGTTGGAATATTTGTGCGCGGCCATGTAGTCGCGGATACCTTTGCGGAAGGCGTCTTCGCCGAGGTAATCCTCCAGCATGCGCAGGAAGCCCTGCCCTTTTTCGTAGGTGATGGCATCGAAGGCGTTGGCGGCCTGCGACTCGTTGTCGATGCGGGTCTGGATCGGGTGCGTGGTCTTGCGTGCGTCCAGGTTCAGTACGCCTTCGCGCTCGGCGATGCCGTTTAAATAGGGCCGCCACTCGGGGTGGAAATGGTCGGTCGCCTTGGCCGCCATCCACGAGGCGAAGCCTTCGTTGAGCCACAGGTTGTCCCACCAGGCCATCGTCACCAGGTTGCCGAACCACTGGTGCGCGATCTCGTGGGCATTGACCGAGAACGTGCCCTGGCGCGACTCGGGCGCGCTGCGCTGCGGATCGACCAGCAGGGCCGACTCGCTATAAGTAATGCCGCCCCAGTTTTCCATCGCGCCGTTGAAGCCGCCGGGCATCGCGATCAGGTCGAGCTTGGGCAGCGGATACGGCACGCCGAAGTAGCCGTTGTAATAGTGGATGATCTCCTTGGCGTCGGCCAGCGGGATCTGGGCCGAGCCGAGCTTGCCCCTGGTCGTGACGACGCCGATGTCCACGCCATCCTGCTTGCCGGACAGGCGCTCCAGTTCGCCGGCGGCCAGCACCACCAGGTAGCTCGGCATCTTGGGCGTCAAGGCGAACGAGAAGCGCTGCTTGCCGTCGTCGAGCGCCTGCTGCTTGTCGACCGGGGTATTGGAATAGGCGCTGAAGGTCGCCGGCACGTCGATGCTCAGCTTGAAGCGGGCGCGGAAAGCGGGCTCGTCCCAGCTCGGCAACAGCCGGCGGGCGTCGGTCGGCTCCATCGTGGTGGCGATCATCTTCTTGCTGTCGCCGCCGGCCTTGTAGTTCATGTAGAAGATGCCGCGCGCTTCACGGTTGATCTGGCCGGAAAATTCCATGGCCAGGCGGTAGCGGCCCGGCTTGAGCGGTGTGGGCAGGGCGAAGCTGACAGTCTGCTGCTCGGAATTCATTGCCGGGGTGAGCTTGACCGGGGCCAAGCGCTTGCCGCTCAGGGTAGCGTTGGCGATCTCGAGCTTGTCGGCATTCAGCATGATGGTCGAGGTCGTCTTGAGAACCTCGATCTCGATGCTTTCCTCGCCGCGGAAGGTGTTGGCGGCGATATCCGGCACGATATGGGCGGCGTACTGGATCGGCAGCACATCCTTGGGCAATTTTCCCGGCGTGGCGGCGAAAGAAAATGGTGCTTCGGCGAACGCGGCGCCGGCATCCAGCGCAAACGCGGCCGCGATGGCCGCACGCAACAGTTGTTGCTTCATAGTCTCCCCTTCTTTTATTGTGATGGCGCCCACTCGTGGCGAGCGTCGCCCTGAACTGTAAGGAAAGCGTGCGCCGGGCGCAGCGTTCATGCGACAGGACGCAAAAATCCGGGCCAGAACGCATTTTTCCGGGAATGGCCGTGCTGGATGATGACATAACATCATGCAAGCATGACAAAAGAGCATGGGGGAAAATTTTAAAAATTTTTTGCGGCAAACCCTAAAGTTCCCGAAATTCGCGCCGATAAGTCTAGAGAACCGGCAATCCGCCCGGAGTTTGGGAAGTGGAGAAGGCGATGACCTCCAACGAAGTGCTGTCGATGTACGAGAACCTTGCCGGCCTGACCGGCCAGATGGCTGCCGCCGCGCAAGCGGGCGACATGCAGCGTCTGGCGCAGCTGGAAACTCGTTGCGTGATCGAAAGCGCCGCGGCCGCCACCGGCGTCCCTGCCCTCGAAGGCGCCCAGCGCCAGCGCAAGATCGACCTGCTCAAGCAGATCATGGCCAACGATCGTGCCATCCGCCAGGTCACCGAGCCGTGGATGGCCCGCGTCGACGAGCTGGCTTGCGCTCACTAAGTTACTGATTACTCGATAATAAAGCGCCTGCGGGCGCTTTTTTTCATGCCTGAGGCCGGCAGCCGGAAAATGAAAAAGCGCCACTCGGGCGCTTTGGGTACTGCGGAGAGAGCGAGCACCAGCTATCTGCTGGTGTCGCCTCTTGCCGGTTGCATCCGGCGTTCGCCGCACACTGTTGGCTAGCGAACTGCTTCCGGACTCAGGCGTTTCCTCAACGATCATCTGCATTCCGCGCCACGCTATCGGTGGTGGCTGCGACAGATCCTGAGCCGTCTTTGTGGTTTTGACAACCACAAGCACAGTATAACAAAAAATGACGGGCGTGCTAAATTTTCTTGTAAGTACTAAACGAGAGTCGGCTCGATCATCTCCTCGTCATCGGTTTCCGGCAGCGGCGCGTGCACCCGATGCGCCTTCTTCGCCTGCTGGCGGCGATGGCGCCAGAATTGCAAGGCGCCGATCAGCCCGAACACCCCTGCCCCGGCGCCCGCGATCCAGCCCCACGGCATGCCCGCCGGCTCCGGCTCCGGCTCGGGCGGCGGCGGCGCTACCGGCACCACCGGCTTCAGCTTGACCGGCGTGAATACCGGCGCCGGCGCTTCGTCGATGACCTGGCCGAATTTTTCATCAGCGGCCGGGCGCTCAATCGCGGCGGCCTTGGCCGGCTTGGCCGGCTTTGCTGGCTCCACAGGTGCCGGAACTTCAACAGGCTTTGGCGCGGCTGCGGCTTTTGCGGCGGCTGCGGCGTGCGCCTGTTCCTGCTCCTGCAGCATCTTCACGCGCGCTTCGAGCTTGACCAGTTCCGCGCGCAGTTCGCTGTTCTTGCTGTCCAGGCCAGTGCAGGCGGCGCTCTCGGCCGGGGCCGGATCCTTCGGGCAAACCGGCGCCAGCTTCGGCAAGGGGATCGCAGCCGGCGGCGGCTGTTTTGCCCTGGCGGCGGCTACGGCGAGCGGCGGCTTCGGCTGTTCGGCGCTGGACGGGGCCGCGTGGGCCGGCTTCGATTCGGCCGGCGCCGCGGCCGCCTTCGCTGGTGGGGCTTCGACCGGTTTCGCCGGCTTCGATTCCAGCGGCGCGCTCGCCGTCTTTGCCACCTTCGGCTCGGCCGGCTTCGCCTCCGCCACCACGCCAGGCCTTGCCTCATCCTTCACGACGACGCGAACAGGCTCCGGCAAGGGCCGGACCGGCTTCTGCTGGCGCGCCGGCAAAGCCCGCGCCGGTGCAATTTCCTGGATCACGGGCGGCACGGGAAGCGGCGCTGCCACGATGCGCGGCGGTGGCGGCGCCGGGTCCGGCGTGAACCACAAGGTCGCCAGGCGCACACCGCGTGTGCCGCCGTCGCTCAGTTCCAGGTACAGGTGCAGGTGGTCAGCCTCGATCGGCCGGGTGGTGGTCAGATGCAGGAATTGCTTGCCGTCGCGCCGCACCACGTTCAAATTCAGGCTGGACAACACGGCCGGCATCTCGAGCCCGGCGCCGCGGTACAC
>JAEWEK010000327.1 GCA_023389425.1 Pseudomonadota bacterium | reverse complement strand
GCAACTGGCCGGAGGTGCTGCGCCTGGTGCGCATCCTCGACAAGCGCAAGGCGCTGCCGTCGGTGGACCTGAACGGCGTCGCGCTGCGCCTGGATAACGTGATCGCCGACGTCGACACGCTGCCGCTGCTGTCGGACGAGAAGCCGGCGCTGCCGGCCGCGCCGGCGCCGCTGCGCCCGAAAGCGAAAGCCAGGCCCGCGCCGCAGCCTTCCGTGCAGCCCGAGGAGCTGACGCTGAGCCAGCGCGCCACCGACACCTGGCGCGCCTGGAGCGCGGAGATGTGGACCGACATCCGCCAGCTGATCCGCGTGCGCTCGGTCGACACGCCGGAGGCGCTGATGCTGTCGCCGTCCGAATCGTACTTCGTGCGCGAGAACCTCAAGCTGCGCTTGCTGAACGCGCGCCTGGCGCTCTTGTCGCGCAACGAGACCGCCTTCCGCGACGACCTCGGCTCGGCGCAGAGCATGCTGACGAAGTACTTCGACACGCGCGCCCGCACCACGCAGGGCGCGCAGGCGGCGCTGCGCCAGGTCCAGGCCAACAACGTCGCGATCGAGATGCCGACGCTGGCCGACAGCCTGAACGCCGTGCGCAACTACAAGGCCAAGTAAGCACATGCGTCTCCTACTCTGGTTAGTCCTGCTGATGGCGGCCGCGATCGGCGTCGCCGTGACCGCGCGCTTCAATCCGGGCAATGTGGTGCTGTTCTATCCGCCGCACCGGATCGACATGTCGCTGAACCTGTTCGTGGTGCTGGTGGCGCTGCTGTTCCTGGTGCTGTACTGGCTGGTGCGGGCGATCGGCGGCACGCTGGGCATGCCGCAGCGCGTGTCGGCCTACCGCCTGCGCAAGCGCGAACGCGAGAGCAACAAGGGCCTGCGCGATGCGCTCAAGGCATTGTTCGAGGGCCGCTTCGGCCACGCCGAAAAGGCCGCGATCCGCGCCGCCGAATTGCCGGAAAACGCCGGCCTCGCCGCGCTGATCGGCGCCCGCGCCGCGCATCGCATGCGCGAGCCGGCGCGGCGCGACGCCTGGCTGGCCGGGATCGTGCACGACAACGGCCTGAAGACCGCGCGCCTGATGACGGTCACCGAACTGCGCGTCGACGAGCACCAGCCGGAGGAAGCGCTGGAAGCCGTGGCGGAACTGAACGCCAGCGGCCAGCGCCACATCCACGCGCTGCAATGGTCGCTCAAGGCCAACCAGCAGGCGCGCAACTGGCCGGAGGTGCTGCGCCTGGTGCGCATCCTCGACAAGCGCAAGGCGCTGCATCCGGCGCTGTCGGGCCGGCTGCGCGAAATGGCCTACGAGGCGCTGCTGTCCGAGGGCACGCACGACGCCGAATCGATCCAGCGCGTGTGGGCCACGGTGCCGGCGGAAGAGCGCAGCAAGCCCTACATCGCCGAGCGCGCCGCCGCCGCCTTCAATGCGCGCGGCCTGCACGACGAGGCGCGCGCGGTCGCCGAGGCGGCCCTGCGCGCCAACTGGGACGACCGCCTGGTGCGCGCCTACCGCGAATCGGCCGGGCCGACCGGCTCGGCGGTGCTGCTGGCGCAGATCGAGCATTGCGAGGCCTGGCTGGCCGAGCGGCCCAACGATCCCGAACTGGCGCTGACCCTCGGTTCCCTGTGCCTGCGCCAGAAGCTGTGGGGCAAGGCCCAGCGCTACCTGGAGCAGGCGCTGTCGGACGTCACCGATCCCGACATGGTGCAGGAAGCCCACCTGAAGCTGGCGCAGATGCATGAGGCGCTGGGGCAGGAAGCCGAAGCCGCGGCGCATTATCGACAGTGTGCGCTGGCGACGATTCTGTAAGCGTACCGGGGCTGCATCCAACATGGGGTTCCCGCTTTCGCGGCAACGACGGTAGTGCTTGCTATAAACAGCCCGTCGTTCCCGCGCAGGCGGGAACCCCATTTCGCTCGCGCCGCACACCCCCCGAACGAAGTCCCGTTCCTAATTCCCGCACAGCATTCCCCGTGCTGCGCCGCACAAACCGTGCCCAATTCGCTATAATGTTCCACCTTCATTGATTCTTCAGCAACCAAGGACCTTTTCATGAGTTTGAACAAAGTGCCGGCCGGCCGCGACCTGCCGAACGACTTCAACGTGATCATCGAAATCCCGATGAACGCCGACCCGATCAAGTACGAAGTGGACAAGGAAAGCGGCGCGATCTTCGTTGATCGCTTCATGGGGACCGCGATGCACTATCCGTGCAACTACGGCTATGTGCCGCAGACCATCGCCGATGACGGCGACCCGTGCGACGTGCTGGTGATTACCCCGTTCCCGCTGATCCCGGGCGTGGTGGTGCGCTGCCGCGCGATCGGCGTGCTGAAGATGACCGACGAAGCCGGCGGCGACGCCAAGGTGCTGGCGGTCCCGGTCGACAAGATCCTGCCGATCTACAGCCACTGGCAGAAGCCGGAAGACCTGCAGGACCTGCGCCTGCAGCAGATCCAGCACTTCTTCGAGCACTACAAGGACCTCGAAAAAGGCAAGTGGGTCAAGATTGAAGGCTGGGGCGGTCCGGACGAAGCCAAGGCCGAGATCATGAACGGCGTCGCCGCGTACAAGGCCGCGCAGAAGTAATCCGCGCCTGGCGCACAAAAAAGGGGCCGTACCCGCGAGGGACGGCCCTTTTTTCATGCGCGCCCGCTTACCAGCCGATGTCGCGCAGCAGCGGGTAGGTCAGGTCGCGCGGCGGCGTCACCGCGTGCGTCAGGTCGCTGTTGATGAAGGGTTCCATCAGCTGGTCCGGCTTGGCGGCGGTGGTGTAGTGCGACACCGTCGATCCCGGCTGGAAGGTGGTCGGGGTGTACATCAGGATGCGGTCCTGGGCGTCGGCGCCGGCGCGCTGCGACGGATCGAGGCCGAGGCTGGCCACCACCCCCGACTGCGTGCGCGAGCGCCGCTGCAAGGCCGACTTGAGCAGCAGGCCGTCGGCCTGGGTGATGCGCACCGACGGAATCACGATGCCCGGGTCGACGCCGCTCATGCCGGCCAGGTCGCCCGGCTGGTTGTCGGCCACGACCATGGCGATCGCGCCGGCATCCTGCACCATCCTGGCCTTCACCGCGAAGCCGCAGGTGCCGCGGTCGACCAGCGCGACCTTGCCATTGACCGCCAGCGCGTTGGCGCTCGACAGCGGCGCGCAGGCGAGGCCGCTGCCGTCGGCCTGGTCGACCACCGGCATCAGCTGCCCGGTCACGGTCCTGGGCGACAGCTGCGGTCCGAACGAGGCGTCGCCGACGAAGTAG
>JAEWEK010000051.1 GCA_023389425.1 Pseudomonadota bacterium | reverse complement strand
GTGAACCGGCTGGTGGACGAGATCAACCGCAAATGGCCATTTGCACACGACACGGAGATCAAGCTGCCATGACGCGCATCCTCATCGTCGCATCGCTGATCCTGGCCGGCTGCGCCAACAAGCCGGTGCCGCCGGCATGGCAGACCAGTGCGCAGGATTCCACCAACGCCTTCACCGACGCCTACCTGTCCGGCGACAGCCGCGTCGCGGACGCCGAGTTCGCGCGGGCGCGGTTCGCCACCGCCAGCACCGGACGCCCGGACGCGGTGGCGCAGGTGGAGCTGGTGCGCTGCGCCGCGCAGGCGGCCAGCCTGGTGTTCGAGGGCTGCCCAGGTTTCGCCGCGCTGGCCGACGGCGCCACGCCGGCGCAGCGCGCCTATGCGGCCTACATCGACGGCCGCTGGCAGGATGCGAAACCGGAATTGCTGCCCGAGCAGCACGCGGCCGTGGTGCGCGGCGGCGCCGTGGCCGCGGTCAAGGACCCGATGGCGCGCCTGGTGGCCGCCGGCGCCGCGTTCAAGGCGGGGCGGCTGCCGCCGGAAGGCATCGGCGCCGCCATCGACGCCGCATCGGCGCAGGGCTGGCGCCGTCCGCTGCTCACATGGCTTGGCGTGGCGGAGAAGCGGGCGCAGGCCGCCGGCAACGCCGCCGAGGCAGAACGGATCCGGCGCCGGATCGCGCTGGCATCGACCGGAAGCACGCCTAGGTAGCCACGGCCAGCAGCTCCAGCCGCAGGTCCTTCAGCCCCGAGGGAACGTAGATCGATACCGATTGCGCCTGCAGCATGCGTTCGTACATCGGGCTCTTCGCTTCGAGCAGGAAGTAGCTGGTCTCCGGGCGCACCGGCACCGCGGCCGGCAGCTGGGCCGCATGCTGCAGGCGCACGCCGGGCAGGGCGGCCAGCACGCACTTTTCGACATCGTCCGGCGCGCCGACCTTGAAGCGCCGCGGGACGATGTCGACCAATTCGATGGCAGGGATATCGGCCGATGCGGCGATGTAGAAGGCGGTCTTGTCGTCGATCTTCCCGGAGTCGAGCGCGCCGTGGTGGTAGGACGGCCGGGCCTCGGTCAGCGCGATCGCAAAGTATTTGGACGAGATGACGGTGTCGAGCAGTTCGCGAATCACCAGGTGCAGCTTGGCGAAGCCGGGCCCGGGATCGGTGTGCTGGTAGGGCGGCAGGTCGTTCAGCGTCCAGCTCTTCGAGAAGGTCATCAGCTGGCCGGCCACCCCGAGCAGGTGTTCGAACAGGCGCTCGGGGTGCAGGTCCGGATGGGTGATGTAGTGCGTGAGCGAGGCGCAGGCCGCGCTGGCGGTGTGCAGCAGCCAGAACGACGAGGCATCGCCCGAGCGCAGTTCGATCACGCTGCGGCTTGGTTCGCGCTGGTGGCCGTACAGCGCGCTCACCTTGGCCTGCAGCGCATCGAGCAGGCGGCGCAGTTGAAGGAACAGCACCGGCGACGATCCCAGCGTTTGCGAGGGCGGCACGAAGCTGTCGTCCAGTTCGAAGCCGCCGGCGCTGGCGCGGCGCACGCGCAACAGGGGAAAGCAGATGTAGGAATCGCGCGGTTCGAACTCGGATACGATGCGCACCGCGCGCTTCAGGTAAGCCAGCTGCACCGGGGCGGCTTGCGTGTACAGGTCGGGTGTTTCGCGGTTGGCCTGCAGGTAGCGCGCGGCATTCGACGCCTGTCCGGGCTGGACGAAGTTGCCGCTGAACGGCTTGAGGCCGGGCAGGGCGGCGAAGTAGGTAACGGCTTGCTGGCCGGGCGGGAGCAGGCTCAGGTCCACCGTCTCGGGCAGCTCGTCAGCGTCCGGCGCGTCGACCAGTTCGCCGTCCTGGAGACGCAGCGACAGTTCGAGAACGCGCAAGATATTGTTGGACAGGCCATCGCGGTCGACCCTGAGCTGGCCGACGCCCCACGCATACGGATGCACGGCGTGGATGCTCTTGTGGAGCCGCTGCTCGTGGTATTCGTCCTGGCGCTGGAAGTGTTGCGGGCGCAGCAGCAGGCCCTCGCCCCAAAGTACCTTGCAAGCCATTTCCCCTCCTGACTGAATCGCCGGCAAGCCCTTACCTTAGCGTTTTCGGCCTGGCTTTTGCAGCAAAACAATGGCGTTCTTGCGGCTGCTCAATGTGAGTACATGCCGGGCGCGGATTGCCTGTTTTTTCCTTTGGCTATGTGCAAAGATGTCCGTTGGAACTATCGAGCCACTGCCATCCGGGAGGCGCATGAAAGGGTTCACGCCAGGCTTGTTCGACCGTTTGCTGGGAGTGCCGGCGCGCTCGGGATCGGCCGTCGTGCGCATGACGGCCGAGGAGTTGAAGGAGGCCGTGGCGCGCGACCTCGAAGCGCTCCTGAACACGCGCCTGGTCATCCCGGAGGGCGTGCTGGCCGGTTTCCCGGAGGCCGGCGCTTCGATCGTCACCTATGGCCTTGCGGATTTCGCCGACCGCTCCCTGTCCAGCCCCGTCGATCGCGCCTTCATCTGCGCCAGCATCGAGAGCGCGATTGCGCGGCACGAGCCGCGGCTGCGCAAGGTGCGTGCGCTGCTGGAGGTGCGCGAGCAGGCCGTCAACCGGCTGGCGTTTTCCATCTCGGCCCTGCTGGTCGCCAGCAGCACGCAGGAGCCGGTGCAGTTCGACGCCGTGTTGCATCCGTCCACGCTCCAGTACAGCATCGGCAAGGCTGCGCGTGCTGCAGTCGATGGGGCCTGAGGATGGAGGACCTGCTTCCCTATTACGAACGCGAGCTGGGATACCTGCGGCACGACCTGCGCGAGTTCGCGGAGCGCTACCCGAGGATCGCCGGCCGCCTGTTGATCGGCGGCGAGGTGTGCGAGGACCCGCACATCGAGCGCATGATCGAGTCCTTCGGCCTGCTCAACGCGCGCATCGCCAAGCGGCTGGACGACGATTATCCCGAATTCACCGAGGCGCTGTTCGAAGTGCTGTATCCGCATTACCTGCGGCCCTTCCCGTCGTGCTCGATCGCGCGCTTCGAGGCCGGCGAGCAGACCGGCGCAGCCATCGTGCCGCGCGGGACGCAGCTGAACACGCGGCCGGTACGGGGCGGGCCGTGCACCTTCCGCACGGTGTATCCCGTTTGCGTGGCGCCGCTTGCGCTGGCCGACGTGGCCTTTGCGCCGATCATCCGTGCGCCGGAAGCGGCCATGCTGCCGGCCGGTGCGACGTCTGCAATCAGCCTGACGATCGGCAGCACCGCCGCGCAGGCGGCCATCGGCCAGCTCGGCGTCGGCCGGCTGCGCGTGTTCATCGATGGCGAACCGTCGTTCTGCGCGGCGCTGCGCGATGCGCTGTTCATGCGCGCCGTCGCCGCCTACGCCGAAGTGGATCGCTGCGGCCGCTGGAGCCGGCTCGGCGCGACTCCCGTCGAGCCGGCCGGTTTCGGCGACGACGAGGCCCTGATCGATTTTCCCGCGCGCTCGCACGGCGCGTACCGGCTGTTGACCGAGTACTTCTGCTTTCCCGAGAAGTTCAACTTCTTCGATCTCGACATCGCGGCGATCGCCGCAGCCGCGCCAGCGGACGCGCGCAGCATCACATTGCATCTGGCGCTGTCGGGAATGCGCTCCGATTCGAATACGGCGCGCATGCTCGGCACGCTGTCGACCAACAATGTGCTGCTCGGTTGTACGCCTGTGGTCAACCTGTTCCGCATGCGCGGCGAGCCGATTCGCGTGACGCACACCAGCGCGAGCTATCCGGTGCTGGCCGATGCGCGCCGCCCCTTCGGCTTCGAAGTCCATTCCATCGATGCGGTCAACCTTGTTCGCCAGACGCCGCAGGGCGAAACGGTGGTCGGGTTCCAGCCCTTCTATTCGCTCAAGCACGGACAGGAGCCGGAGCGCAATGGGCATTACTGGGTGATGAGGCGCGACGAGCGGATCGCCGAAAGGAGCCCCGGCTACGAGACGGAGATATCGCTGGTCGACATCGACTTCGATCCCGCCGAAGCCGACATTCATACGCTGAACGTCGAACTGACCTGTTCCAACCGCGACCTGCCGACGGCGCTCGGCTACGGCCAGGCCGGCGGAGAACTGTTCGTGGAAGGCGGGTCGACCATGAAGTCGATCGCCTTCCTGCGCAAGCCGACCGTATCGTATCGCTTCGAGCGCGGGCGCAGCGCGCACTGGCGGCTGATCTCGCATCTCACGCTCAATCACCTGTCGCTGACTGACGGCGGTGCCGACGCCTTCCGCGAGATGCTCGCGCTGTACGATCTTCCGCGCTCGCCGTCGTCGCAAAGACAGATCGGCGGCATCGCCGGCGTGGAGCAGAAGCCGGCGACGGCCTGGCTGGCCGGGAATCCCTTCTCCTGCCTGGTGCGCGGCGTCGAAGTGCGGCTCTCCATCGACGAGGATGCCTTCGTCGGCAGCGGCATCCACGCGTTTGCCCATATCGTCGAGCGTTTCCTCGGGCTGTACGTCCACGCCAACAGCTTCACCCGACTGCTGCTGGTCTCGGCCAAGACCGGCGAGGAGCTATTGCGATGCGCACCGCGAAGCGGCGATTTGAGCCTGCTGTAATCGAGCGCCTGTTCAAGGAGCCATACCGCTTCCAGTTCTTCCAGGCGGTGCGCCTGATCGAGCTGTGGCTGCGGCGGCGCGGTGTGGACGGCGATGTCGGCCACTACCTGCGCTTCCAGAATTCGATGTCGCTCAGCTTTCCCGCCAGCGAACTGGAGGCGATCGAGACCGAGCCGCCGGACATCAAGCTGGATGCGGCGGCGCTGCGCTACATACGCATCACGCCCAGCTTCATGGGCTTCCTGAGCGGCAGGGGCGTGCTGCCCGCGCATTACACCGAACGCCTGGCGCAGTACCAGCTTCTCCAGCGCGACCACGGTCCGCGCGCCTTCCTCGATGCGCTGTCGAACCGGCCGCTGGTGATGTTCTACGAGGCGTGGCGCAAATACCGGCTGGAGTTCAAGTACGAGCTCGGTGGCCGCGACCGCTTCCTGCCGCTGCTGTTGTCGCTCGCCGGACTGGGTAGCGGCTCGCTGCGCGGCAGGTTGCAGGCGGACGGCATCCGTGACGAATCCCTGGGCCATTTTGCCGCCCCCCTGCGGCACCGGCCCGCGTCCGCAGCGCAGGCGGCGCGGGTGCTGTCGGCGTATTTCGGGCAGCCGATCGGCATCGAGCAGTTCGCCGGCGCGTGGTACGAAGTGCCGCCCGACCAGCAGACCACGCTTGGCGAGGCGGGTGCCGTGCTGGGCGCGGGCGCGATGGCCGGCGCGCGGTTCTGGCAGCGCGACCTGAGGCTGCGGCTCGTCGCCGGCCCGCTCGATGCCGCGGGTTTCGACGCCTTCCTGCCCGGCGGCGCGGCGGCGCGCGCGCTGCGCGGCATGCTGTCGATGTTCACGGGCGTTACGCTCGAATATGAAGTCGAGGTGGTGCTGCGCGCGGCGGACGTGCACTGCGCGACGCTGCGGCAGGCCGAGAGCCGGCGGCTCGGCTGGGATGCCTTCCTCGTCAGCGGCCCGCAAACGCGGGACAGGCGCGACGTCTGCTACCTGCTGCCCGACTGAGGCGGCTGGCGCAGCGCCGGCGGCAGGACGTTATGGATGCGCGTGGCCGCCACCGCCGCCTGCCCGGCCGCCACCGCGATCTGGTTCAGGCTGTGCGTCACGTCGCCGACCGCGTACAGTCCCGGCACCGAGGTCCGCTGGTGCGAGTCGACCACCAGCTCCGCGCATTCGGTCGTTTCCGCACCCAGCGCCGCGGCCAGTTCCGAACGCGCGGTTTCGCCCAGCATCGGGTAGAACACGTCGGCTTCGTAGTCGGCGCCATCCTGGGTATGCATCACGGGTTTCATGTCGGCGCTCATGCTCACGCCGCGCAACTGCGATTCGACGTAGCGAACGCCGGCCGCGTCCAGCTTGCGGCGCTGCTCGTCCGTCAGGGAGCATTGTCCGGCGCGCTCGAACAGCGTGACGTCGGCACTGAACGTGCGCATGAAGAGCGCATGGCCGACCGGATTGCGCGCAGCCGTGGCGACGGCGATCCGCTTGTCCAGCACGTCGTAGCCGTCGCACACGGGGCATAGGCGCACGGCGCCATGGGCGACGGCATCTTCCCAGTTTTCGATCGGCAATCCGGCGTCGGCGATACCGGTGGCCAGCAGCACGGTCAGCGCGCGCAGCTCGTGCACGCCGCCTTCCGGGTCGTGATATTCCGCAGCGAACCAGCCATCCTCGACCTGCAGGCGCCGGATTTCGCCCCGCATCACGCTGCCGCCATAGTGCGCCAGCTGGCGCTCCAGGTTCTCGATCAGGCTTTCGCCGTTGACCCCGAGCGGAAAGCCGGGGTAGTTGTGCGAGACCGGGATCAGGCGCAGGCGGCTGCGCCCCTTGTCGACCAGCGCGACCTTGCGGGTGAAACGGCGCAGGTAGATCGCCGCGGTCAGGCCGCCGGGGCCGCCGCCGATGATGAGCGTGTCGTGGACACTGGATGCCGGAGTGAGCGGAGTCATCCCCGGATTATGGAAAAAGCCGCGCGCGCCGCGTATCGGTACGCGCCTCAGCGGCGGGTAAGACCCGGCTTACAGGTGGCCGACCGGCTCCGGCTGCAGGGTGACGTGCTCGATGCCGTATTTGTCGGCCAGCATGGTGCGCACGCGGTGCAACACGGCCGGCCATTCGACCAGGTCGCGGATTTCGAGGTGGCCGATGAGGGCAGGGTGGCCGGGGGACATGTCCCACACGTGCAGGTCGTGCACCGACAGCACGCCCGTCACCTGCGCGAGGTCGTCGCCGACCCGCAGGTAATCGATGTGGTGTGGCACGCCTTCCATCAGGAAATGATAGGACTCGCGCAGGATGCCCCAGGTGGAGCGCAGGATCAGCAGCGAGACGAAGATCGACAGGATCGGGTCGATGCGCACCCAGCCCGAGAAATAGATGACGGCGCCGGCGACGATGGCGGCGACCGAGCCGAGCAGGTCACCCAGCACGTTGACGAGCGCGGCGCGGGTGTTGATGTTCTGTTCCTCGCGCGACAGCACGAAGGCCACGAGGATATTGATGCAAGCCCCGATCGCCGCCACCACCAGCACCACGCCGCCCTTCACCGGCTCCGGCGTGGCGAGGCGCTGCGCGGCTTCGTAGATGATCCAGCACACCAGCGCGAGCATCGCCAGGCTGTTGACGAAGGCGGCCAGCGCCTCGGCGCGCACGAAGCCGAAGGAATGGCGGGCCGAGGGCGGGCGCTTGGCGATGACTTGCGCCAGCAGGGCCAGGCCGAGGGCGGCGGCGTCGGTCAGCATGTGGCCGGCGTCCGAGATCAGCGCCAGCGAATTCGACAGCCATCCGGTGACCGCCTCCACCGCGGAAAACAGCAAGGTCAGGCCGAGGGCGAGCGTCATCGCGGTCTTGCTGCGCGATTCGAAAAAGTGGGCGTGGCTGGCGTCGCCGGCGCGGTGTTCGTGCAGGTGAGCGGAGGAAGTCGCTTGTTCAGGCATCGTTGTTATAGTGATCAGTGCGACCGGCAAGTGTACTGGAAAACGCGGCCTGTCGTAGCGGCTGGACGTCCTTCAAAATTCCTCCGACTCAAGTTTTTTGCAGTGCAACGCTTGCGCTGGCAGATAGGTATCCCTATAATGTCTGTTCTCGGGCGGTTAGTTCAGCTGGTTAGAATACTTGGTCGACATCCAAGGGGTCGCAGATTCGAATTCTGCACCGCCCACCAAACACTCTAGTAAGAGCGAGAAAGGCACCGACGGTTATGACACCGCGAACTACCATGATGTTGTGGGAGAATCGCTAGACGCGGTATCGGTGTTCTATTGCTCGACACTTTGAAGAAAACGCGCCTGGTGCGCGTTTTTTTTCGTCCAGATTTTTTATCTTCGCTTCAAATCCCTTAACAGGCGCGGTGCGCCGAATGGAGACCAGTATGTTGAACGTGCGACTTCCCGATGGTTCTGTCCGCCAATTCGATGGTCCTGTGACCGTCGCCCAGGTTGCGGCCAACATCGGCACCGGCCTGGCCAAGGCCGCGCTTGCCGGAAAGATCGACGGCAAGGTGGTCGACACCTCGCACCTGATCGAACAGGATGCGGACCTGGCCATCATCACCGACAAGGATGCCGAAGGCCTGGACGTGATCCGCCACTCGACCGCCCACCTGCTGGCCTACGCCGTCAAGGAACTGTTCCCGGATGCGCAAGTCACCATCGGCCCGGTGATCGACAACGGTTTCTACTACGACTTCTCGTACAAGCGCCCGTTCACCCCGGACGACCTGCAGGCCATCGAGAAGAAGATGACCGAGCTGGCCAAGAAGGACGAGCCGGTCACCCGCAAGGTGCTGCCGCGCGACGAGGCCGTGGCCTACTTCAAGTCGATCGGCGAAGCCTACAAGGCCGAGATCATCGCCTCGATCCCGGCCAACGAAGACGTGTCGCTGTACACCGAAGGCAGCTTCACCGACCTGTGTCGCGGCCCGCACGTGCCGTCCACCGGCAAGCTGAAAGTGTTCAAGCTGATGAAGCTGGCCGGCGCCTACTGGCGCGGCGACTCGAACAACGAGATGCTGCAGCGTATCTACGGCACCGCCTGGGCCAGGAAGGAAGAGCAGGAGCAGTACCTGCACAACCTGGAAGAGGCCGAGAAGCGCGACCACCGCAAGCTGGGCAAGGCGCTGGACCTGTTCCATTTCCAGGAAGAGGCGCCGGGCCTGATCTTCTGGCACCCGAAGGGCTGGACCGTGTGGCAGCAGGTCGAGCAGTACATGCGCAACAAGTACCAGGTCAACGGCTACAACGAAGTGAAGGCGCCGCAGATCCTGGACGTGACCCTGTGGCAGAAGACCGGCCACTGGGATAACTACCGCGAGAACATGTTCACCACCGAGTCGGAGAACCGTTCCTACGCGCTCAAGCCGATGAATTGCCCGGGCCATGTGCAAATTTACAACGCCGGCCTGCGCTCCTACCGCGACCTGCCGCTGCGCTACGGCGAGATCGGCCAGTGCCACCGCAACGAATCCTCGGGCGCGCTGCACGGCCTGATGCGCGTGCGCGGCTTCACCCAGGACGATGGCCACATCTTCTGCACGGAAGACCAGATCGCTGGCGAGGTAACCGATTTCCACGCCCAGGCAATGCAGGTCTACGCCGATTTCGGCTTCGAGAACATCGACGTCAAGATCGCGCTGCGCCCGGAAAACCGTATCGGTTCGGACGAGGTCTGGGACCAGGCCGAAGAAGCGCTGCGCGCGGCCCTGCGTTCCTGCGGCGTGAGCTGGACCGAGCTGCCGGGCGAGGGCGCCTTCTATGGCCCGAAGATCGAATACCACCTGAAGGACAGCCTGGGCCGCCCGTGGCAGGTCGGCACCATGCAGGTCGATTTCTCGATGCCGGGCCGCCTTGGCGCCGAGTACGTGGCGGAAGACAATACCCGCAAGGTGCCGGTGATGCTGCACCGCGCGATCGTCGGTTCGATGGAACGTTTTATTGGCATCCTGATCGAACACTACGCAGGCGCGCTGCCGCTGTGGCTGGCGCCGGTGCAAGTGGCCGTCCTGAACATCTCGGATGCGCAGGCGGAGTATGCAAAACAGGTGGCGAACACCCTGCGTCAAGCGGGCCTGCGCGTTCATGCTGATTTGCGAAACGAGAAGATTACCTATAAAATACGTGAGCATTCCGTCCAAAAACTGCCCTACATCCTGGTAGTTGGCGACAAGGAACGTGATGCAAACACCGTGGCCGTACGTGCACGTGGCAATGTCGACCTGGGCGTGACGCCGGTCGATGCGCTTCTGGAACGCCTCCTGGGCGAACAAGCCTCCAGGGCGAAGTAAACGGCCGAATCTTCCCTAACATTCAAAGGAAACAACATAGCTACTGACAAGCAGAATCGCATCAATGGCGAAATCACTCACCCGGAAATGCGTTTGAACGGGGTGGACAACGAGCCGCTGGGCATTGTGAGCCTGGCTGAAGCGTTTCGTCTGGCCGAAGAAGCGAACGTCGACCTGGTGGAAATCGCGCCAAACGCGGTTCCCCCGGTCTGCCGTCTGATGGACTATGGCAAGTTCAAGTACTCGGAGCAGAAGAAAGCGCACGAGGCCAAG
Source organism: Pseudomonadota bacterium (assembly GCA_023389425.1). GTDB lineage: Bacteria > Pseudomonadota > Gammaproteobacteria > Burkholderiales > Burkholderiaceae_D > Telluria. The sequence goes on along the minus strand of JAEWEK010000051.1, from coordinate 8,324 downwards.
CTGAAGCAGAAAATCATCCAGGTCAAGGAAGTGAAATTCCGCCCTGGCACGGATGAAGGCGACTATTCCATCAAGTTGCGCAACCTGATCAAGTTCCTGGAAGAAGGGGACAAAACCAAGATCACGCTGCGCTTCCGTGGTCGCGAAATGGCGCACCAGGACATCGGCATGCGCATGCTGGAGCGCCTGCGTGGCGACCTCGAGGCGTATGGCCAGGTCGAACAGTTCCCCAAGCTCGAAGGCCGCCAGATGATCATGGTGGTTGCGCCGAAGAAGAAGAAATAAGCTTCGCGACAGTACACCAGGGCCGGGCCCGGGTTGCAGGTGATCCTTGCAATTCGGCCCGGCCTTGTTATTTCCGCCCGTCGTTCCCGCGGGGGGGGGCGGGAACCCGTGGAGCGGGTGACTTGTGGCAGTGCCGCCTTTGGCCATCACCTTTAACCCGTCGTCCCGGCGCAGGCCGGGACCCATGCTGAGCTTTCGGGCCAGCAGCGTGCGCTTCGACCGCGCAAACGGTCTATGGGTCCCCGCCTTCGCGGGGACGACGGGTGGTGGTGCAAGCTTGGGCCATATCCACGCCCTGCTTTCTGTGCTAGAATCCCCGATTCCTGTTTTTAGTAACAGGTTGTAGTGGCCCGGCTCCGGCCGAAGGTTCGCTGCAAGACAAGTGAAAGCAGGCATCCAAGCGCAGCGTAGTGTTGCCACCTGCAATCCTGTCCGACATGGAGCTGCCCTTAACAGGCAGAACACTCATGCCAAAAATGAAAACCAAAAGCTCCGCGAAGAAGCGTTTTCGCGTGCGTCCGGGTGGTACCGTCAAGTCGGGTATGGCGTTCAAGCGTCACATCCTGACCAAGAAGACCACCAAAAACAAGCGCCAGCTGCGTGGCACCCGCAACATCAATGCGTCGGACGTGACGAGCGTCTACCGCATGATGCCGTCCGCTTAATCTCACACTAAAGGAGCTAATATGCCTCGAGTAAAACGTGGGGTTACTGCACGTGCCCGTCACAAGAAGGTTCTTGAGCTTGCCAAAGGCTATCGTGGCCGCCGCAGCAAGGTATTCCGTATTGCCAAGCAAGCAGTCATGCGCGCTGGCCAGTACGCTTACCGCGACCGCCGCAACAAGAAGCGCGTCTTCCGCGCACTGTGGATCACCCGTATCAACGCGGCTTCGCGTTCGCACGGCATGACCTACAGCGCGTTCATGAACGGCCTGAAGAAGTCCGCGATTGAACTGGATCGTAAAGTACTGGCCGACATGGCAGTGCACGACAAGCCGGCTTTCGCCGCGATTGTCAACACGGTCAAAGCAAAGCTCGCTGCCTAAGCGATCTACGCAAAGCATCATCAGCGCCGCCGGCGACGGCGGCGCGAAAAGAGCGGGGCAGAGGTGCGAACCTTGTGCCCCGTTTTTGATTGGTTCCCTGGAATGCACCAGGAACGTCGTTCCCGCGCACGCGGGAACCCCATTTTGCGTGAGCGGCTGCGCGGCGAAAATGGGATTCCCGCGTGCGCGGGAATGACGGTCTCGGGGCTTCAGGTCGGACCGTTTTATCGTGGCGATTCCAAGCCACTGCAAAACAGGAACAGAATACGATGAACTCGCTGGAAGAACTCGTCGCCGCGGCCGGATCGGACTTCGCCGCCGCCGCGGACGCCGCCGCGCTGGAAAACGCCAAAGCGAAATACCTGGGCAAGACCGGCCAAATCACCGAGCAGATGAAGGGCCTCGGCAAACTCGCTCCCGACGAGCGCAAGGCCCAGGGCGCGCTGATCAACGCCGCCAAGGAAAAAATCGAACAGGCGCTGACCGCGCGCCGCGATGCCCTCGCTAACGCCCAGCTGGAAGCGCGCCTGAACCTCGAGGCGATCGACGTCACCCTGCCGGGCCGCGGCCGCAGCAAGGGCGGCGTGCACCCGGTGATGCGTACCTGGCAGCGCGTCGAGGAGATCTTCCGCTCCATCGGTTTCGACGTGGCCGACGGTCCCGAGATCGAGACCGACTGGTTCAACTTCACCGCCCTGAACAGCCCGGAAAACCATCCGGCCCGTTCGATGCAGGACACCTTCTACATCGAGGGCAAGGACAGCACCGGCAAGCCGCTGCTGCTGCGCACCCACACCAGCCCGATGCAGGTGCGTTACGCGCGCACCCACACGCCGCCGATCAAGGTGATCGCGCCGGGCCGCACCTACCGCGTCGACAGCGATGCCACCCACTCGCCGATGTTCCACCAGGTCGAGGGCCTGTGGATCGGCGAGAACATCAGCTTCGCCGACCTGAAAGGCGTCTACCTCAACTTCGTCAAGGCTTTCTTCGAGACCGACGACCTGCAGGTGCGCTTCCGTCCGTCCTACTTCCCGTTCACCGAACCGTCGGCCGAGATCGACATCGCCTTCGGCTCCGGTCCGCTGAAGGGCCGCTGGCTGGAAGTGTCCGGCTCGGGCCAGGTGCACCCGTCGGTGGTGCGCAACTTCGGCCTCGATCCGGAAAAATTCATCGGCTTCGCGTTCGGCTCCGGCCTCGAGCGCCTGACGATGCTGCGCTACGGCGTCAACGACCTGCGCCTGTTCTACGAAGGCGACCTGCGCTTCCTGAAGCAGTTCAACTAATACCACTGCCAGAACAAGATTATGCAATTCTCCGAAAAATGGCTCCGTACCCTGGTCGATCCGAAGATGAATTCGGACGAGCTGGCCCACCTGCTGACCATGTCCGGCCTCGAGGTCGAAGAAGTCGAGCCGGTGGTGCCGCCGTTTAGCAATGTGGTGGTGGCCCAGGTGCTGGAAGTGACGCGCCATCCGAACGCGGATCGCCTCAATGTGTGCAAGGTCGATGCCGGCACCGGCACCCTGCTCAACATCGTCTGCGGCGCGCCGAACGTGCGCGCCGGGATGAAGGCGCCGTGCGCCATGGCCGGCGCCGTGCTGCCGCCGGGCGCCGACGGCAAGCCTTTCGAGATCAAGGTCGGCCAGCTGCGCGGCGTCGAGTCGCAGGGCATGATGTGCTCGGCGCGCGAGTTGAAGCTGTCGGAAGAAAACGCCGGCCTGCTGGAACTGCCGGAAGACGCACCGGTCGGCACCAATATCCGCGACTACCTGCTGCTGAACGACCTCAAATTCACCATCAAGCTGACGCCGAACCGCGCCGATGCGCTGTCGCTCCTGGGTGTGGCGCGCGAAGTGGCCGCGCTCACCGGCGCGCCGCTGTCCGTGCCGACCGCACGCGCGGTGCCGGTCAACCTCGATGAAAAGCTGCCGGTGAAGATCAGCGCCCCGGACCTGTGCGGCCGTTTCACCGGCCGCGTGATCCGCGGCCTGAACGCGCGCGCCGCGACGCCGGACTGGATCAAGCGGCGCATCGAGCGCAGCGGCCAGCGTTCGGTCTCCGCGCTGGTGGACATCTCCAACTACGTGATGCTCGAACTGGGCCGTCCGTCGCACGTGTTCGACCTGGCCAAAATCCATGGTGGGCTCGATGTGCGCTGGGGCCGCAAGGACGAATCGCTCAAGCTCCTGAACGGGAACACCGTCGAGGTCGACGAAACCGTGGGCGTGATCGCCGACGACAAGGAAATCGAATCGCTGGCCGGCATCATGGGCGGCGACTCCACCGCCGTCACGCTCGACACCACCGATATCTACCTCGAAGCCGCATTCTGGTGGCCGGACGCGATCCGCGGCCGCGCGCGCCGCTACAACTTCTCGACCGATGCGGCGCACCGCTTCGAGCGCGGCGTGGATTACGCGACCACGGTCGAACACATCGAGCGCATCACGGCGCTGATCGTGGAAGTGTGCGGCACCACCGCTACCCTTGTCGGCCCGGTCGACGACCATGTCGCCAAGCTGCCGCAGCCCAAGCCGGTGACGCTGCGCACCGCGCGCGCCTCGCAGGTGATCGGCATCCCGTTCACCGACGCCCAGGTGGCCGACATCTTCAATCGCCTGAACCTGCCGTTCACGCAAGAGCCGGGCGTGTTCCACGTGACTTCGCCGTCCTACCGCTTCGACATCGAGATCGAGGAAGACCTGATCGAGGAGGTGGCGCGCGTGTACGGCTTCGAGAACATCCCGGCGCTGCCGCCGGTGGCGCCGTCCGCGATGCTGGCCGAGCCGGAAAACCGTCGCTCGCTGTTCGCGATCCGCGACGAGCTGGCCGGCCTGGGCTACCAGGAAGTGGTCAACATGAGCTTCGTGGAAGAGGGCTGGGAGCGCGACTTCGCCGCCAACACGGATCCGATCCGCCTGCAGAACCCGATCGCCAGCCAGATGAGCGTGATGCGCTCGACCCTGATCGGCAGCCTGGTCGCCAACCTGCGCTACAACGTCAACCGCAAGCAGCCGCGCGTGCGCCTGTTCGAGATCGCCGGCGTCTACAAGCGCGACGCGGCGGTGCAGGATGGCCCGCTCTCCGTGGCCGGCTATGAGCAGCGCAAGCACGTGGCCGGCATCGCCTACGGCCCGGCGCTGGACGAGCAGTGGTCGCTGCCGACCCGCGCGGTCGACTTCTTCGACGTCAAGGCCGACCTGGAAGCCCTGTTCGCGCCGCGCGCCCTGCGCTTCGTGAAGACCGAGCATCCTGCCCTGCACCCGGGCCGCAGCGCCGCGGTCTTGCTGGACGGCAAGCAAGTCGGCGTCATCGGCGAGCTGCACCCGCGCTGGATGCAGCAGTATGAACTGCCGCAGGCGCCGGTGCTGTTCGAGATCGATGCCGAAGCCCTGCAGCAGCGCGTGGTGCCGAACTATGTCGAGATCAGCAAGTTCCCGGGCGCCACCCGCGACTTGGCACTTGTTGTGAAACAACAGCTTACAGTTCAGGATATTCTCGATTCGTTCACTGCTGAGGTACAATCGAACCCGCTTGGGCGGATCGTGCAAGCCGTTGTTTTATTTGACGAATATCGCGGCAAAGGTCTGGAAAACGACGAAAAAAGTCTTGCTTTCCGGATTAGCTTGCAAGATACTCAATCGACGCTGCAAGACGATGCCGTGGATGCAATCATCGCGGCACTGGCCGAAGCTGCGATACAAAAACACGGCGCGCGTCTGCGCGCATGACACATGTCTGCAACAATGTTTGAACTGAAGGCAGGGCACTAAAATTAACAATAACGATCTCGATTCGGCCGTCCTCCAGGAAGCGCTGGCCGCCGACCTGCATCGCGCGATGCAGGTCGCCCGGACGCGCAAAGAAGCCGAAAGTGCATTGCCGACCCTGACCAAGGCCGAGCTGGCCGAGCTGCTGTTCGAGCAGGTCGGCCTGAACAAGCGCGAAGCCAAGGACATGGTCGAAACCTTCTTCGATGAGATCCGCAACGCGCTCGAACGAGGCGAAGCGGTGAAGCTGTCCGGCTTCGGCAACTTCCAGCTGCGCGACAAGCCGCAGCGTCCGGGACGCAACCCGAAGACGGGCGAGGAAATCCCCATCACGGCGCGCCGCGTCGTGACTTTCCACGCCAGCCAGAAACTCAAGGGCATGGTCGAGGAGACCAGCCCGGCCACGCGTGCCGCCTGACATAGATAAATGAACGAGCGTCCGAGCAAGCTTGAGCCATCCGCGCTGCCGCCGATTCCGGCCAAGCGCTATTTCACGATCGGCGAAGTCAGTGAATTGTGCGGGGTCAAGCCGCACGTCCTGCGCTACTGGGAGCAGGAATTTACCCAGCTAAAACCGGTCAAACGCCGTGGGAACCGCCGTTATTACCAGCATCACGAGGTGCTGTTGATCCGGCGTATTCGTGAGCTGCTGTACGAGCAGGGCTTCACGATCAGCGGCGCGCGCAACAAGCTCGACAGCCGGGGCGGCGAAATCGTCGCGGCCGCCGACTTCGTGGCCGAGGAACAGGCCCCCTGCCTGGATCCGATGGCCTTGCGCACCGAGCTTCTTGCCATTCTCGACCTGCTCAAGCACGGGCCGCGCGCTGCCTGACTCAGGCATTCGTGCGCCTGTTGTAGGTATGCGCCGGAGTGCTAGAATGTCACATGCTATTTTTGCTGAATCAGCGCATGGACATCCAGTGTACGGTTCAGCCTTGGCTCTTTCCTGTGTCAGGAAACTTTAAGGCTTTTTGGGAAGACAATGATACGCGTTGCCATTTGTGACGATCACCAGATAGTACGAGCGGGATTCAAGCAGATCTTTTCGTCCTCGGGCGAGTTCGAGGTGGTCGCTGAAGGCGCCACCGGGCGCGAAGCGCTGGACATCGCCCGTCGCGAGATCTGCGACGTCCTGCTGCTGGATATCGCCATGCCGGACCAGAGCGGCATCGATATCCTGCGCACCATTCGCCAGGGCCAGCCCAATCTTCCGGTGCTGATCCTTTCCGGCTATCCGGCGCAGCAATACGCGCTCAATCTGTTCAAGATGGGCGCCAACGGTTATCTCAACAAGGAATGCGACGCCGACGAGCTCAAGACGGCAGTGCGCACCGTGTACCAGGGGCGGCGTTACGTCAGCTCGCAAGTGGGCGAGCTGCTGGCACAAAGCTTCGACCGCGATCCCAACACGGCGCTGCACACCGAGTTGTCGGACCGCGAATTCCAGGTGTTCCTGCGCCTGGCCAAGGGCGCGACCGTGTCGGACATCGGCAGTGCGCTGTCGCTGTCGATCAAGACCGTGTCGACCTATCGCACCCGCATCATGGAGAAGATGGGGCTGCAGTCGAATAGTGATCTTACTTACTATGCGATGAAGAACAACTTGCTCGATTGAGCAGCTTGATTCGCTCAACTGAACAGCGGCCGCGATTGCGGCCGTTTGCTTTCCAGTTGAACTTAAAACCGTCGTCCCGGCGCAGGCCGGGACCCATGCTGAGCTAACTGGCCTGCGGCTTAGCTGTCCACCCGGCAAGCGTTCCATGGGTCCCCGCCTGCGCGGGGACGACGGTAGCTATACCAAAAAGAAAGCGCCCCGCGGGGCGCTCGCTTGCCGTTCACGGTTGAGGGTGTCGCTCAGCGCGCCACGTCCATCAGCAGCCTGTCATATTCCGACTTGGCCACCTTGTAGCATTCGCCCGCATACTCTTCCAGGCCAGCACGGTCCAGCACGGTGATATTGCCGCGGCGGTATTGGATCAGGCCTTCTTCCTGCAGCTTGCCGGCAGCGGCCGTGATGCTCTCGCGGCGCACGCCCAGCATGATGGAGATGAGTTCCTGGGTGACTTTCAGCTCGTTGCTCGGCGAGCGGTCCAGGCGGTCCAGCAGCCAGCGGCACAGCTTCTGTTCGATCGAGCTGTGGCGGCCGCCGACGGCGTTCTGCGCCATCTGGGCGAACAGGGCATTGGTGTAGCGCATCAGCAGCTGGGGCAGGGCGCCACCGCGGTTGAAGGCGTCGCGCAGGAATTGGGTTTTCAGGCGGTAGCCATAGCCGGCGCTTTGCACGACGGCGCTGCACATGGCCCGTTCGCCCATGAACAGCGATACACCCACCACGCCTTCATGGCCGACGACGGCGATCTCGGTGGTGGCGCCGTCTTCCATCACGTACAGCAGGGACACGATGGCGGTGGTTGGGAAATAAACGTATTCCAGTTTGCTGCCGTATTCGAACAGTTCCTTGCCGAAGGGCAGCGGGACCAGCTCGAGGTGTTCAAACAGGGTTTCCAGGTCTTGGCGCGGGAGGGCGGCGAGCAGTTCGTTCTGCTGGGTACCGCTGTAGCTGACAACTGGACGGGACGCAGTCTTCAGTTCTTCCCGGGTCGCGGGGATCTGGTTCAGCGACTGCGTTTTAAGCGTGGCACCACCAAGTTGTGCATTGTTCATTTTCTGTCCTCGTAATCTTCTAGCTTTAGTGCTTCATTGCGGTCCGGGGCGCTTTGCCCGATCGCGATGTGTGTACATTAAGGCTATAGTCCGGTGCCGAACATAAGATTAGCAGTCGCACCAATGTAGGCTCTCAGCATAATGTTTTGTCAGTCCAGTCCTACTGGGAAAAGGGCAGTTTTTGGCCTGTTTTCTTAGGAGCGAGCAAGGAAATACCGCATAATGGCGGGCATCAAAGCAACTCAGCATTAGCCCATGCAGATCCTCCTCGTGGAAGACGACGCCGTCCTTGTCGACGGCCTGTGCCGCGTCCTGCAAGCACAGGGCATGCAGGTCGAACTCGCCCGTGACGGCTTGCGCGCCGATCAATTGCTGCAGTCCGGAAACTTCGTCGTCGCGGTGGTCGATATCGGCCTGCCGGGCATCGATGGATTCGAGGTGGTGCGCCGCCTGCGCGCGCGCGGCTCGGCCATGCCGGTGCTGCTGCTGACCGCGCGCGACGCGGTGGAAGACCGGGTGCGTGGCCTGGAGACCGGCGCCGACGACTATCTCGTCA
>JAEWEK010000039.1 GCA_023389425.1 Pseudomonadota bacterium | reverse complement strand
TGGCTGCATCGCTTACGCGAATCAGGCGTGCGCCTGCACATGCGCCACCGCTGGCTGGGCTGGCGCGATGGCGCGCTGTGGTTCGCCACGCCGGACGGCGAGATCGAGATCGAGCCGGATGCGACGGTCCTGGCGCTCGGCGGCGCCAGCTGGCCGCGGCTGGGTTCGGACGGCGCATGGGTCCCGCTGCTCGCGGCGCGCGATGTCGCCGTGGCCCCGCTGGTGCCGTCCAATTGCGGCTTCGATGCCGACTGGAGCGAACACTTCGCACACCGCCATGCCGGCGCACCGCTCACCACGGTGGCGATCAGCTTCGTCAACCGCGCGGGCGAAAAGGAATGGCGCAAGGGCCAGTTCGTGGTCACGCAAACCGGCATCGAGGGCAGCCTGGTGTACGCGATCTCGGCGCCGGTGCGCGACCAGATCATCGCGGACGGCAGCGCCACGGTCTGGATCGACCTCGCACCGGACTACGATGCTGAGCAGGTGCTGGATGAAGTGACGCGGCCGCGCGGATCGCGCTCGATGTCGAGCCACCTGCAAAGCCGCTTGGGGATCAAGGGCGTGAAGGCGGGCCTGCTGCGCGAGTGCCTGGGCGCGCAAGAATATGCCGATCCCCTCGAGCTCGCCGCCGCGATCAAGGCGCTGCCGCTGGTGCTGCGCCGGCCGCGCCCGATTGAGGAAGCGATCAGCAGCGCCGGCGGCATCCGCTTCGATGCCCTGGACGAGAACCTGATGTTGAATGGGCTGCCCGGCGTGTTCGCCGCCGGCGAGATGCTGGACTGGGAAGCGCCGACCGGCGGCTACCTGCTGACGGCGTGCTTCGCCAGCGGCCGCGCCGCTGCCCGCGGCGCGCTGGACTGGCTCAATCGTTGAAGGTGACGTCGCCGCTGCCGGTGCGCGACACGCTGCGCTGCGGCGGATTGCCGTAGACTTCGACGTCGCCGCTGCCGTTGATCGACACGGTCACCGACGTGCGCGCATTGATCGAGCTGTCGCCGCTGCCGGACTTGTGCAGCGATACTTTCTCGGCCCGCAGGTGGCGAGCGTTGATTTCGCCTGAGCCGGTGATGTCGGCCGCCAGCTCGGTGCAGCTGCCGGCCACAGTGATCGTTCCCGAGCCCAGCACCTGGGTATTCACGCGGTCGCTGTTGCCGACGTCCAGATCGAGGTTGCCATTGCCGTGCAGGCGAGCCGTGACCTGGCGGTAGCGCGCATTGAACTTGATTGAGCCGGGACCGGACATCAGCAGCTCCACCTGCTCGCCGGAGAAGCCATCGACCTTGCTGGCGCCGCTGCCGGTCACGGTCAGGTTGCTCAGCGCGGGCAGCACCACCACCGCCTGCAGCGGGCGACGGTGCGACAGCAGCAGGCCGCGCAGGGTGATGCGCAGTTTGTCGCCCTCGACCGTGGTATCGATATTCGACAGCAGGCGCTGTTCGCCGCGCACCTGCAGCGAGGGCACGGGGCCGTAGCGGACGGTGAGGTCGATCGGACCGTTCACCTCGACCGCACTCACATTCTTGCCCACGCTGCGGGTGTCGGTGGCCATCAGCCGGCTGCCGGGATTGATGGCGCCGCCGTTCACCCCGTGGTTGCGCAGGACGACATAAGCCACCGTGGTCAGGACCATCGAGAGCAAGAGCAGCGAGAAGCCGAATTTCATCAGGGCGCGCATGATGCTCAGCTTCCTTTGATAAGGGACAGGTTCATCTGCAAGTACCGTTTCACGCCCAGCAGGCAGTAGCGGGTGATGACGATCGCGATCAGGATCAGCGCGATGCCGCCGAGGACAAGGCCGATGCCGGCCGCGACTTGCTTGTTGCGCGAACTGGCGTCCATGTCGGTGATGATGTGGATGCTGCCGTTGCGCGCATCTTCCTCGATCACGGAGGTGCTGTCATCGGCGTTGTCGGCCGGCTTGCCTGCGGCGGCATTGTCCGTCACTTCGATCCCGCGCGGGCTGAAGCGGATGGTGGCGCTGGCCCCGTTCGGATGCTTGCGGTCGTAGACGGTGATGTTTTTCTTGCCGTCGAAGGCCATGAAGCGCAGCGGTTCGTCGAAGACGAACTCGTTGGCGCCGGCCAGCGCGCTGGCGGTGACGACGATGCCGGATGAATAACAGGCGCCGCCGGCCGCGTACACGGAGATCAGCAGCGCGCCCGCCACGGCGGCCGGCACCAGCATGAACAGGTTAAAGATGGCCAGGCCCGCGGCCGTGAACAGCATGCGCAGCACGCTGCCGGCGCTCTTGCGTTCGCTGAAGCTGCGGGTGTTCGCGGTCTCGCTGGCACTGTTGCGCTCTGCGAAGGTGCGCGCGCGCCCGGTATCGCCGGCGCCTTTTTGCTCGGTGAAGGTGCGCATGTGCGCGCTCTCGCGCAGGGTCATCGCGATCCTGGCCGGATCCTCCAGCCCGGCGCCGATTTCTTCCTCGCTGCTGCCGGCGGCGATGCCGTCGACGAAGCGCTGCTCATAGAAAGCGAGGGTCTTGGCCTGGATTTCAGGCGGCAGTCCCAACATGGCTCGCTTGAGCGCGTCGAGGTACTCCATTTTGCGCATGCGGCTGGGCTCCAGTATTCAGTTGTGGCCGACGGCCAGCGCGGCGGCGAATGCTTGGGCGTTATCCGCGTGCATGGCACCGAGCAGGTCCGGCTTGACCAGCATGGCCGTGGCTGCGGCAACGAATGCCAGCAGGGCCAGGGTGCGTAGTCCAAGTTGATGGTTCATTGCCATTCCGTCCATACCTTTGTGTGATGGTGCTACTGTACGGAAGGGCTGTCATGGTCGCCATCGCTTTGCGACAGGCTGCGATTTTCGCGGAGCAGGGTGCGCCTGGACAGGATGGCCGCGGTCGCGCCAATGGCGCTGCGCACGGCCGACTCCAGCGTGGCCGGGTATTCGCTGGCCGTATAGTCGCCGGCCAGGGCCAGGCCGGGCAGGCAGGTGGCGTTGTCGGGACGTTGCAGGTTAGGCACGCAGGCGAAGGTGGCGCGCTTCTCCGTAATGACGCGGCTCCAGCGCGGCTCGGCCAGCGCCGGTATGCGCAGTGCATCGGCGAGCTGGCGCGCGATCTGCGCCGCCAGCGTATCCTGGTCCAGCGCCGCCGCCTGGTCCGATGCGCTGACCACCACCGACAGCATCCCTGCATGCCCGGCGTCGAGCTGGCCGCGGTCGAACACGAACTGGCCCCAGTGGCCCTCGGCTGCGTCGACCAGCGCGTAAAAGGGCAGCGGCAGGCGCTGTTGTTGGTCGTATTGCAGGTAGCAGGTCGTGATCGGTTCGTAGCTGAAGGCGTTCAGCTGGGCGATCAGCTCACCGGTATCGGGCAAGCCGCCGAGCAGGCGCGCGCTGTGCTGCGGCGGCGTCGCGAGGACCACGGCGTCGTAAGGTTCGCCGTCGAGGAGCCAGGCGTCGCCGTCCTGCGCCAGTTGTTCGATGCGGGCGCCGAGCCGCACTTCGCTGCCGCGGCTGGAAAGGAAACGGGCTGCGGCGGCAGGGAACAGCGCGCCGAGGTCGATCCGCGGCAGCAGCATGTCCGATGCGGCGCGTTCGGCGCCGAGGCTGTCGCGCAGCACCGCGAGGAAGACATTGGCCGAGGCGCGTTCGACGGGGGTGTTGAGGGCCGCCAGGCACAGCGGCTCCCACATCAGCCGGACCAGGCGCGCGGTCTGGTCGAAGCGTTCCAGCAGTTCGGCCACGCTGCAGTCCTCGTTGAGCCGCCATTGCATCCAGCGCGCGCTGGTGGTGAAGCGGGCCAGGGCCATCTTGTCGGCGCGCTCAAGGCCAGTCGCGCGCAGCAGCGCGACCGCGATATGCCAGGGCGCCGGCAGGCGCGGCGCCACGAAGTCCATGCCGCCGGAGCCGGCCGGATAGCGCATCTGCAGCGGCAGGCGCAGGAAGGCCGCCGCCGGGTCGATGCCGACCTGGCGCAGCAGGCGCAAGGTATCGCGGTAGGCGCCCAGCAGGATATGCTGGCCGTTGTCGACGGTGACGCCGTTGACCTCGACGGCGCGCGCGCGGCCGCCCAGCGTGCGGGCAGCCTCGAACAGGGTCACCGTGCAGCCGGCGCGCGCCAGCCCGACGGCGCTGGCGCAACCGGCCCAGCCGCCGCCGACGACGGCGACGCGGCGCGCCTCAGCTGCGCACATAGGTCTTCCACGCCAGCCACAGCTTGCGCAGCGGCGTCAGCGAAATGCGCTGGGCCAGGACATGGAAGTGATCGCGCTCGATCTCGTCGAGCAGGGTGCGGTAGATGGCCGACATCATCAGGCCCGGGCGCTGTGCGCGCCGGTCTTCCTTCGGCAGCAGCGCCATCGCCTCGTCGTAGAAAGCGCGCGCGCGCTCGGCCTGGAACTTCATCAGCGCCTCGAACTTGTCGCTGTGGCGCGCATTGAGGATGTCGGCAGCGGTGACCTCGAACTGCTGCAGCTCGTTCACCGGCAGGTAGATGCGGCCCTTGCGCGCATCTTCGCCGACGTCGCGGATGATGTTGGTCAGCTGGAAGGCAAGGCCCAGCTTTTCGGCGAATTGCAGGGTCTGCGGATTACTGACGCCGAAAATGCTGGCCGACAGGATGCCGACCACGCCGGCCACGTGGAAGCAGTAATGCTTCAGGCCCGCGAAGTCGAGGTAGCGGCTCTGGTTCAGGTCCATCTCCATGCCTTCGACGATGGCCTGGATATGCGGCTCATGCAGCTTGTAAGTGGCCAGGTGCGGCCGCAGCGCCTGCGTCACCGGATGTGTCGGCGTACCGTTGTACATGGCCGAGATCTCGGTGCGCCACCATGCCAGCTTGATGCGCGCCACCGATTCGTCCTTGGCGTCGTCGACCGTGTCGTCCAGCTCGCGGCACAGGGCGTACAGCGCGGTGATCGCGCGCCGGCGATCCGGCTCCAGGAACAGGAAGCTGTAATAGAAGCTGGAGCCGCTCTGGACGGTCTTTTGCTGGCAGTATTCGTCGGGAGACATGTAAAGACAAACAGTTTTGCGAATCCGCTATCTTAGCCGATGCACAAGGCCTTGGGGTAGGGTGGGCACTTGTGCCCTCCCTACATGCGAATTGCGCGCCATGCGATGGCGAACCAGTCGTGCCAATGCAGCTGCGGGCGGTGGCGGAACACGTCGTAGCCGTTTCTTTCGATCGCTTCGAGGATGCGCAATCCACCCTGCACGACCATGCGCAGCTCCAGCCCGATGCGGCCCGGCAGGCGCATGGGCAGGGCCGCGCCTTCCATCATCAGGGCGCGGGCGCGGTCCACTTCGAATCGCATCAGGTCGCGCCATGGCTGGTCGGCCTGGGCACGGTCGATGGTCTCGGCGCTCACGCCGAAGCGCGCCATGTCGTCCTGCGGCAGGTAGATCCGGCCCTTGGCCCAGTCGACGCCCACGTCCTGCCAGAAGTTGATCAGCTGGAGGGCGCTGCAGATGGCGTCCGCTTCCCGCAGGCTGCGCTCGTCGGCGGCGCCATACAGGGCCAGCATCAGGCGCCCCACCGGGTTGGCCGAGCGGCTGCAATAATCGAGCAGGGCAGGGAAGTCGGCGTAGCGGAGCGTGACCACGTCCTGCCTGAATGCCGACAGCAGGTCGCGCATCGGCTGCAGCGGCAAATGGAATTGCGCCACGATGGCGGCCAGGCGGGCGAACATCGGACCGGCCGGCGTCTCGCCGCGTCCGATCGCATCGAGCTGGGCCTCGTAGGCCGCCAGCGCGGCCAGGCGCTGCGCCGGCAGGGCATCGCCTTCGTCGGCGATATCGTCGGCGCTGCGGGCAAAGGAATAAATCGCCTCCACCGCCGGCACCAGGCGGCGCGGCAGCAGGATCGAGGCGACGGGGAAATTCTCGTAATGGTCTACTGCCATTTGTATCGGTTCGGCGGGGCCTGGTAATGTGGTGCGCCATTATAGGTCATGCATATTTCGCTCATGGCGATACCCGACGGTTAGCCGGGCCGCGCACACCGGCGAGCAAAAAACGCTCGAATCGTGTCAGAAATTCCAGTAAAATAGCGGGTTGAAGTTGTAGCCCCTAAACAGCGGAGTGCAGGGCGGCCGGTTTCACTGTCGGGCGCCCTTTGTTTTTGTGGCAAGATCCAGCAATCCTGCGCGAGGATGGCGAAATTGGTAGACGCACCAGGTTTAGGTCCTGACGCCAGCAATGGTGTGGGGGTTCGAGTCCCCCTCCTCGCACCACGAACAATTTATTTTTTGGACGATTTTTACAATGGCAACTGAAGTCGAAACCCTGGGTAAACTCGAGCGCCGCTTGACCATCTCCGTTCCGGTCGCGGACGTGCGTTCCGAAGTCGAAAAGCGCCTCAAGCAACAGGCGAAGACGGCGCGCGCCCCTGGCTTCCGTCCTGGCAAAGTGCCGATGAAGATGGTCGCCGCGCAATACGGCTACCAGATCGAAAGCGACGTGCTGAACGACAAAGTCGGCCGCGCCTTCAATGCCGCCGCCAATGAGGCCGAGCTGAAAGTTGCCGGTTTCCCGAAAATCGAGCCGAAGCAGGACGCGCCGGAAGGCACCCTGGCCTTCGACGCCACCTTCGAAGTCTACCCGGACGTCGTGATCCCGGAACTGTCCAGCGTCGAAGTCGAGACCGTCAAGACCGACGTGTCGGACGCCGAAATCGACAAGACCATCGACATCCTGCGCAAGCAGCGCGTGCACTTCCACACCAAGGGTGAGGCAGGCGAGCACGGCACCGGCGGCGAGCCGGTCGCGGCCAATGGCGACCGCGCCACCGTGGACTTCGTGGGCAAGATCGACGACGTCGAGTTCGCCGGCGGCAAGGCCGAAGACTACGCCTTCGTGCTGGGTGAAGGCCGCATGCTGCCGGAATTCGAAGCCGCCACCGTCGGCCTGAAGGTGGGCGAGTCGAAGACCTTCGACCTGCACTTCCCGGAGGACTACCATGGCAAGGACGTGGCCGGTAAAACCGCCCAGTTCACCATCACCCTGAAGAAGCTCGAGTGGGCGCACCTGCCGGAAGTGGACGCCGAGTTCGCCAAATCGCTGGGCATCGACAATGGCGACATCGCCAAGATGCGCGAAGACATCAAGGTCAACCTGGAGCGTGAAGTCAACGCCCGCATCAAGGCCCGCAACAAGGAAGCCGTAATGGACGCGCTGGTCAAGGCCACCGAGCTGGACGTGCCGAAAGTCATGATCGAGCAGGATTCGCAGCGCCTGGCCGAAATGACCCGCCAGGACATGGCCCAGCGCGGCATGGACGTCAAGAACCTGCCGTTCCAGAACGACTGGTTCGCACCGAAGGCCGAGCGCCGCGTGCGCCTGGGCCTGATCCTGGGCCAGCTGGTCAACGACCAGAACCTGCAAGCCACCTCGGAGCAGGTGAAGGCCCAGATCGAAGACTTCGCGCAGAGCTACGAAGATCCGAAGGAAGTCCTGAAGTACTACTACAGCGACCGTCGCCGCCTGGGCGAAGTGGAAGCTCTTGTATTGGAAGAAAACGTCGTTAACTATGTGCTCGGCAAGGCAAAAGTGTCGTCGAAGGACGTCGCTTTCGACGAACTGATGGGTAGCAACCCGGCCGCGTAAGCGCCAAGGTAAGCTACTTCTTTCGAGACTGCGGGAACAGACAGACTGTCGTCCTCGGCACTGCCGTGGACGACTTCCCGCGCAGCGGGAACCCCATTTATGCGTGTGCGGCCTTGCACGTAAAATGGGGTTCCCGCTTTCGCGGGAACGACGTCGACTAGTCCCATATTTACAAGGATCAGAACATGTACCGTAATCCGGCATTGGACACTCAAGCACTCGGCCTCGTGCCGATGGTGGTCGAACAGAGCGGCCGCGGCGAGCGCGCATACGACATCTACTCGCGCCTGCTGAAGGAGCGCGTGATCTTCCTGGTTGGGCCGGTCAACGACCAGATGGCCAACCTGATCGTGGCCCAGCTGCTGTTCCTCGAGAGCGAGAACCCGGACAAGGACATCTCGCTGTACATCAACTCGCCGGGCGGCTCGGTCTCGGCCGGCCTGGCCATCTTCGACACGATGAACTTCATCAAGCCGGACGTGTCGACCCTGTGCACCGGCCTGGCCGCGTCGATGGGCGCCTTCCTGCTGGCCGCCGGCGCCAAGGGCAAGCGCTACTCGCTGCCGAATTCGCGCGTCATGATCCACCAGCCGTCCGGCGGTTCGCAGGGCATGGCCTCGGACATCGAGATCCAGGCCAAGGAAATCCTGTACCTGCGCGAACGCCTGGCCCGCATCATGGCCGAAAACACCGGCCAGAGCGTCGAACAGATCCACAAGGACACCGACCGCGACCGTTTCATGTCGGGCGAGGAAGCCGTCGCCTATGGCCTGATCGACAAGGTGCTGGTCAACCGCGCTTGATGCACCCCACAAGGTGTTGCTGAAATACGCCCGGGCGTGAGCGCGTTCGGGCGTTTCTTTTTCATTTCGGGTAGCATGAGCATGTCGTGCGCACTTGTTGCGCCCCCGTATTAGCGTTATATTCATAGCAATTCAACAGAATCCTGCCCCATGTCTGACAAAAAATCCTCCAGCGGCGAAAAACTTCTGTACTGCTCGTTCTGCGGCAAAAGCCAGCACGAGGTGAAAAAGCTCATCGCAGGTCCATCGGTCTTCATCTGCGACGAGTGCATCGATCTGTGCAACGACATCATCCGCGACGAAACCTCGAGCGTGGAAACCGTGGCCGGCGCCAAGTCCGACCTGCCGACCCCGCACGAGATCGCCGCGCTGCTGGACCAGTACGTGATCGGCCAGCAGACTGCCAAGCGCATCCTGTCGGTGGCCGTGTACAACCATTACAAGCGCCTCAAGCACCTGGGCAAGAAGGACGACGTCGAACTGGCCAAGAGCAACATCCTGCTCGTGGGCCCGACCGGTTCCGGCAAAACCCTGCTGGCGCAGACGCTCGCGCGCATGCTCAACGTCCCGTTCGTGATCGCCGACGCGACCACGCTGACGGAAGCCGGCTACGTCGGCGAAGACGTCGAGAACATCATTCAAAAGCTGCTGCAGAGCTGCAATTACGAAGTCGAAAAAGCCCAGCGCGGCATCGTCTACATCGCCGAAATCGACAAAATTTCGCGTAAATCGGACAATCCCTCGATCACGCGCGACGTGTCCGGCGAAGGCGTGCAGCAAGCCCTGCTCAAGCTGATCGAAGGCACCATGGCCTCGGTGCCGCCGCAGGGTGGCCGCAAGCACCCCAACCAGGATTTCGTCCAGATCGACACGACCAACATCATGTTCATCTGCGGCGGCGCCTTCGACGGCCTGGCCAAGATCATCCAGAACCGCTCGGAAAAATCCGGCATCGGTTTCGCGGCCAGCGTCAAGAGCCAGTCCGAACGTTCGAACTCCGACCTGCTGATGGAAGTCGAACCCGAGGACCTGATCAAGTTCGGCCTGATCCCGGAACTGGTCGGCCGCCTGCCGGTCGTCGCCACGCTGGCCGAGCTGACCGAGGAAGCGCTGATCCAGATCCTGATCGAGCCCAAGAATGCGCTGATCAAGCAGTATTCCAAGCTGCTGGAAATGGAAGGTGCGGAACTGGAAATCCGCCCGGCCGCACTGCACGCCATCGCCCGCAAGGCACTGGCCCGCAAGACCGGCGCGCGCGGCCTGCGCTCCATCCTTGAGAATTCGCTGTTGGACGTCATGTACGAGCTGCCGAACCAGCAAAACGTCGTGAAAGTCGTGATCGATGAAAATACGATCACGAATGGCGCGAAACCTTTGCTGATTTACAGCGAACCGGCGAAAGCTTCCGGAGAAAATTAAAAATTTCCCGGCAAACACGCCACAAAAGGACTTGAAGCGCTGAAATTTGGCGGTACAATTTTCCTCAATAAAAGACGCGGCTTCAATCGAAAAGCCACTCTCGCGGCACCGTTCGCGAAGGTGGCTTTTTTCATTACGGCGGCGGCTTTTATCGGAACGACATTGGGCACAAAGTTTTACTTGTAGAAAATTATTCTTGAGCGGGCCTTGTATTTGGACCGCAAAAGCCCAACATCGTCAACACGCTTTTTATAAGGTATGCCATGACAACTTCGAAATTAACCGAACAAACGACGCTGCCCCTGCTGCCCCTGCGCGACGTGGTCGTGTTTCCGCATATGGTGATACCTCTGTTCGTTGGCCGGCCCAAGTCGATCAAGGCACTCGAAGCTGCGATGGAGCAGGGCAAGAGCATCATGCTTGCCGCTCAAAAAGCCGCAGCCAAGGACGAACCGTCGGCCGACGACATCTACGAGATCGGCTGCGTGGCCAATATCCTGCAGATGCTGAAGCTGCCGGACGGCACCGTGAAAGTGCTGGTCGAGGGCTCGCAGCGCGCGCGCATCGACCATATCAGCGATACGGCCAGCCATTTCGTGGCCGAACTGACCCCGGTCGATTCCGAGACCGGCGACGATTCCGAAGTCGAGGCGATGCGCCGCGCGATCGTCCAGCAGTTCGACCAGTACGTCAAACTCAACAAGAAGATTCCGCCCGAGATCCTGGCATCGCTGGCCGGCATCGACGACGCCGGCCGGCTGGCCGACACCGTGGCCGCCCACCTGCCGCTCAAGCTCGAGCAGAAGCAGGTCATCCTCGAGATCTTCAACGTCGCCAAGCGCCTCGAGCACCTGCTCGGCCAGCTGGAAGGCGAACTCGACATCCTGCAGGTCGAGAAG
>JAEWEK010000376.1 GCA_023389425.1 Pseudomonadota bacterium | reverse complement strand
ATGCTACGCGCCGCCCACCTGTCTGGCTGTTCGATCTGGACAATACCTTGCATGACGCATCGCATGCCATCTTCCCCGCCATCAGCGCCAACATGAACCTCTACATCGCGCGGGTACTGGGCGACGGCGACACGCCGGCAAGCCAGGAAGCCGTCAATGCCGCACGCCTTGGATACTGGAAACGTTACGGCGCGACACTGCTCGGAATGATTCGACACCATCAGGTTAGCGCGGCACACTTTTTGCGGGAAACGCATGCGCTGCCACAGCTGAGTCAAATGATACGCGCCGAGCGCGGTTTGCGCCGCCAGTTGCACCAACTGTGCGGACGTAAGATTCTGCTGACAAACGCGCCAGCAAAATACTCGAAAGATGTCATCCGGCATCTCGGTGTGCAGCGCCAGTTCGCGCATCACATCTCGATCGAAAACATGCACGTGCACCGGCAGCTGCGCCCCAAGCCATCGACGCTGATGCTGCGCCGGCTGCTGCGCCGGCACGGCCTGTCGGCGCGGCGCTGCATCCTGGTCGAGGACACGCTGGCGAACCTGAAAAGCGCGAAGCGGCTCGGCATGCGCACGGTGTGGACCACGCAGTACCTGCGCATGAGCGACCCGATCGGCGCCGCGCCGCTGCCGCGGATGCTGAAAAGGCCACGGTATGTCGATGTCAAAGTAAAATCTGTGCGCCAGCTTCCCGGATCCATGCACAAGCTGCGCTGAACCTGTCCTCAACTAACGATTGGAATCCATGTCCAGTACCAAGCCAGGGCAACGCAAACTGCAGATCCTCCAGGCGCTCGCCGGGATGCTCGAACACCCGAAGGGCGAGAAGATCACCACCGCCGCACTGGCGGCGCGGCTGTCGCTGTCGGAAGCGGCGCTGTACCGCCACTTCGCCAGCAAGGCCCAGATGTTCGAGGGCCTGATCGAGTTCATCGAGACCTCGGTGTTCACGCTGATTAACCAGATCGCCGAGCGCGAGGAGCGCGGCATCGGACAGGCGCAGGCCATCGTCTCGATGCTGCTCGCCTTCGCCGCCAACAACCCGGGCATGACGCGGGTGCTGATCGGCGACGCGCTGGTGGGCGAAGACGAACGGCTGCAGCTGCGCATGAACCAGTTCTATGACAAGATCGAACTGGCCTGCAAGCAGGCCTTGCGGCTGGCGGCATCGCAGGGCGTCGGCGCCGAGGAAGAAGTGGCGGCGCGCGCGGTGCTGCTGGTCAGCTACGTCACCGGGCGCTGGCACCGCTTCGCCAAGAGCGGCTTCAAACACAATCCAACCGACGGCGCGCCGCTGCAGCTTGCGCTGCTGCTCGCGGTACCGGCGCTGGCATAGCAATGCACAACGACGAAGTCTTCGCCCTGCTCGACGACGCCAGCCCGGATGCCGGCGCATCCCGCTCGCGCCTGTACAGCGGCCACGCCGCCACCCTCACCTGTTCCGATGCCGCCGGCTGGCCGCAGCTGCTGGCCGACCTCGAGCGCGAACTGGCGCGCGGCCTGTATGCGGTGCCGCTGTTTACCTATGAACTGGGCGAGGCGCTGGCCGGCATCGGCACGCGCGGCGTGGACGGTCCGCTGGCGCAGGTGCTGCTGTTTCGCCAGTGCGACAGATTGACAGCGGCGCAGGTCGACGCCTGGCTCGCCACCCGCACCCCGCAGGACGAGCCGGCCGGCATCGCCGGCATCGCGCCGAGCTTGAGCGAGCACGAATTCGCGCGCGCCATCGGCGCCATCCGCGAGTACATCGCGGCCGGCGACACCTACCAGGTCAACTACACCTTCCGCCTGCGCTTCGACGCCTTCGGCCCGATTGCGGCGCTGTTCGCGCGCCTGCGGGCGCGCCAGCCGGTGCCCTACGGCGCGCTGATCGGATTGCCGGGCGGGCGCGCGGTGATGTCGCTGTCGCCTGAACTGTTCATGCGCCATGAAGGCGGCACGCTGGTGGCACGGCCGATGAAGGGCACGGCGCGCGCCAGCGGCGACGCCGGCCAGGATGCGCAACTGGCCGCCGCGCTGGCGGCCGATCCCAAGAACCGCGCAGAGAACCTGATGATCGTCGACCTGCTGCGCAACGACCTTGGCCGCGTCGCCGAGACCGGCAGCGTGGAGGTGCCGGCGCTGTTCGAGGTGCAGCGCTTCGGCGACGTGTTGCAGATGACGTCGACCGTGCGGGCACGCGTGCGCGCCGGCGCGGCGCTGGGCGACGTGCTCGATGCGCTCTACCCCTGCGGCTCGATCACCGGCGCGCCCAAGCTGCGCACCATGCAGATCATCCGCGAACTGGAAAGCACGGCGCGCGGCATCTACACCGGCGCGATCGGCTGGATCGATCCACCGGCCGCGGGCCAGGCGCTCGGCGAGTTCTGCCTGTCGGTGCCGATCCGCACGCTGGCGCTCGGCGCGGACCGCTGCGGCGTACGGCGCGGCGAAATGGGCGTCGGCGCCGGCATCGTGTTCGACAGCGAGGCCCAGTCCGAATACGCGGAATGCCAGCTCAAGGCGCGCTTCCTGACCGGGATGCCGAACGAGTTCGAACTGTTCGAGACGATCCGCGCCAGCTACGAGGATGGCCCGCGCCACCTCGACGCACACCTGGACCGCATCGGCGCCTCGTGCACTTATTTCGGCTTTCCCTTCGACCGCGAACGGGCACGCGCCGCCGTCGTCGATACCTGCCTGGCGCTGCCGGGCGGACTGCACCGTGTCAGGCTGGCAATCGGCAGCGACGGCGCTCCAAGGGCCACGTCGGCGCCGCTCGGTCCCAATCCGAACGAACCGGTGCGCTTGCTGCTGTCGCCGGAAGCCACCTGCTCTTCCGATGTCTTCCTGGCCCACAAGACCAGCAAGCGCGCCCGCTACGACGTGGCGTGGCGCGCGGCCGAGGCCAGGGGCGCCTTCGATACGCTGTTCTTCAACGAACGCGGCGAGCTGACGGAGGGTGGGCGCAGCAATGTATTCGTGCGCCTGAACGGGCGCTGGTACACGCCGCCACTGTCGTGCGGCCTGTTGCCCGGAGTGCTGCGCGCGGTGATGCTCGCGGCGCCGGCGTGGCGCGCGAGCGAGAAGATCATCACGCGCGAGATGCTGGAAAGCGCGGAGGACATCATCGTCTGCAATTCGCTGCGCGGCCCGTTGCGCGCGGTGCTGCAGGAGACGCGATGATTCTCCAAGGGTGAACGTCGTTCCCGCGCAGGCGGGAACCCCATTTTGCTTCCGCATGGCACGCATGGGAAATGGGGTCCCCGCTTTCGCGAGGACGACCTTCCGTCCTTACGCCGCGACCTTCTGCATCTCCCAATACAAGTCGGCCTTGCCCTCGAAACCGATGCCCGGCAAATCCGGCATCGTGATGTAGCCGTTCTCCACCTTCACGCCATCCGGAAAACCGCCGTAGGGCTGGAACAGGTCCGGATAGGACTCGTTTCCGCCGAGCCCAAGTCCTGCCGCGATATTCAGCGACATCTGGTGGCCGCCGTGCGGGATGCAGCGCGTGCGCGACCACCCATGCTGGTGCAGCATGTCAAGGGTGCGCAGGTACTCCACCAGTCCGTACGAGAGCGCGCAGTCGAACTGCAGCCAGTCGCGGTCGGCGCGCATGCCGCCGTAGCGGATCAGGTTGCGCGCATCCTGCATCGAGAACAGGTTTTCGCCCGTCGCCATCGGCTTGTCGTAGTAATTGCGCAGTGTGGCCTGCAGCTCGAAGTCGAGCGGGTCGCCCGCTTCCTCGTACCAGAACAGGTCGTACTGCGACAGCGCCTTGGCGTACTTGATCGCGGTGTCGAGGTCGAAGCGGCCGTTGGCGTCCACCGCCAGCTTCTGGCCGTCCTGCAGCACCGACAGGATCGAGTCGATGCGGCGCAGGTCCTCGTCGAGCGAGGCGCCGCCGATCTTTTTTTTCACCACCGTGTAGCCGCGGTCGATGTAGCTCTTCATCTCGTCCTTGAGCTTCTGGTGGTCCTGGCCCGGGTAGTAGTAGCCGCCGGCCGCGTAGACGAACACCTTGCGCTCCGGCGTGCCGTTGCCGTAGCGGTCGGCGAGCAGCTGGAACAAGGGCTTGCCGGCGATCTTGGCGACCGCGTCCCACACCGCCATGTCGATGGTGCCGACCGCCACCGAGCGCTCGCCATGGCCGCCGGGCTTCTCGTTGCTCATCATCGCGGCCCAGATCTTGTGCGGGTCGAAGTTGTCGCCGCTTGCATCGACCAGCGATGTCGGATCGGCTTCCAGCACGCGGGGAATGAAGCGTTCGCGCATCAACTTGCCCTGGCCGTAGCGGCCGTTGGAGTTGAAGCCGTAGCCGATGACCGGCTTGCCGTCGCGGACCACGTCCGTGACCACGGCGACCAGGCTCAGGGTCATCTTGGAGAAATCGATGTAGGCGTTGCGGATCGAGGAGCTGATCGGCACGGTCTTTTCGCGGATGTCGACGATTTTCATTGCAGCTTGGGCGGTGGGTGACGGAAGCCTCAAGGATAGGGCTTGGGCGCGGGATTATAATGTCTCCAGATTCATAAGTGTTTTAAACCATAGTGAAAACCGAAACCATCTCCGAGCTGGAGTTCTTCCTGCTGCTGGCGCGGCACGGCAGCCTGTCGGCGGCGGCGCGCGCGCTCGACATCACGCCGCCGGCGGCCAGCAAGCGGCTGGCGCAGATGGAGCAGCGGCTGGGCGTGCAGCTGGTGCAGCGGACCACGCGCAGCATCAGCCTGACCAGCGAAGGCGAAACCTACCTGCGCCACGCGGTGCGCATCCTGGCCGAGGTCCGCGAGATGGAGGAAGCGGTATCGTCCGGCCGCGACGCGCCGCGCGGCCTGCTGCGCGTGAACGCGACGCTCGGCTTCGGCCGCACCACGGTGGCGCCGCTGATCTCGCAGTTCGTGAAACGCCATCCGGAGGTGGAAGTGCAGGTCGAAGTGACGGACCGCGCGGTCGACCTGGTGGAAAGCGGCTTCGACCTCGCGATCCGCTTCGGCACCCTGCCCGACCGCCGCCTGAACGCGCGCCGCATCCTGTCCAACCGGCGCTTCCTGTGCGCGTCGCCCAAGTACCTGGAACGCTACGGCACCCCGAAGACGCTGGCCGACCTCGCCCAGCACCGCTGCATCATCCACCGCCAGAACGACGACGCCTACGGCATCTGGCGCTTCGTCCGCAAGGACCATACCGAAGTGGTGAAGGTCCACGCCAGCATGTCGAGCAACGATGGCGACATCGTGCTCGGCTGGGCGTTGGACGGGCACGGCATCCTGATCCGCTCGGAGTGGGATGCGGCGCGCTACCTGGAAAGCGGGCGCCTGCGCATCGTGCTGCCGGAATTCGCCCTGCCTTCGGCCGATTTGTTTGCGTATTACGCCAGCCGCGCCAACCAGCCCGCGCGCACCCGCGCCTTCATCGATTTCCTGGTCGAGCATTTCAAAAAGCCGGCGAAATAATCGCGTCCCTTGCTGCGAACGCACAAAAGAAAAACCGGCCGCCTGGGCCGGTTTCCTGCTTTTGCTGGAAGCTGTATTTATCGTTAGTTCAGAATCTGTATCCCACCCCCACTCCAATGAGCAGCGGGTCCACTTTGACGTCGCTCGCGCGGGCGCCGGAAATGTACACGTCACTGCGAATCCGGACCTTTTTCAAGTCCAGGTTGATTGACCAATTCTTGTCCAGTTTGAAGTCCACTCCGGCCTGCAAGGCGAGGCCGACGCTGTCATGGTCGAGGCGGCCCGCGCCGTTCAGCAGGTTCACGCTCGACAGCAGCGTGTAGTTGATGCCCGCACCGATGTAAGGGTTGATGCCGGCGCCCGGCAGGAAGTGGTACTGCGCGGTCAGGGTCGGCGGCAGGTGCTTGAAGCTGCCGATCCTGGCGCCGTCGAGGGTCACGTCGTGCTTTTGCGGATAGGTCAGGACCAGTTCAGCGGAGATGTTCGGGGTAAAGAAATACGAGACGTCCACATCGGGGATGGTTTTGGTGCTCACGTGGATGCGGTCATCCGCGCCGACGCCGGCAACGGGGCCAGACTTGTTTGCCGGATCGAGATAGACGGCGCGCGCCCGGACCAGCCACGGCGACTCTTGCGCCATCGCGTTCGCGCCCACCAGGCCGACGACGGCGACCATCAGTTTCAGGATCGACTGCTTCATTTTCTTCTTCTTTCGCTCGTTTGGAATTCGCTGATGTGAAGGATATTGATGCGGCGCAATAACGTCGTTGATGTGCATCAAAATAACCACCCCAAGCTTGGGGGAATCGGGGACGGACACGGTTTCGCATGGACTTTCGCGGGCTAGAATTCGCGTCTTCCAAACCGGTCAAACAAGGAGTTCACGTGTCTTCGCTCAAACCGCTCGCGCTCGCCGTTTCCGGCCTGTTTGCGCTCTCGTCCGCGTCCGCCGCGGAAGTCGTCCAGAAAGTCAAACCGCCTGTCAGCCAGGCCTACATCGACCTCGCCACCTTCGTCGGCGGCGTACCGACGCCGGCGGCCGCAGCGGCGGCGGGCATGGGCGGCATGGGCGGCGTGACCGGCATGCTGGGCAGCCTGTTCGGCGGTGGCGGCAGCGCGCCGAAAGCCGCGGAGCGCGGCAACACCTTCGGCCAGACCCAGGCCCAGGGACAGGGACGCTGGATGGACGTGACCTTCCTGACGCGCGACAAGCCGAATCTGAAGGCGGCAACGCTGGCGGTCCCGGCCGGCAGCAAGCTGGCGCCGGCGCTGAACCTGCAGGCGCCTGAACTGGAGAAGCCGGGCGAAGGCAATGTGGATCCGGCCGCGGGCATGGCCGGTCCGAATGCGCCGAAAGGGAAGATGTACCTGTACTGGGGTTGCGGCGCCGAAGTGCGCAAGGGCCAGCCGCTGGTGCTGGACCTGGCGAAGATGGATCCTTCCCAGTACAGCAAGTTCTTCCAGAACCGCGGCGCGACCCTGAACCCGCCGTCGCCGGCGCCGGGCCGTCCGGTGTGGCCGAACAAGGTCGACGACCGCCTGCTGCCGGAAGGCGCCAGCCTGGCCGGCGAACACGGCTTCAGCGGCGATGGCGTGCCCGACGGCTTCAAGTTCAACATCGACGCCGCGCACGACCTGATGCCTGCGGTGGAGGCAAACCGCAGCGATGCCGCGGGCGGCGTGCTGTTCAAGTGGAAGGCGATGCCGCAAGCCACGGGCTGGTTCGTGCAGGCGATGGGCACGCGCGAGCAGGGCGCCGGCGGCGAGGAAATGGAAGTGGTGTACTGGACCTCGAGCGAACTGCCGGAGATGGGCTTGGGCCTCATCAACTACCAGCCGGACAGCGCGATCGCCAAATGGCAGAAGGAGAAGGTGATCCTGCCGGGCAGCGCCACCGAGTGCGTGGCACCGAAGGAGGCAGTGGGCGCGATGGCGATGTCGCACGTGATCGCTTACGGCGACGAGCTGAACATGGCTTATCCGCCGCGTCCGAAGGACCCGAAGGCGGCGTGGGAACCGCAGTGGGATGTGAAGGTGCGCCGCAAGTCGGTGGCCACGCTGATGCCGGGAATGCCGGCGATGAATGCGGCCATGGCGGGTGGCATGCCGGGCGCGGCCCTGCCGCAGCAGCCTCAGCAGGGGAAAGCGCAGCAGGAAGGAACGAATGAAGTGGTGGAAGCCGTGAAGAAGACCGGCTTCGACCTGTTCAAGAA
>JAEWEK010000355.1 GCA_023389425.1 Pseudomonadota bacterium | reverse complement strand
CTTGTTGGTGAAGTCCACGTTGTCGGTGGCATGCGCCGTGTACAGCAGGCTTTGCTTCTCGACCGCGTTGGCAGTATCGGCCGAGGTGAATGCCGGCGCCACCTCGTCCAGGTTGGTCACGTCCACTCTCACCATCTGCGTGGTGACATTGCCCTTGGCATCGGTCGCTTGCACCTGCACCTGATACGCGTTCGAGTCGGCGTCGGCGCCGCCTTTCGGGGTTTCGAAGTCAGGCGCGGTTTTGAAACTGAGCTTGCCGTCAGCATCGATCTGGAACTTCGCGCTGTCCGTGCCCCCGACGATCGACCAGGTCGAGGTTTCGTTGGCCTGGAATATGAACACCTCAGTCGTGTTCTCGGCGATGCTGATAGTCGCAGTGCCATCGTGCGATCCGCCGGGGCCGGTGATCACCGGCGGCAGCGTGTCAACCGCGAGGGTAACGCTGTCGCCCACCGTATTTGCGTTCAGCGCGATGTCGCTGAATTTGTTGACACCGACGCCGATCGTCACGTTGGTGCTCGTGTTGGCAGCCGGAGTGTAGGTAGCGGTGTAATGCGTCGCGTCGGTCTTGGTGAGATCCGACAGCGTGCCCGATCCCACCGTGATGTCGTCGGCGGTGAAGCTGGTACCGACATCCTCGCTAAAGGTGAAGGTGATTGTCGCGCTCTGGTTCGGGCCGAGCGAGGATTTGTCGCTGGTGATCGTCACCGTCGGCGGGATCTCGTCGACGTCGGTCACGTTGAGCG
The DNA here is from genome assembly GCA_023389425.1 of Pseudomonadota bacterium. Lineage (GTDB taxonomy): Bacteria > Pseudomonadota > Gammaproteobacteria > Burkholderiales > Burkholderiaceae_D > Telluria. The sequence continues at coordinate 14,276 of JAEWEK010000355.1, read as the reverse complement.
TCACGTTCTGGCTAGCCGACCAGTTGCCAGCCGCATCGCCCGCCTGCACCGCGTACACGTAGCTGTGGTTCGGCCCGCTCTCGTAGTCATTGACACCGGCAGCGGCGCCCGCCGCGGTTATCGTGATCTTGCCGCTGCTGTCGATAGCGAAGAAGCCGTCGTTGCTTGTCGCACTGTGGCTGTCGGCGAAGCGGAACCCTGTCACGGCCACGTTGTCCGTCGCGCTAACCGTGCCGATCACGGCATTTGCCGGACGATTCTCGGCATAACTGAACGACTGGCTAGCGCCAACGATGGGCGCGGTAACGTCCGCAGGCGGATCGGTGAAGTCGATGCTGATGTCCGAACGGCTGGCGCCGGTCACGCCGCCTGCATTGCCGCTGACGAAAGCCGCGTTGCCGAAAGCGACGCCGACGTTGGCAACGTCATTGGCATTCGCGTGCGCGGTGGCGTTGCCGGTGAAGCTCAGCACCGCCGTGGTAGCGCTGGTCCGGGTGACATGCGCGGTCAGGCCAGCGGGCACATTGCTGAACGTGATTCCGGACAGCTCCTGCCCGTCGGTACCGGTAAAGCTCCCGTTGACCAACGTAATTGTTACCGAGGTGCTGATTGAGCCGTCGTTTGCCGCCGCCTCGGCGAAGACGGTGCCGCTGTACGACAAGCTAGGCGGGGCAACGACGGTGATGCTGACCGTGTAGCTGCTGGTGCCGCCCTTGCCATCGCTGACGGTGTAGCCGAAGCTGTCGGACCCGCTGTAGCCGCCGGCCGGCGTATAGGTGTAGCTGCCGTTGCTGTTGAAGGTGACCGTGCCGTGGCCCGGATCGCTCGACTTCGAATAGGTCAGCGTGTCGTTGTCGATGTCGGTCGCAACCGGAACGGTGCCACTGTACGACGTACCCTGGCTGGTGGTGATCGACGCGTTCTGTCCGACCGGCGCGTGGTTGACGTGGGTGACGCCCACCGTCATCTGGGTTTCGCCCGACGACAGATTGCCCGGATCGTAGACCTTGAACGTGAAGCTGGTGTAAGGGCTGGCGTAAGCATGTGCGACCGGGACGAAGCGCAAGTGGCCCGCCGCGATCTCGGACGCGGTCACCATGGTGTTCGCGGCGGTCACGTCCTGCCAGGAGCCATTGACATAGGTCTGCAGTGTGCCCTTGGCCGGCAGGGTGAACAAGGCGACTTTCGACAGGGTGTCGGCGTTGTTGGGGTCGTTGAACGCGAAGTCAGCGGTGCCGAATACGTAGGGCACGTCCTCGGACGTGGTCACGCTGTTGTCGGCGCTGCTCGGCGCGTAGTTTACCGTGTTGATCACGATGCTGACGGTGCCGCTCACCGGCGTCGTCTTATCGGTCACGCTGACGTTGAAGGAATCAGCCGTGCCGCTGCCGTTGGCGGTGTAGGTCACCCGGCCGTCATTGACCTGTTGCTGCGTGAACGTGCTCGTTGCCTGTCCATCGAGCTTGATCGTGCCCTTCGTCGGTGCGAGCGTCACCGTGTAGGTGAGGTCGGAATCCACGGTATCCGGATCGTTCGCCAGCAGGAAGCTGCTGTCAAGTTTGATGGTGCTGTTCTGGTCCAGCGTGACGGTCGAGGCAATCAAGACCGGCGCGTCGTTCACCGGCGTCACCGTCACCGTGCGCGACAGGTTGAGCGAGGCGGTATCGACGCCTCCCTGGTCGGTCTTGCCGGAGTCTTTCAGGCTGGTGATGGTGAAGACCCGATTGGGATTGGCGCCATAGTTGGTCGGGTTGCGGCTGGCCGACTGGTAGGCCATTCCGGTCACCAGGGTCTGGATCGCCGACGTGCTGGCATAGCCGGTGTCGATGGTCAGTGTGGTAGTCGAGCCCGATACGCTCACGGTCACACTATAACCATTGGTCGTGAGCGTATTGTTGGACGCGGTGTCGAGGTAAACCGTGGTGCCGTCGATGACGATCTGGTCGCCATCGAACACGTTCGACACCGTCATCGCCATGTTGGTGATCGACTGGCCACTTTCGCCGGCACCGAGGGTGACGGTGGCGCCGCTGAACAGGCTGGTTGCCGCACCGCGCTCGGTGAAGTTGCCGGTGCCGTTGGTGACGGTCAGCGTCGGCGCGTCGTTCACGCCATTGATGGTGACGCGCACATACACCGCACCACCCGCCGTCGTGACCTTGAAGCTTTCCTCGATCGACTGGCCGTAAGTCAGCGCCTGCACTGCGGCGGCACTGTTGGAGACGGTATAAGTCCAGTTCCCGCTGCCGGCCGAGTAACTGAGCGTGCCAAGCTGGGCGCCGCTTCCGTTATTGCCAAGGAAGGCGACCGCGGTGATGTTCTGGCTGAGCGTGCCGCTCGTCGTGAGGTTCCCGCCCGAGACGTTCTGGTCTTCGGTCACCGCGCCGGTCACGGTGCCTGGGGAGCCCGCGCTGGAGGTAACGGCGATGGTCCCGACCGTGGAGGACGCCGACAGGGGACCACCCACGCCGGTATTGCCCAGGTCATTGACGCTCAGGCTGACCGTGGCCGAACCTGCCGCCATCAGGCCCGACTGGAACAGCACCTTGGTGGCGGTAGTGTTGGTGCCGGCCAGGAAGGCGTTGATGTTGGCGATCGTCCCCGTCATGACCAGCGAGCCGGTCTGCGAGCCGGTGAAGGTGACGCCGTCGATCGTGGTGGAGGCAGCCACGATGGTGCTGCCGTTGTACAGCTCGAGCACGCCGGTGGTCACGCTCATCGTCACGCGCACGGTGCCGCTGCCGGCATCGATGTCCGAGACCGACAGGTTGGAATTGGTGCCTTTCGCGAGGATCAACGCGTTGGCCGTCGTGGCGGTACTGACGGTATACGTGGTGCCGACAGTAACGCTGCGGTTAAGCGCCGTGGCGCTACCGGTAACCGCCGGCGCATCGTTGACTGCCTGGACCAGTACCGCGACCTGGGCCAGGGTCGGCGAGTTGGCGTTGCCGTCCGGGTCGGTGATCTTGAACTGCACCGCGCGATTGGTGGTGGACGGTGCATCGCTGTTGTTCGAGAAGTTCACGGCGCGCACCACCGCGGCGACCTGGTCGGCGGTCACGTTGGCGCCGGCGAAGTTCACGGTCAGCACATTGCTGGCAAAGGTATAGGTGCCGACCTGCGTGCCGTTCACGCTGACCACGCCATTGGCCGCCGTTACGCTGCCGGACGACAGCGCCAGCACGTCCTTGCCGGTGTCGGCACCGGTGGTGATCGTCACTTCCAGCTTGCCGCCGTTGTAGTTGCGCGTATCGAAATCGCTGAAGGTGGCAGTCGGCGCCAGCGCGACGCCGCTGGCGTTCTCGACGTACTGGACATTGCCCGAAATGCCGCCGAGCGAAGGCGCGACAAGGCTGGTCGGCTTGAGCAGGCCGAGGGCGTTCCAGGTCATGTCCTTCTGGGCCTTGGTCATCCCGCCGATGCCGCCGATGTCGCCGTTGATCGAGTTATTCTGGGTCATCGTCAGCAGCACGAAGCCCAGCGGGGTGCTGGTCGTGATGGATCCCTTGCCCAGCGCGGTCAGGCGCGACTGCAGGGCGCTGAACGGCACCGAGAAGGTCAGGTAGGCGTCGGTCTTGCCATCGCCGCCGATGTCGGTGGTCGGGGTGGTGACGAATTGATACGAGTAGCTGCCGCCAGCGGCGACCGGCGCGGTGATCGACGTGGTGCTCGGGCTGTTGTTCAGGTCAGCGCCGGTGTTGAAGGTGACAACGCCCAGGCCGTTGTTGCGGCCGTCCACGCCGATGAAGATGTCCAGCTTGCCGTCGCCATTCACGTCCAGGCCGAGCAGCAGCACGCCCGAGAACGTCGGCACACCCTTCGAGATCGTCGGGTTGCCGATGCGGACGCGGTAGTACAGCGTGTTGGTCGTCGAGTCATAGCCGCCCAGCAGCAGCGGATTGTTGGCGTCGCCGACCAGGTCGGTGTCGGCGGCATGCGACTGGGTGTCGTTGAACGGGTCGTAGTTCGAACCCGACAGCAGCGAGACGAACTTGGCGTCCGGCGTGCTCAGGCTGAAGGTTTGCGTGACCGAGGTGTTGAGCAGGACGCTGTTACTGAAAGCGGTGGCACCGCCGGACGTCGAGGCGTCCACGGTGCCATTGGTCGTGACGGTGGCGGTGGAGTCCATCAACTTGACGGAGAGCGCGGGCGCGGCGCCCGAGTAGCCACTGGCCGGCACGAAGCGCAGCATGTCGGTCGACTTGAAGGTGATGGCGGAACCGGCCGACGTCACCGAGCTGCCGATGCTGGTCCACGTCGAGCCGCTGTTGCTGCTGTACTGCCACTCGCCGGCGCTGGCGTCGCGGGTATAGCCGACGATCGCGATGCCGCTCATGGTGTCGCCGTTGTCGACGTCGCTGAACTTCGATCCGAACAGAGAGGTAACCGAGGCGCCGCTGATGCTGCTGGCGTTATCGGCGATCGCCGGCAGTACAGCGTTGCCGGTCGCGGTCGGGGCGTGGTTGGCAGCGTCTTTGGTGACCGTGAATGTCGCGGCGCTATCGTTGACTGTGGTCGAGATGTTAGCGCTTTGCGAAAAATAGACGGTTAGCGTCCCGTTTGCGAAACTGCTGATATCCACGACCTGGCTGAATGCCATCTTGCTGGGGGTCGTGGTGAAGGTCTTCTGTGTGTTGTTGGAGTCAACGATCAGGATTGACACGGCCGAATTCGAGCTGGTCGTCCCGGTTAGCGTCATCGTCGTTCCAACGATGGAGCCTTCGCTTGCCTTGCCGGTCAAAACCGTCAGATCGCCGTCGTAATTGGCGAAATCCAGCGGGCGAGCCTCGATCGACCCGGTGTGGGTTTCGAGCACGGAATTACCGTTGAACGCGGCCGATCCGGTGGTGTCAATGGATGCGGCGACGTCGGCACTGGTCATCGTCGCGATGCGGCCGACGAATTGCTGGCCATCGTCGCCGGCGGCGACGTCGCAGCCGTAGATCAGCAGGTCGCCGCCTTGGTTCAGGTTGGCGCCGAGCTGCGCGAACTGCTCGCTGAAGCTGTCGAGGTTGGCGCCGGTGACGCGGGTTGCGCCAAGGTCGATCTGTGCCTCGCCGCCGTGCGTGACGAGGTGGATCGCGTCCACCTTCTCGTGCCCTTCGAGCGCGGCCAGCATCTGCTGCAGGCCATCCTTGGTGTGGTCGAGGATCACGACTTCCGTCCCCGGCTGCACGCTGGCGGCGATCTGCTGGTAGTTCGCGACGTTATCCTCGATGAAGACGATTTCGTGGCGCTGCGTCTCCGGCTGCACCGCCGGCGCGGCCTTGAGCAGGCGCTCCACGCCGCTGCGGTCGGCGTCGGCGCCGCGTTCGGCCACCTGGGCCGCGGCCGCATGGTCGGCGGCGGCCTTGGCGGCCAGCACCGCGTCGCCGGTGGCGCCGTCGAACATCACGCGCTGTTCGAGCGCGAGCGGTGCTGGCCCGCGTCCATTCAGCGCACGACGGCGGCGGTGGGCGCCGACCTTGATGTCGATGGTGTGTGCAGCTGCGGACGCGGTCTTCTTCATGTCGGACTCCTCCAGTGAGGCGTGTTGGTCGTTATCGTTATCGTTATTGGCCGGCGGGCGCTTGCAGGGCGACGCGCCCGCTCATGCCGGCGATCAGCTCGGGGAAATGGCCACTGATGGCGGCGGACAGCTTGACCGACTGGCTGACCGGATCGACGCGGGCGCCGATGCGCTGCACCTTGGCCGGGTAGCTCTTGTTGGTTTCGTCGATGTGCACCTGGAAGCTGGAGCCGGGCTTGAGCCAGGCCAGCCAGCGCGAGGGCACGATGAATTCGAGCTCGAGGACGGAGTCGTCGAGGATGTCGAGCAGGGCCTGGCCGGGTTGCACGTACTGCTGCTCGCGCGCCTTCTGCTCGGCCACGCGGCCGGCGAACGGCGCCGGGATCACGCATTTGGACAGCACCACCGAGGTCGCGGCAACGTCGGCCTTGGCCTTGTTGACTTCGGCCTCGGACACGTCGAGTTCAACCTTGCCGATCGAGTGCAGCTCGTCGAGGCGCTTGTTGGAGGTGTAGGTCTTCTGGGCCGCGTCCAGCACGGCCTTGGCTTTCGCGAGCTGGGCCTGCTGGATCGAGCAGTCCAGTTCGACCAGCGGCTGGCCGGCGCGGAAGGCGGCGCCTTCGGCCACGCCGATGCGCTTGATCTTGGCGCCGATTTCGGCGGCGATGGTGGTGTAGCGGCGCGGTGCCAGCTGGGCGCGGATGTCCTGCTTCTCCAGCGCGGCCATGGGGCGGGGCGGCGCCGGCGGCTGGATCGAGGCCGCGTGGGCGGCGCCGGCCAGCAGCGACAGGATGGCGGCGCGGCGCATCGTGCGCGCGGCGCCGGATCGGTGACGACTCATCAAAACAGTATCCTTGCTTGCCGCGTTCAGCGCGCGGCGGGTTGGGTGGCGGGGGGGGCGGCCGGCGTGGCCACCTGGTTCTTCCAGCTGTCGAGCGAGGCGCCGACTTCGCGGGTCAATTCGCCGAGCGACATCGAGGTCACGCTGCCGATCACGGGCTCGACGCCCATGGTCGCCTGCACCTTGCCGGCCGCGCCCTGCAGCTGCGCCAGCGACTGGTAGCGGCGCAGCAGGCTGAGGATGGCGGTGGTGCCGTTGGCGACCTGTTCCAGCTTGCTCTGGGCCTCGGCCTCTTCGCGGTTTTTCATGTGCTCGGCGATCCTGGCGTCGGCCTGCCAGATCTGGTCGGCGCGCACGTACTGGCGGTAGGCGATCTGGTACTGCAGGCGCGCCAGGTGCAGCTGGGTCAGCACGGTCATCTGGGCGGCGATGCGGCGCTGGTCGGCCAGCGCGACGCCGGCGTCGGCCAGCTTCTTCTGCGACGGGCCCGACAGCAGGTTCATCAGGTTGTACGACAGGTGCATGCCGGCGTCGTTCCAGCGGTTGTTGATCAGGTACTTGTCGGTGTCGTAGCGCAGGTCGTAGCTGAAGGACAGGTTGGGGAACAGCTTGAGCATGGTGCGCCTGGTCTCTTCGACCGCGATGCGGCTGTTGTAGAACTGCTCGCGGATGTCGGCGTTGCGGGTGACCGCCAGTTCTTCCATGCGGGCCACCGGGACCTCGAGCAGCGAGGTGTCGAGCGTGGCGGGCGGCTCGGCCACCACGATCCTGGTATCGAGCGGCACGTTGATCAGGCTGGCCAGTTCGATCTGGCCGGACGACAGCTCCTGCTCGATGCTCTCCAACAGGCGCAGGTTCTCGAGCAACTGGCGCTGGTAGCGCAGGCTGTCCACCGGCGAGCGCAGGCGCTCGCTCTCGGCCTTGCGCGCATCCTGCAGCGCGGCTTCGGCCAGGTCGATGGTCTTGCGCACTTCCTCGCGCAGCTTCTGGGCGCTGGCGGTGCGCCAGAAGGCGCTGCGCACGTCCTGGATCAGCACGTGCATGGCCTTGCGGCGGCGCTCGGAGGCGATGCCGACGCGCGAGGCGGTCTGCTTGGCGTTCAGGTAGGACAGGCCGAAGTCGAGCATGTTCCAGGTCAGGCCCAGGTCGTACAGCGGCTTGCTGCGCTCGGACGAGATGAAGGGGTGGGCCAGCGAGGGGGCTCCGGTGACCGAGTCGACGCTGTTGGTGATCAGGTCCTTGCTGCGCCAGGTGTAGCCGGCATCGGCCATCACGCGCGGCAGCATGTCGAGGTTGGCCGCGTCCAGCTGGTTCAGGGCCAGCGCTTCCTCCATCAGCTTGGTGCGGCGGTCGAGGTTGTACTTGAGCGCGCGCGCAATCGCCTCGTCCATCGTCAGCTGGCCGGCCAGCGGCGGTACGTCCTGGAAGGCGGCGGCACGGTCGAGCGCGGTCTGGCGCTGCAATTCGTCGGCCGACAGCGGCTGGACCTGCACCGTGCCGCAGGCCGTCAGGGTCAGCGCGGCGACGGCGGCCAGCATGGCGCTGGCGAGTTTTTTCGGCGTGAAGCAGGCGGGAACGGTACGAGATGCTGGGAGATGTATGGTCACAGGACGGTCCGTTTTTATTGTTGCCGAGCCAACGACTGTCACATGTTCAATTCAATGCGGCAAAGGTCGTTGCTGTTGCGGCAATATTAATAGTTGTTAAAAAAAAGCAAAAAGAAATTACGATAGGCATTTTAGTTGAAGGGGATCAATAACGAGAGGGTATTTGGTGGGCTTGCCAAAGTCTCGTCGCATCAGCGCGACAAAGGGTTACAAAATTAGACACCAGTTTGACAATGCGGCTTTTCTCATGCGCCGGGCATAAAAAAACACCAGCCGAAGCTGGTGTTTTTTATTGGGAAACCACATGCGATCAATAGCCCTTATTGGGCGGAGGCGTGGTCGGCGTGGTCGGGGTCGTGGGGGTGGTTGGCGTCATGGGGGTGGTCTCGGTGGGCGGCATCGTCGGCGGGACGCTGGAGGTGCCCGTCGTGCCGGTGGTGCCCGAGGTGCCGGACGTGGTGCCGGTGGTGCCCATCGTTCCGGTCGTTCCGCTGGTACCGCTGGTGGTGCCGGTGGTGCCGCTGCCCTGCATGCTGCCGGTGGGGCTGGTGCCGCTGCTGCCGCTCATGCCGCTGGAACCGCTCATGTCGTTGCCGCTGGTGCCGGTGCTGCTCGAGCCGCTGGTGCCGCTCTGGCTGCTACCAGTGGAGGACGAGGAGGATTTGTGGTGCTTCTTGGTTTTTTTCTTTTGGTGTTTCTTCGGGGTAGTCTGGGTGGTGGCGCTCGAGCTCTGGTCGGCGCCGGTCTGGCCAGAGGTGCTGCTCGACTGCGCCTGGACATTCACGGAAGCGAACATCGCGGCGGCGACAGAGGCGCCAAGCAGGGCCTTCAACAGCTTATTCATTTTCATGTCGATCTCCTGTGCGTTGGGGGCAAAAACCTCAACAATATCGGCTGATACAAGCGAGGGAGGGCCGAGTGTAAAGCGGTCGACATAAAGACAGCGCGCGGTAGCCACCCAGAAAAAACGGGTCGATTACCGCGCGCAAGAATGGCGTGGCGCTGGCGCCGAGCGGACTCAGCGAGCCGCCGTGGCGGGCTGGACAGTACTGTAGTCGAAGCCGAGCGCCGCCTGCGCCGCCAGGGTGCCGAGCTCGGTGTACAGCGGCAGCACATTGCTCTTGTCGTCAGGGTACACCCGGTTCGACAGGAACACGTAGAAGGTGCGCGAGTTGGGATCGATCCACAGGATGCAGCCGGTAAAACCGGTGTGGCCGAAGCTGCCTACCGGGAACACCGTGCCGCGCGGCCGCACGGCGTACGGCGAGTTGATGTCCATGCCCATGCCGCGCACGGCGTCGATGCCGGCCGGCGACTGCGGCGTGGTCAACAGGCGCACGCTGTTGGCGCTGAGAATGCGCACACCGTCGAGCTGGCCGACGCCCAGCAGCATGCGGGCATAGCGCGCCAGGTCGCGCGCGGTGGTGAACACTCCGGCCGAGCCGGCCACGCCATCCATGCGGCGCGCGGTGGGGTCATGCACAACGCCCTGCAGCATCTGGCCGCCGGCCACGTCGCCGTGCGGGGCGCGCTGTCCCGGATCGGCCGGCGACTTGTGGGTCGGGGAAATCTGGTCCGGCCGGAAGCGCTTGAGCGGCAGGTAGCCGGTATCGCTCATTTTCAGCGGCGTGTAGATACGCTGCCGGGCGAACTGGTCGAGGGTGGTGCCGGACACCTTCTCGACCAGCTGGCCGAGCAGCACATAGTTCACGTCCGAATAGCGGAAGAAAGTGCCGGGCGGATTGGCCACCGGCAGCGAGCAGGCCAGCGCGTGCGCCGCGGCCGACCCGTGCCAGCTCGGCGTCGGCGGCAAGCCGGAAGGCAGGCCGGAGGTGTGGGTCAGCAGCTGGCGGATCGTGATCGCCTGCTTGCCGCCGCTGGCGCATTCCGGGAAATACTGGATCAGGCGGGCGTCGAGATCGATCTTGCCCTGCTCGGCCAGGATCAGCACCGAAGGCGCGGTGGCGATCACCTTGGTCAGCGAGGCGGCGTCGAACAGGGTGTCCGGCGTGACGCGGGCGGCGCCCGGCTCGTAGCTTTGCAGGCCGTAGCCCTTTTCGTAGACCACCCCGTTGCGCTCCAGGTGCAGCACGGCGCCGGGCAGCTTGTGCTCGGCGATGGCGGCATCGATGGCGGCATCGAGCTGGGGGAAGCGGGCGGTGTCGAGCTGGTGCTGGCCGGGCGTGGCGGGCACGACCGGCGCCGGCGGCGCGGCCGGCATCTGGGTGCAACCGGCCAGCGCGGCGGCGGCGAGCGCGGCCAGCATGCCGGCGCGGCGGGCGAAATAGTGAGGAGCCATGGGCTATCCGCAAGAATAATGTCGGGAAATAATAGGCAGGCTGTACTGACGGGTCAATCTTTACGGGATCCCGAGGGGTGCGCACGCGCCGAAACGGAAGGGCGTATGATGCCCGCCATGATTCCGTTCTCGATCCTCGACCTGGCACCGATCACCGAAGACGGCGATGCGGCGCAATCCTTCCAGCGTTCCCTCAACCTGGCCCAGTACGGCGAGCGCCTCGGCTACCAGCGCTTCTGGCTGGCCGAGCACCACGGCATGCCGGGCATCGCCAGCGCCGCCACCGCGGTGCTGATGGCGCACGTGGCCGGCGGAACCGAGCGCATCCGCGTGGGCGCCGGCGGCATCATGCTGCCGAACCACGCGCCGCTGGTAATCGCCGAGCAGTTCGGCACGCTCGAATCCCTGTTCCCCGGCCGTATCGACCTCGGCCTGGGCCGGGCGCCCGGCTCGGACCACGTGACGGCGCGGGCGCTGCGCCGCAACCTGGCCTCCGATGCGGACGAGTTCCCGCAGGACGTGGTCGAGCTGATGGACTACTTCGCCGATTCGCCGCGGCGCCAGGTGCGCGCGGTGCCGGGTGCCGGCCTGCACGTGCCGCTGTGGATCCTCGGCTCCAGCCTGTTCGGCGCGCAGCTGGCGGCGGCGCTGGGCCTGCCGTTCGCCTTCGCCTCCCATTTCGCGCCGCAGATGATGATGCAGGCGATCGAAATCTACCGCGCCACCTTCCGGCCATCGGCCCAGCTGGACAAGCCCTACGTGATGCTCGGCTTGAATGTATTCGCGGCCGATACCGACGGCGCGGCGCAGCTGCTGGCGACGTCGATGCAGCAGGCCTTCGTCAACTTGCGCAGCGGCAAGCCGACGCGGCTCAAGCCGCCGGTAGCGGGCTACCTCGACGCGCTGGGGCCGGCCGAGCGGGCCATGCTCGACCAGGTGCTGTCGTGCTCGGCGATCGGTTCCTACCAGACGGTATCCAAGCAGATCGACGCCTTCATCGCGCGTACCGGTGCCGACGAGCTGATGATCGCGTCGCAGATTTTCGACCACTCGGCGCGCCTGCGCTCGTACGAGATCGCGGCGCAGGTGCGCGCGGCCGGCGAGCGGCCGCCGCTGGTGCCCTGAGGCCCGCGCCCGGAATCACGCCTCTCCGGTCCCGGCCCGCATCGCCTGCAGCAGGTGCGCCGTGCTGCGGACCCGGCCCATGCGGCGGAACATGGTCTCGCAGGCGAACTGGTGGGCTTCGGCGCTGAAGCTGGTCATGGCGTCTTCGGCGAACACCAGCGCATAGCCGTGGTCGAAGGCCGCCCGCGCCGTCGATTCCACCCCCATATTGGTCGCGATGCCGGCCAGCACGAGGGTCTTGATGCCGCGCCGGCGCAGCAGCTGGTCGAGTTCGGTGCCATAGAAGGCGCCCCATGAACGCTTGGCGACCACGACGTCGCTGGCTTGAACGCCCGCCTCCGGCACCAGTTGCGACGCTTGCGGCGGCGGTGGGCCGGCCGCTGCGGCGGCAGCGTCGACCTGGCGCGCCAGCAATTCGTTGAGCAGCACGTGCACATAGACCACCATCGCGCCGCGCTCGCGCATTTCCTGCGCCAGCAGCACGCAGTTGCCCAGCGCCTGCTCTCCCGTATATGGCGCCCAGGGGCGCGGCACGATGCCATGCTGCAGGTCGATCATCACCAGCGCGGTGCGCGCCAGGTCCAGCTTCACGTCGTCCATAGCGTCCTCCTGCCGCGAGTATTTCAAATTTGGGGCCGGATTGGCGCACGCACGCCGCTATTGCTGGCCTATGCCAGTATGATAAATTTCCCACCTTCATCGACTTTCTAGAACGACACGGCGTCAATACACATGAAAAAGACAATGATTGCCTGCGCCAGCCTGCTGCTCACGGCATGCGCGACCCAGCAAGCCCCCTTGACCGCGACCACGGTCGAATCCGGTTTGCCGCGTCCCCCCGAGCAACTGGCGGTAGTGTTCGAGAAAGCCGACCTGAAGCTGAAGATCGATCCCGCCACCCGCAGCATCGCGGGCGACGCCGTGCTGACCCTGACCGCGCGCCAGGCGCTGCAGCGGGTGGTGCTGGACCTGGACCGCAACCTGCCGATCGACGCGGTCGAGGTCGACGGCGAGCGCCTGCCGTCGACGGCCTACGGCAATCCGGAGGGCCGGCTGGCGGTGCAATTGCCGCGGCCGCTGGCGGAAGGCGCACAAGTGAAGGTGCGCGTGGTCTACCACGGCGAGCCGCACGTGGCCAAGCGCGCGCCGTGGGATGGCGGCTTCGTGTGGTCGACCACGCCGGACGGCAAGCCCTGGGTGGCGAGCGCGGTCGAGGGCGAAGGCTGCGACCTGTTCTGGCCTTGCATCGATCATCCGATGGGCAAGGCGAAAGTGGTCGAGGAACATTTCACGGTGCCCTCGCCGCTGGTCGCGGCCGGTAACGGCGTGCCGCTTGGCATGGACGAAGCGAACGGCTGGCGCACCTGGCACTGGCGCGCGAAGAACCCGAGCACCTATGGCATTTCGGTGAACGTGGGTCCGTACCAGCAATTGTCCGGCGAGTACGCGAGCCGCTTCGGCAACAAGATCCCGATGAGCATGTTCTACCTGCCGGAACACGAGAAGGAGGCGCAGGAATTGTTCAAGGAATTCCCGCTGATGCTCGATTTCTTCGAGAGCACGATCGGCCCCTACCCCTTCGCCGACGAGAAGATGGGCGTGGTGGAAACACCGCACAAGGGCATGGAGCACCAGACCATCAATGCCTACGGCAACAAGTATGCGAAGACGGAGTTCGGCTACGACGACCTGCTGCAGCACGAGTTCGCGCATGAGTGGTTCGGCAACCAGCTGACCAACCAGAACTGGGACGATATGTGGCTGCACGAAGCCTTCGGCACCTATATGCAGCCGCTGTACATGCAGTACCTGCGCGGCGACATGGAATATTTCGCCAGCCTGCTGCAGCAGCGCACGCGCATCCAGGACAAGGCCGCGATCGTGTCGGGCAAGGAGCGCACCGAGGAAGACGTGTACAACGAGAAGCGCGGCGGCCCGGGCCAGGACATCTACATGAAGGGATCGCTGGTGCTGCACACCCTGCGCATGCTGATCGGCGACGACGCCTTCTTCCGCGCGATCCGCATGGAGGTGTACGGCACCGACCAGCCGCGCCCTGGCAATTTCGCGCCGCGTTATGGCAGCACCGGCGAATTCATCGCGAACGTGAAGCAGGCCGCCGGCCGCGACCTCGGCTGGTTCTTCGACCAGTACCTGTACCAGGCGGCGCTGCCGGAACTGCTGGCCACGCGCCACGGCAAGCGCCTCGACCTCGAATGGAAGACGGCCAACGGCAAGCCTTTCCCGATGCCGCTGGAAGTGCGCGTGGGCCTGGCGGGCAGGCCGGACCAGCTGCTGCGGCTTGCGATGGACGGCGGCAAGGGCAGCATCGAACTGCCGCCGGGCGCGACTTACACGCTCGATCCGCATTCGAAGATCCTGCGCCGCGCCGAGCACCTCGAAGCCTTCCGCGACTATACCAAGGCGCAGCGCGCGCTGAAGGCGAAGCAGGGCAACTGAGGCCGCGACAGGGCCGGGCGCACCGGCACCTTGTTCCACCACGCACCGAAGCGAGCCGCCTTCCATTCACGGTGCGCCGCGCGCCGCATCTGGCGCCGGCGGCGCGCCAAACAGCACCATCTTCGCGCCCACCCATTCCGCCCGCCAGCGCCCCGGCCCTGCCATCGCCAGGAACTCCGGTTCCCGCGATGCCTGCAGCACCACGGCGACGGGCCCGCGCGCGCGGGCCTGCATGAACTGCGCCGCCGACACGCAGGCGGCGCCGCGATCGCGGCCACAGCCGAACTGCAGGTCGCGGCTGACGCTGTCGATGATGGGCACCGTGCGCCCGAGGTAGAACGGCAGGGTCGAGAACATGTCTTCATAGTCGCGGTAGATGAACACGGCGCCGTCCGGCAGGGCGTGGGCGCCGAGGATGCGCGCGACGTGCACGCT
>JAEWEK010000341.1 GCA_023389425.1 Pseudomonadota bacterium | reverse complement strand
GCCCACGACACCGCCCAGGGCGCCGGGCGAATCTCCGCTGACCGCCGCGCCGGTGCCGCCCAGGCTGCTGCCGCCTGCGCCCACGCCCGGGGTGACGGTCACGCCGTTGGCCGAGCCGACCACCGACACGCCATCACCCAGCATGGCCGCCAGGATGCCGTGGCCGGCGCCGAGCAGGTACATGCCATCGATGCCCTGCTTGTAGAACAGGGTGGTCTGGCCGTCCATCGTCTGCGCGACGCTGGCGCTGGCCTTGCCGTACAGGACGTCCGCCAGGGTCGCGCCATCCCCGGCGGCCTTGGCCGCGTCCGCGTACGAGATGCCACCGATGAGGCTGAGATTGCCGGACAGGACGCCCGAACCCAGCACATCGCTGCCATTGGCACCGGTCCAGCCGGACAGGATGCCCGAAGATGTTCCGGAAGACGCTCCGGCCGGCACGACGTCGGCGTGCGCCGCACAGGCGCTTGCCGCGAAGGCCGCAACAATTAGATGACGTATCAAGATGGTTACTCCTTATATGCAAGATTATTCTTTTTACAACGGCAGAATTATCCTAACACAAGCAAAAAAAGTGCCGTTTTCGATTGGATGAGTTCGACGGAATGTTTTCCACGAATAATAATGACTTTGGGAAAAATTGATTCGCGGAACGCCCGAATTTTCTTCCATCATGTTTTCGCGGCGTAGGAGCGTGCTGACTTGTACGGACGAAAAATGACGCTGTCTGCGTTAAGTGTTGAAAGCGATTCGTCGTTCCGGCGGACGCCGGAACCCATGCTGAATGTGCATGCTTGCAGCTCTCGGCGCAGCAGCGGTCCAATGTTTAGGTCAACATTTAACGCAGACAGCGCCCGAAAAAAAGGCCCCGAACGGGGCCTTGATGCAGGAAGGAGCTGAAGCCGCTCAGTTGCCCGGAATGCGGGTGGACGGCAGATAAGGCATGGTGCGGTTCGCCAGGCGCGTATCCGTCTTGAGCATCACCGACTCATCCGCGAGGATGTGGGCGGCTTCCTGCAGGAGGATGTCCTTGGCGTCCTTGGCCTTTTTCTCGGCGGCGAGCTGGTCCGACAGGCTGCGCTCGTCCGCCTGCAGGCCGTCATCCTGGCGCGGCGTATTGCGGGCGGCCACCACCGCCTTCGCCGGCTTGGTCGGGGCCGGCACATTGCCGCGCTTTTCCGCCGCGGCCGGGCCGGCGGCCGGTTCGTCGCCCTTGTTGGCCAGGCGGGCTTCGCGCAGTTGCGCCTTGGCTTCCTGGCTGTCGCGCTCCTTGCGGCGCACCGCCTCGTTCAGCGAGATGGTGTTGTCCTTGCGCAGCTTCTTCGCTTCGGCGATGTCTTCCTCGAGGTACTGGAAGTCGGTGTCCTTGGCGACGCGGGCGTCATGGCGCTTCTGCAGCGGGCCGATCAGGTCCTTCAGCTCGCCGGCCGGCGCATAGCTGGCAGGCTTGATCTGCACCCACGGCAGCGCATTGTCATACGAGGACTCGCCGAAATTTTCGACATCGCCAGTGACCGGAAGCTTGATGTCCGGGGTAACGCCGCGCAACTGCGTGGTGCCGCCATTGATGCGGAAGAACTGGGCGATCGTCATCTTCAGCTCCCCGTACTTGACGTCTTTCGGGGCGAAGTTGTTGAGGTTGATGAGGGTCTGCACCGTGCCCTTGCCGAAGCTCGGCTCGCCGATCACGATGCCGCGGCCATAGTCCTGGATGGCGGCGGCGAAGATTTCCGACGCCGAGGCCGAACCGCGGTTGATGAGCACGCCCATCGGGCCGTCCCAGGCCAGGCCCGGGCTGTTGTCGCTCTCGACGTCCACGCGGCCTTCAGCCGAACGCTGCTGGACCACCGGGCCCTTGCCGATGAACAGGCCGGTCAGCTCGACCGCTTCCGGCAGCGAACCGCCGCCGTTGTTGCGCAGGTCGACGAGGACGTTGTCCACCTTGTCCTTCTTGAGCTCGGTCAGCAGCTTGGCCACGTCGCGGGTGGCGCTCTTGTAGTCCTTGTCGCCGCGGCGGCGGCCTTCGAAGTCCATGTAGAAGCTGGGCAGCGAGATCACGCCGATGCGCTTCTCGACGCCGCCTTCCTTGACCTTGATGATCGACTTCTTGGCGGACTGCTCTTCCATGCTGATCTTCTTGCGCACCAGCGACACGGTGATGTGCTTGGCGTCCTGACCGGCGCCGCCGGGAATCACGTCCAGCCGCACGGTGGAATCCTTGTCGCCGCGCACCAGCTGCACGACATCGTCGATGCGCCAGCCGAGCACGTCGGTGAATGGGCCCTTGTCGCCCTGGGCCACGCCGACGATGCGGTCGCCGACCTTCAGCTTGCCCGACAAGGCCACCGGGCCGCCCGGCACGATTTCGCGGATGATGGTGTAGTCGTCGCGCGCCTGCAGCACCGCGCCGATGCCTTCCAGCGACAGCCGCATTTGAATGTCGAAGTTCTCGGCCGAACGGGGACCGAGGTAATTGGTGTGCGGCTCGATCGCGGTGGCGTAGGCGTTCATGAACATCTGGAACACGTCTTCGCTGTTGAGCTTTTTGATGCGGTTCTGGTAGCTCTCGTAGCGTTTGTCCAGCGTGTCGCGGATGCTCTTGTCATCCTTGCCCGCCAGCTTCAGGCGCAGCCAGTCGTTCTTGACGCGCTTGCGCCACAGGTCGCGCACTTCGTCGTCGGTCTTCGGCCAGGCCGCCTTTTCGCGGTCGAGCTGCATCGATTCGTCGGCGGTGAAGTCGAACTTGCCCTTGTTGACCAGCTCGCGCGCATAGGCCATGCGCTCGGCGAAACGCTGCTCGTACAGGTTGAACATCTGGAACGGGATGCTCAGGTTCTCGTTGTGGATGGCGTCGTCGAGCCGGGTGCGGTTCGGCGCCATCTGGTCAAGGTCGGCCTGGGTGAAGTACAGCTTTTCGCTGTCCAGCCACTTGAGGTAGTTGTCGTAGATCTTGGCCGACATCGCGTCGTCCAGCGGCAGCGCCTTGTAATGGTAGCGCGACATTACGCGCGAAGCCCACAGCGCGGCCTGGGCCTGGGCGTCAGTTGGCTTGAGTTGCTGGACAACGGGAGCCGACTTGTCGGGCTGAGCCGTTACCACGTGGGCCGACATGGCAAACGCTGCCAATACTGCCGCCAACACTTGCTTCTTCATTCGATTGATCTCCAGGCTTGAAACGATGGGTGGCGCCGGTCAGGCCGGCTGCTCGCGACCCATTCTACAGGATAGCTGGGCCGCACAGAGCAGGCTTGCGCCAATTCGGGCCCAGCTTAAGTCTGGCGTAAGTCGCCCTTTCAGTTTTTTACAATCTGAAACAGGAAGTGTCGTTTTGCCAGCCCGGCATTTGCATGCTTATTCGTAATTGAATTCCGCATCCTTGCCCTTGCGCTTGCCGCCGAAGGCGTAGGACAAGCCAAGGAAGGCGACCCGTCCCATCTGCTGCCGGCGGTAGTCGCCGTGGAAGGCCGGGGTGTCATACACGCGGCGCTGGAGCTGGCCGTTGAAGGCGTCGGACAGCGTCGACACCAGCACCCACTGCTCGTCGATCTGGTGGCGATAGCCGATGTTGACGACATTGAACGGCAGGTTGTAGCCCTGCGGCGTCAGGCGTTTGCCGCGGTAATTGGCGCCGACCTGCACGCGGTCGCGCGCGCCGAGCTGGTAGTCGAGCGTGGCCTTGCCGTTGACGCCGACGTTCGAGCGATTGCTGCCGCCGGCCACGGCCCCGCCGTTGATTTCGTTGTAGAACACGTTGCCGCTGACGTTGTAGCTGAGCCCGGCCAGCAGCTTGCCGGTCGAAGCGAACTCGACGCCGCCGGACTGGCTTGCCGGCATGTTCACCTTGGTCATCAGCACCACGCCGTTGGCGAGCGGGATCACGATGTCGCTGTCGCCGTCGCGGCTGCGCCGGTAGTAGCCGGTCACGTCGTAGCTGGCGCCCGCCGTTTCGCGGTGGTAGCCCAGTTCCAGCGCGTCGGTGGACTGGGGACGCAGCGCCGGATTGCCCTGCCTGAGGTTGTTCGGATCGGCGGCATTGATGTAGGGATTGAGGTCCTCGGGATCGGTTTTCTTGATCCGCTTGCTGTAGCCGAAGGACAGCACGTCCTTGTCCGACAGCGTGTACAGCAGGTTCAGGGTCGGGAACAGGCGATGGTAATGCTGTGCGCTGGCGTCCCCGGACACGCGCTGCAAGGTGTGGATGTCGACCTGCTCGACACGCAGGCCGCCCAGTGTTTCCAGCGCGCCCTGCTTGACGGCATAGGTCGCGAACACGGCGTTGACCACTTGCCTGTAGCGGTAATGATTGTCCGCGGCGTGGTTGACCGCCGGCGGCTCGCCTGGGCCGCTGGCGCTCCAGTTGTTGAAGGCGTCGTGGTTGAGCTCCACGTCATAGCCCATCTTCAGCGTCGACCCCTCGCCATCCGGCCTGACGTAGGCGCCGCTGAACTTGGACACGTCGAACACCTGCTGGCTGAAGTCGCGCTGCAGCGGCGGATTCACGCTGCGGTAATCGTACAGGTTGGTTTCGATCGAATGACTGCGCTGCAAGTAGAAGGACAGCGCCTCGCCCGGATTCGCCAGCTTCTGTTCCAGGCTCAGGGCGCCGCCCGCATCGGTGCGGGGACCGCCGCCATCGCTGGCGCGCTGGTAGGCCGGCGCATTCGGCGGCGCCACGTCTTGCAGGGAATGGCGGCGCTCGGTGCGGGTCGCGTAATCGAGCGACAGGCCGATGGTCTGGGTGTCGTTCGGCGTGTATTTCAGCGCCCCCTTGCCGAACCAGCGGTCGTTGCTTTCGTCCTGCACCTGGTGCGTCGTGGTCGGCGTGGCGCCGCGCGGGCCGGTCTGGTTGTCGGTGACGCGGCGGCGGCTGTCGTCGCGCTTGCCGAGGCTGCCGCTCAGGTCGACTTCGCCCGTGTTGTAGCTTCCTGCCACGCTGCCGTTATGCCGGCCCTCGTTGCCCAGGTTGGCCAGCACCTGCCCGGCGCTGCCGCGCTTGCGGTTCTTCTTGGTGACGATATTGATGATGCCGCCCGCGCCGTCGGGCTTGAACTCGGCCGAGGGCGAGGTGATGACCTCGATCTGTTCGATGTCGGCAGCCGCGAAACCCATCAGCGCCCCGCCCCGCGCCGCGCCCTGCATCTGGCTGGACGGCTTGCCGTCGATCAGGACGGTCACGCTGGTGTCGCCGCGCAGGCTCACATTGCCGTCGATATCGACGTCCACCGCGGGAATATTGTTCAGCAGGTCCGCCGCGTTGCCGGTGCTGGCCTGGATATCCGCATCGGCCCGGTACACCTTGCGGTCGATCTTGTTGATGACATCGGCGCGCTTGCCGGCAACCACGATGGTGGCGGGGGTGTCGGTTTGAGCGGAAGCCAGGGAGGCGGACAGCGCCAGCGTTGCCGGCAGACAGATTCGGAGGACGGACATGCGTTGATCAAAAAGCAGGAAGAATAGCCTGCCGGTACGCACGGCAGGCCCAGATAACAGAAATGTAATTATAGAAGCACTGTTTCGTAATGGAAACAGTTCATCCGGCGAGCTGGACCAGGGCGTGACGGAAGTGGAAGGCCAGGCCGCCCGCGATCACCAGCAGCCACGGCCACGAGCGCACGGCCAGCCGCCAGTCGGTCGGCGACGGCCAGAAGGACAGGAACTGCGGCGCCAGCAAAAAGGCCAGCGCCAGGTCGAGCGGACGGAAATGCCATCCCGGCACGGTGCGCCACGCCGCCACCGCGAACGGCAGCAAGAGCACAAGGAATGGCGCCAGCGCGCTCGGCGCCGCGTTCCACCAGCGCAGGTTGTCGAAGGTGACCGAACCCAGCTCCCAGTTGCGCCCGGTGCGGCGCGGAATCACGGTGAAGCCGCTCGGCTCGGCGCCGGTCAGCAGGCCCGCGCCGAAGTGGGCGAGCTCATGGCAGAAGGTGCCGGCGACGGTGAAGATGAAGAAGAAAGGATGGGCACTGGACGCGATCCAGATCAGGACCGCCAGCGCCGCCGATGGCAGCAGGTAGAGCAGGATGTCGGCGTGCCCGCACATCCAGGCCGGCGCCAGCGCGCCGCAAGCGTGCGCCAGCGCGTCCGGGTTCAAGCGTCGGGGCTCGCGTAGAAACAGCGGCCGCAGGCTTGCAGGTAGCTCTCGTTGCCGCCGATGCTGACCTGTTCGCCCTCCCTGATGCGGCGGCCCTGCTCGTCGACGCGGACGTTCATGGTCGCCTTCTTGCCGCAGGTGCAAATGTTCTTGATTTCCTCGATGTCGTCGGCCAGCGCGAGCAGGTAGGCCGAGCCGGGAAATGGCTCGCCGCGGAAGTCGCTGCGCAGGCCGTAGCAGATCACCGGGATGCCGCGCACCTGCGCCACCTGGTGCAGTTGCTGGACCTGGGCGGTGGTGAGGAACTGGGCTTCGTCGACCAGCATGCAGGCGACTTTCGGAACATCATCGAGGAAGTTGGTGCCGGAGGTGAAGGTGTCGACCTGGCGCTGCGGCCCGAGCCGCGACGTGATGAGGCCGACGCCGTAGCGGTCGTCGATCGCGGCCGTGTACAGCTTGACCTGTTGGCCCTGCTCTTCGTAGTTGTGTGCGACCTGCAGCAAGGAGGTCGACTTGCCGGCGTTCATCGCCGAGTACCTGAAATAAAGTTTTGCCACTGCCCTGCTCCGCACCCCTCGTTGGAATGCGCGCGATTATAACGTGGGGCAATGTTACTGCGCCAGCGGGCGGCGCCGCCATGCATAAGGAAAACTTAGGCATGGCGGGCAAGACGCGCTTACGACCCCGGGTGGTACTTTCGCTCGAGGTTCTTCTCGATATCCTCTTTATAGAACAGCACGTCCTTGAACTCGCCACGGCTGTACATCTCTGCCTGGTCGTTGAAGTGCGGCGACTTCGGATCGCCGCTCTCGCCGCCCGCTAGGATGCTCTTGGCACGGATGCGCGGCCCGAATTCCACCGCCGCCACGAAGCTGTTGCCCCGGTCGCCATAGATGCGCTTGGTATCCTGCTTCGCGCTCATGCCGAACGAGGCCAGCGAACCCCAGGTGGCCGACGTGAACGGCACCGGCAAGCTCGGCTTGCTGTCGTCGTAATGCAGGTCGATGTCGCCGGACAGGCGCTGGAAGCGGTTGATCTCGCCCCACGGCGTCTGCCAGCTGCCGAAATCGGCCTTCAGCTTGTCCGACGCGCGCGCCAGTGCATCCAGCCGCTCGTCCGCATTGAGACGCGTCTGCACATAATCGACCACCGGAACCCGCACCGCGCGCGCCGCCTTCGATGCATGCTTGACCATGTCCTGTCCCCAGTACACCGCCAGCGAGGTCGGCACCGAGTCGAGCGACCAGCGCAGGTTCCAGCCGCGCAGCGCCTGCACCTGGCCGGCCAGCGCGGCCTTGCGCGGATCGCCGGCCGGCAGCGCGTCGTAGTCCTTTAGCAGCGCCGGCACCAGCGGCTCGAAGGCCGTCAGGTAGCTGTCGTAGGCAGTCGAGATCAGGCTGTCCAGCGTCAGGTTCCTCGCGTCCTTCAGCAGGCGCGCGGCATGGACCCCGCGCGCGTTTTCCGGCAGCGCCCACAGGTAGGCCGGATAGTCCTTTTCACGCGGACTGTACTCGCCTGCCGCGCTGAACGGCCAGTTATTCGTGTTCATGACGTAGCCGTTGGGCGGATTGAACAGGTGGATCGTGTCCTTCACCGCCAGCAGCCCTTTCCATTCCGTCGCCGAGGTGCTGCCGTCGACCGGCTGCGTCCAGTCGAACTTCGCATCGCGCTTCGGGATGAAATTCCCGTGGAAGTAGGCGATGTTGCCGTCGCCGTCCGCGTACACGGTGTTGTTGGACGAGTTGGTCCGCAGCTGCATGACCTTCAGGAAGCCCTTGTAATCGCTGGTCTTGGTGCGCGAGAACGACTGCTCCAGCGCCTTCATCGGCTCGAACATCATGCGCGTCGAGATCCACTTGCCGCCTTCCTCGCGCACCACGGGGCCGTGGTGGGTGAAGTATGCTGTGATGGTCTTGCTGCCCATGCCGCCATCGGCGCTCTTGTACGGCAGCGTGATCGGCACCGCCTTCATCGGACGCAGCTTGCCGTCGTACCGGTAGAGGAACTTGCCGTCCTTTTCGACGACGCTTTCGAGGTACTCGTCGATCACGTCGCCGCCGCCGGACGTGTGCATCCAGCCGTTGTGCTGGTTGAAGCCCTGGTAGACGAAGAACTGGCCCCAGGTGACGGCGCCGTAGGCGTTCAGGCCCTCATCGCTGACGACGTGGATCTCCGGCCGGAAGTAGAACGAAGTATGCGGGTTGATCCACAGGAGCGCGTGGCCACCGGCAGACAGTTTCGGCGAAATCGCGAAACCGTTCGAACCGGTCGGCTCCGGATCGAAGCCCTTGTCGTTGCTGGCCATCGTGGGGGCCACCTGCGGCGCCTTGCCGTAGAAGGCCTCGAGTTTCTTCAGGTCGATCGATTCGATGTCGCCGCCGATGCTGCCCTCGCTGAAGGCCAGCGCCATCCACGGTTCGAAGTGCGTCAGCAGCTTCGGCTTCACTTCCGGATGGCTGTACAGATAGAAGTTCAGGCCATCGGCGAAGCCCACCATCAGCTTCCTGAGCCACGCCGGGCTTTGCGCGTAGCGCGCTTTCAGGTCGGCCGGCGAGACGTACATCTTCATGCGCAAATCGGACCAGATGGCCTTCTCGCCTTCCACTTCCGCCATACGGCCAAGCGCGTTGATGTAGTTGGACTCGACCCGGTTGAAGTCATCCTCCGCCTGCGCATACAGCATGCCGAACGCCGCATCGGCGTCGCTCTTGCCGAAGATGTGCGGGATGCCCCACTTGTCGCGCATGATCGTGACGCGTCCGGCGGTCTGCTTCCAGCGCGCGAGGTCGGCGGCGCTGTACGGGGCTTTCGCGACGGCGG
The DNA here is from genome assembly GCA_023389425.1 of Pseudomonadota bacterium. Taxonomy (GTDB): domain Bacteria; phylum Pseudomonadota; class Gammaproteobacteria; order Burkholderiales; family Burkholderiaceae_D; genus Telluria. The sequence continues at coordinate 12,972 of JAEWEK010000341.1, read as the reverse complement.
CGACGGTGTCGGGCGCGGCCAGCGACAGCGGCGCCCACGACAGGGTGGAAAAGCCGATCAGGATCGCGGCGATCATGCGGTTTGGGGTCATCGATAGTCTCCTTGTTGTCCTTATGCGTCCTGGCCGCCGAGCGCGGCCAGTCGTTGTTTGAGCACTTCGTTTTCGGTCAGCAGCGTCGCCACGCGATCCTTCAAGGCGGCGATTTCGGCGCGCAGGCGGGCCGGCTCGTTGGCCGGTTCCCCATCCTCGCTCTCCTTGCGAGGGCGGGCTGCCGCCTTTTGCTCGCGCACCTGGCGCGCGGCCTGCTGCAGTTCCTTGCGGCCGCCAGCCACCGCGGCGATCTGCGCCTCCGGCGGCAGCTGAGCGACGTTGGCCGCCGCATTGATCGAGATGGTGCCGCTGCGGACCGCCTCCACCAGCTGCGGCGCCGCTGCCTTCTGGATGCGTTCGATCTGGCTGATGGTATTGGGCGAGACGCGCGCGGCACGGGCGACTTCCTCGCGGTTCCACGGCGGCGAATCGTCCTCGTGCGCTTCCTCGGCCTCCGGCTGCTGCGCCTTGCGCGACGCGACGATCTGCTTCTTGCGAATCGCCAGCAGGCCGCGCTGGAAGTCGGACACGCTGCGCCGCGCCAGGTGGTTATCGATCATCCACAGCTTGACGTCGTCGATCGACTCGAAGCTGGTGTTCTGGACGGTGCGGAACGGGATGTCGTGCTTGCGGCAGATGGCGTAGCGGTTGTGGCCATCGATGAGGATGTCGTTCCACAGCACGAGCGCGTCGCGGCAGCCCTCGGCCAGGAGGCTGCGCTCGAGCGCGGCGTACTCGATCTCGGTGAGAGGATCGACAAAGGAACGCAGTTCGTCGTGAATGGTGATGTTCAATTCTTGTCCCTGCTAAAGCGATCGCGCCCTGCGTTCGGCGCGCCGCTCAGCATCGTACACCATCCAACGGCCGAGCCAAAGCAGAAGGTTGACGGACCAGACTGACCTACGCCGGCATGTTTGTGACCCCCTCCTGCCGCAGCACGGGACTTATCATGGCCTCCTCACGGTACCGGTTTCGTTCAGCGTGCCGAGGAACGCGACCACGTCGGCCACTTCGCTGTCCGACAGCCGGACCGGTTTGAGTTCGCTGTGTCCAGCCGCGGCTTCCGGAGCGCGCGCATAGTGGCGCACAACTTCGTCCAACGACGCCATCTGGCCCGCGTGCATATAGGGCGCGCGCAGTGCGACGTTGCGCAGGCTCGGCGTCTTGAAGGCGGCCGTCGTCGCCAACTCGTCATCGGCCAGGAAATTCAGTTCCGTGCACTGCTCGGGCTTGGCATCGCTGAACTGGCCGAGACAGTTGAATTCATCCGCCCTTAATTTGGCGATACCGGCCCAGCGGCCGAGGTCCGGTCGGCCTGCATTGCGCGGCGCGATGCCGGTGTTGTGGAATGCCTGGTCCGTCAACAGGGGGCCGGTATGGCAGGAGACGCAGTTGCCCTTGCCGATGAAGATGCGAAGTCCGTTCTTCTCCTGCGTGCTCAGTTGGGACGGCGCCTTCGGGTCGCCCTCCGCCAAAGCGCCGACATACCGGTCAAGACGCGATTCTCCGTGCTGCAGCGACCGTTCGTACGCCGCCAGCGCCTTGCCCATGTTTGCGAAGACGCGCGAGACTTCGCGGCGATCGCTGTCGCTCATGCTGTTCCAAGCCGCCTGCTGCTCCGGCGTGCCGACCGGGCTGGCGTTCTTCGGCAGGCGGCCGATGTCCGGCAACTGGCCGAACACCGCTTCGTAATCCTTGCGATAGTAAGTGTCGACGATGTGCGCGTAAGCGAGGCGGTTGCCGCCATGTTCGGCAGCGTCTTCAAGCGGACCCAGTGCCTGCGACCACAGGCTGTCCTTGCGCCCGTCCCACATCAGGAACGGGCTATGCGCGGCGCCGGCAATCGGCATCGTCCGGCGCTGGCCGGTACCGACGCCCTGCCCGAGCGAGCGCCCGTCCTGGAACTGCTTGTCCGGCTGGTGGCATGTGGCGCAGGACACCGCGCCATTCCCGCTGAATCGCGTATCGGCGAAGATGCGCTGGCCGAGGCGCGCCGCCGCCGGCGACGCCTCGTACGCGTTGGATGGATCCTGCGATGCCGGCTCGGCGGCCCCCAGCCGCATCGAGACCAGGACGCCGAGTTCGAAGCGCGACCAGCCATCGACAAGCTTCTCGCCAAAGGAAGCCGCCAGGGCGCCACCGGCCGTCATGGCGCCGACGACGATGATCCACGCGGCCCAACGGTGGCCTCCTGGTTCCTGCTTGCTCATCGCTTTGCCAACAACTGCGTGCTGGTGTTGACGACCGTGTTGAACGTCACGTCGTCCACACCCGCGGCACCGTCCACCTTGAGCTTGATCTGCCACCAGCCCGGCATGCTGAACTTCATGCCTTCGACGAGGTAGCGGCCCTCGCCCAGCTCGCGCGTGACCTTTGGCTGGGTCGGGAAGCCGTGGCCGTGCTGCGGCATGCCGCCGTCGACGCTGATGCGGGCGCCGGTAACCGGCTGGCCGCTGGCAGTGCGCAGATCCACTTCCCACGCATGCATGCGGTTGATGGGCGCAGGCTGCGCCAGCGAGTGCACGGCGACCTGGTACTTGTGTTGGCTGGACAGGCGGTCCAGCGACCGGTCCAGGTCCGTGGGCACGGACATGCACGCGGTCAGCACCGCGGGACCGAGAAACGAAAACGCATAGAGAGCGAACTTACGCATGATGATGGATTCCTGGGAGTGAAACGACAGCGGGACGGCGCCGAAGCAACCGTCCCGCACGACGACGGACAACAGGTCAGTTCCTGGCGCAGTTGCAGGCCGCGGGCGCGCATTTGCATTGCGGGCCGCAAGCGCAGGCCTTCTGCTGGCAAGCGCAGTTGCAGGCGGTACCAGGGCAGGCCGCACACTGGCATGTGGATTGGGTGTTGGTGTTCATGGCGTTTCTCCTGAAGTGATTGAAAGAGACGCCAGTGTAGAAAAGCGGGCCGCGCCGCGATTGAACGAAACGGCTAAGGTGCCTTACACGGTCGGCACGCTGACCGCCGAGATGCCATACATACGTTTGAAGGTGCGCGCAAAGTGGGCCGCGTCCGCAAAGCCGCCGTCGTGCGCGGCGGCGGTGATGCTCTTGCCGGCGACGATCGCGGACATGGCCGTTTCGATGCGCAGCGCAAGCACGTAGGGACGAAACCGGGTTCCGGTCTCATCCAGGAACAGGTGCCGGAACCGCTCCGCCGACAGGTGCACATGCTCCGCGATTTCCGCCAGCGTTACAGGCTCGTCCAGCCGGCGGCGCAGCTCGTCGATGGCCCGTTGCACGCGCGCGTCGACCGGGCGGACTTCAAGCGCTTCGACGCCCGTCAGGCGCGCAATGCTCGAGCGCGCTTGCGCCGCCAGCTCGTCATTCGCGCCCTGTCCATCGATGGTCGCCGCCAGCGCCTCGATCTCGACCTTGAAAGTCTCGCGTTCGAGGCCATTCACGCCGGACGGGAAACGCTTGCGCAGGATCCGGCCCTCGCACGATTCAGGCTCGACGAAGATCAGGGCGACCAGCTCGCCGGGCGCTTCAAAGGCATGCGGCTCGTGCGCGGCAATAATGGTGGCGTCGTAATCGATCCAGTCTTCGCCGGCGCCGCTGAAACGGATCTGCGCACCGGACAGTCCAAGCGTCAGCTGGATCATCCGGTGCGCGTGAACTTCGGTTTTGTGCTGGGTGCGGCCGACCCAGACGCTCCCGCCATTCCACACCACACGACGGCCGGTGCCGAACAACTTGCTCATTGCGCTCACCTCATTCTATTGTCATCCCAACCAGAAACCATCCATTGCCAAAAAAGAATCAATAGTATTGTAGACTGAGGGAACCCAACCATTCTCAAAGGAAAACAAAATGAAACGAGTGACCGGTATCGGCGGGATCTTCTTCAAGGCCAGCGACGTCGACACCATGCGCGCGTGGTACAAGAACCACCTCGGCATCGACGTTCAGCCCTGGGGTGGCGCGGCTTTCGACTGGACCGGCGAGGATGGCAAACCGGTCGGCGGCACAACCGCCTGGACGATCGCACCGATGGATAGCGAGCCCTACGGGCCGAGCAATGCGCCTTTCATGGTCAATTACCGCGTCGCGGATCTGGACGCCCTGCTGGACGCGCTGCGCGCCGAAGGTTGCAATGTGCTCGGGAACAGCGAGCCATCCGAATACGGAAAATTCGGCTGGGTGCTCGACCCGGAGGGCAACAAGGTCGAGCTGTGGGAACCGCCAGCCGGTCAATAAGACTTAAGGCTCGGCCAGCGACTTGCTCCATTGGGCTGGCGTTCCGCTGAACGTTTTTTTACCGATCGAGATCGAAGCGATGCCGATATCGTAGCCACGCGCCATCGTCACGGTGAGCCAATTCATTTGCTTCGCTTCGGGGTAGGAATTGAATGTGGTACTTGCAATACGTTTGGCGAGCGTCCATTGGTCGGCAACCTCGCCGCGAGTCATTACGGTGACGCTTATCGATTCGCTTTGACGATCGGCGCCGGCGAACGTGTGAACGATATTGGCGCTCCGCACGCCCGGCTCTCGGCTAACTTGAAGCAATACCGGGCCGAGGGGCTTCAGGAACGCTTCGTCGAATTTTGAATAAATAACGGCGCCCGCTCCGGCCATGACGACGATCAGCACCGCAATCATCGCGATATGCCCTCGCCACACAGGCGATAGATTTGGGGCACCCGTCCCGCCTTTGCGTACAACAACGGCGCCGGCGAGCAAATCGTACACAGCCTGTCTAGTTCGACGATTAAACAGAATCAGATAACTGTCTGCAACCCCGAGGGCTACAATCAGGATCGTCAACAGGACCAGAAGCGCAGACTCTGCGGAGTCCCATTCGCTTCCACCTATTTGCCACACATTGACGACGCCAAGGAAGTACGGAAGCGAAATGATCGTCGCCCGCAAGAATGACTTTCGGAAACTGAGCGGCGCGCCAGCGCTAGCCTCAACCTTAATTCCCAACACCCGCTTTCCTGGGGTGGCTCCGCGGAATACCCGGCTGTCGAACACAGCAAAATATCCGGTCGAGATCAAATAGCCGACTATCCTGCCCCACGATCCCATTGCCTCAAACTGTTTAGAAAAGAACAGCCCGAGGAATAATCCAATCAGCGCAAGGACGATCGAATCAATCATGAAGGCGCCCATGCGCTGCCCAGGTCCTGCCAACTCCGGTGGACCCGGCAATGCCTGGGGTTGCTCGATCCCCTGTTTGCCTATCGCCTCTGCCTCAAACTGGGCGAGCCTCGCATGAATTTCCTCGACACGTTCCGGAAAGCGTTCGCGATCGATATGGTTGAGAATGCGCCGAAGCTGCTCTTCAGAATATTTAGAGAAATCGGGTTTTTCCAAAACCACTCCGGGATTTGTCTGACGATGAATTAACGGCTGAGTATAATTCAAACGTACATACATTGGCTATTGCTGAAACCAATAAAAAACCCGCGACCTCGATGAGGCAAGCGGGTTAAATGTATGGCTGGTGCCCGGAGCCGGGATCGAACCGGCACGCCATTTCTGGCACGGGATTTTAAGTCCCGGGTGTCTACCAGTTTCACCATCCGGGCAGCGCGCGAGATTCTAGCACAACCGACCACGCCTTAGCGGCCCCTCGGCAGCAGCTCGTCCAATGCGCGGCAGCTAACAGACCGTCGCCTGGATCGCGCGCACGATTCGTTCACCTTACAGTGGCGGACAGGCGGATGACAGGATCGTACCAAGCAGGGCGTCGACGTGCATGGGCGTGGCTCATCGGGCCTGCTCTCGTGCTGCTCGCCTGTTCCGCCACGACATGGCGAAGCGCGACCGCAGATCCGGGCGCGCCGTCGTTCGCACCCGGGCAGGTCGAACGCGGGGCACGCCTGGCCGCCATCGGCACCTGCGCCAGCTGCCACACGGCCGATCCCGCCCGCCCCTTCGCCGGCGGCGTTCCGCTGCGCACACCGTTCGGCACGATCTACAGCACCAATATCACGCCCGACAAGCAGACCGGCATCGGCGGCTGGCCGCTCGATGCGTTCCGGCGTGCGATGCGCGAAGGGATATCGCGCGACGGGCATCACCTGTATCCGGCTTTCCCCTACAACTACTACACGCGCCTGAGCGACGCGGATATCGACGATCTCTATGCCTTCATGATGACGCGCGATCCGGTCAGCCAGCCGCCCCACGCCAACGAGCTGCGCTTCCCCTTCAACATCCGGCCGCTGGTGGCTGGATGGAACCTGCTTTACCTCGACAAGTCGCCCGTCGCTGCGCGTCCGGACAAGAACACGCAATGGAACCGTGGCGCCTACCTGACGCAGGCGCTGGGCCACTGCGGCGCCTGCCATACGCCGCAGAACAAGTTGGGCGCACCGGACCAGCGCCGGTATCTGGGTGGCGGCGAGGGCGGCGGCTGGTTCGCTCCCGCGCTCAACCGGGATTCGCCCTCGCCTTTGCCATGGACGGTCGATCAGCTCACGAGCTACCTGCGTTCCGGGCTGGCGCCGGATCACGCGATCGCCGGTGGCCCGATGCAAGAGGTCACGAGCAGCTTCGCGGAGGCAGATGAGGACGACGTACGCGCCATCGCCACCTACATCCACTCGATGCTAGGCACCCGCTCGCAAGCCGTCCAGGATCATGCGATCGCCGCGAGCCGAACTCCACTGCCGGTGCCGACGGGCGAGCGCCAGCTCCAGTTGGGCGCACGGGTCTACGCCGATGCCTGCGCGCGCTGCCACGACAAGGGCCGCGAGGCGTCATCCGGCGGCGCACTGCCAATGCCGATGGCTGTCGCCGTCTACGATCCCGATCCGCGCAGCCTGCTCCACATCGTCCGCGACGGCATCACGCCGCCGTCGAACGAACCGGCGCGCTGGATGCCGGCATTCGGCGACATGCTGAGCGATGAACAGCTCACGGCGCTCGCCGCCTACCTGCGCCAGTACGCTGCCGGCCTGCCGCCGTGGAAGGACCTGCCGGGCGCAGTCCAGAAAGCGAAACAGCGATGAGCACCTATTCCATCACCGTCAACGGCAGCGCGCACAGCGTGGATACCGATCCCGACACCCCGCTCCTTTACGTGCTGCGCGACGACCTGCGCTTGAACGGCGCCAAGTTCGGCTGCGGTCTGGGCCAGTGCGGCGCCTGCACCGTCATGGTCGACAAGGACGCGGTGCTTTCATGCCTGATGCCGGTTTCGCTGGTCGGCCCGCGCCAGGTACGGACCGTCGAGGGATTGGGCAGCGCAAACGCGCCGGGCGTCCTGCAGCGCGCCCTCATCGACGAGCAGGCGGCGCAGTGCGGCTACTGCATCGCCGGGATGATCATGCGCGCACAGGCGCTGCTGGAATCGAATCCGAACCCGACCGAGGACGAGATCCGCAAGCACATGGCGCTCAACCTGTGCCGCTGCGGGACTCATATGCGCATCCTGCGCGCGGTGCGCCGCGCAGCCGTCACGCTCCATCCCGTCGCCAAGGACGCGCAGCGATGAACGCGGCACCCGACAATCCATCGCGCCGCCGCTTCGTGCTGGCGGCGGGTGCGCTGGTCGTCAGCTTCTCGCTCGATCCCGCAGGCCTGCTCGCGCAGCCGCAAAAAGGCGGCAGCTCCGGCCTGCCGGGAAGCCTGAAGAACGAGCCGATGCTCGACGCATGGATCCGGATCGGCGCCGATGGTGCCATCACCGTCCTCACCGGCAAGGCGGAGCTTGGGCAGGGAATCAAGACCGCGCTGCTGCAGGTAGCGGCGGAGGAACTGGTGGTCGCGCCGGAACGGATCACGCTGGTCACCGCCGACACCGCGCGCACGCCCGACGAAAAATACACGGCGGGCAGCCATTCGATGCAGGACAGCGGCACCGCCATCCGCCACGCCGCGGCACAGGTGCGCGAGATCCTCACCGGCCTCGCCGCGCAACATCTAAAGGTGCAGGCGGCCGACCTGCACCTCGCCGATGGCTTCATCACGGCTGGCGGCGCGCGCATCGGCTACGGAGAACTGGTGAGCGGCCAAACGCTGCATGTCGCCGCCACGGGAGTCGCGTCCCTGCGTCCGCCCGAGACGCACACCGTGATCGGCAAGCCGGTGCAACGCGTGGACATTCCGGCGAAGGTCAGCGGTGGCCAGGCCTACGTCCAGGACCTGCGCCTGCCGGACATGGTCCATGCGCGCGTGGTGCGGCCGCCCAGTCCCGGCGCACGGCTCATGCAGGTCGATACCGCCAAGGCCGCGCAGATGCCGGGCGTACTCAAGGTTGTACGCGACGGCCACTACCTCGCCGTGATCGCGCAAAAGGAATACCAGGCGGTGAAGGCCGCATCCGCGCTGTCGTCATCCGCGACATGGCAGGAAGCCGCGAGTTTGCCGCAGCAGGCCGACATCCGGCGGATCGTGCAGCAGTCGCCTGCCGAGGATTCGGTCATCCAGCAGCAGGGTTCCGCGGGCGCGCCGGGCACACGCATCGAAGCGACCTACTCCAAGCCCTTCCAGCTGCATGCCTCGATCGGGCCGTCTTGCGCGGTCGCCCAGAACATCGGTGGCAAGTACACGGTGTGGACCCACAGCCAGGGTGTGTATCCGCTGCGCGACGCGCTGGCCGAACTGCTGGCGGTGACGCCGGAGGCGGTCCGCTGTATCCACGTCGAGGGATCCGGCTGCTACGGCCACAATGGCGCGGATGACGCGGCGGCGGATGCCGTGCTGCTGGCACGCGCCCTGCCCGTCCGGCCTGTGCGGGTCCAGTGGATGCGCGAAGACGAACACGGATGGGAGCCGTTCGGGCCGCCGATGGTTGCGCATGCCACCGCCACGGTCAATGGCGGCCGCATCGTCGACTGGAACTACGATGTCTGGAGCCCGCCGCATAACGCGCGGCCCGGCAAGGCTGGCAACCTGCTGCCGGCGACGCTGCTGGCGCAGGCGTTCACGCCGCCGCCTGCCAAGCCGATCCCGCAGCCGGAAGGCGGCGGCGACCGCAACGCGATTCCCCTGTACGTATTGCCCAATGCCCGCGTGACCAGCCATTTCATCGCGCGGGCGCCGCTGCGCACCTCGGCCCTGCGCTCGCTGGGGGCGCACTGCAATGTGTTCGCCATCGAAAGCTTCATGGACGAACTGGCGCGCGGCGCCGGCGTCGATCCGCTGGCCTTCCGCCTGTCTCATTTGCAGGATCCGCGTGCGCTGGAGGTGCTGCGCGTCGCAGCCGACAGCTTCGGCTGGCGCGACTACCAGCGTTCACGCGGCCGGGGGCGCGGGCTGGCGTTCGCCCGCTACAAGAACCTCGGCGCATACGCCGCGATCGCACTGGAAGTCGAAGTGGCGCGCGACACCGGGCTGGTACGGATCACGCGCGCCGTGGCGGCGGTGGACGCCGGCGAGATCGTCAATCCGGACGGCATCCGCAACCAGATCGAAGGCGGCATCGTGCAGTCATCCAGCTGGACCTTGTGCGAGGAAGTCAGCTTCAACAGCACCGCCGTCACCAGCCGCGACTGGGCCAGCTATCCGATCTCGCGCTTCCCGGACATGCCCGGCGAGGTCAAGGTGCATCTGGTCGACCGTCCCGGCCAGCCCTTCCTCGGCACCGGCGAGGCAATGCAGGGCCCGGCGGCGGCGGCCATCGCCAACGCGTTCGCCGACGCCACCGGGGTGCGGCTGCGCGACCTGCCGCTTTCGCGCGCACGGGTACGCGCGGCGCTCGCCACGCGTGGCTGAATCGCCCACCGCGGCACGAAAGCTTGCGGTACCATGGCAATATGTGTGGACGATTCGACCAGAGCCAGACGGCCCGTTTCTATGCCAGCGTATTCGGCTGGGCGGATGCCGTTTTCGACAGCCAGGCCACCCCGGCGTACAACGCCTCGCCCGGCACCTACCGGCCGCTCATGCATATCCAGGATGGGCAGCAGCGCGTCGACGACGTGTTCTGGAGCTATCGCGCCCGCTGGGCCGAGGGCAAGGTCCCCATCTGCATCAACGCACGGATGGACAAGCTGGCCAATCGCTACTGGCGCGGCCTGTTGAAGAATGGCCGCGCCATTGTCGCGGCCGAAGGCTGGTACGAGTGGACCGGCGACAAGGGCCGCAAGCAACCCTGGCATATCCACCGCAAGGACGGGGCGCCCCTGTTCATGCTGGCGTTGGCCAGTTTCGGCCCGTTCGTCGATCACCGCGCGGAGTCAGGCTTCGTGCTGGTGACCGACGACGCGGCCGCCGGCATGCTCGACATCCATGACCGCAAGCCGGTGGTGCTCGATGCAGGGGATGCCGCGCTATGGCTCGATCCGGCGCTCTCGCCGGAGCAAGCGTTGGAACTGGCGCGGAATACCGCGCTGCCTTCCGAAGCCTTCGAGTGGCACAAGGTCAGCAGCGTGATGAACAGGGCCGGAGAAGACGGCCCGCAGATCGCGCTGCCGCTGGCGGAGTAGTCCACCAGGGCGCAACAAGCAGAACGCCGTTCCCGTTTTCGCGCGAACGGCGTGCCTGGCTCAGCGATTAATGCTGGTAAGCCCCGATGTCATAACCCGTGCCCGCATTGCGCGCCTTGCCGTCGAGGTCGGTGGGCAGCGCTCCAGTCGCAATGGCGCGGCCGATCGCAGGCGAGCCGGCAGCCAGGTGATAGTCAGGGCTGGCCGCCGTGCGCGAGTACGACACGAACAGCGGGTTCGACGCCACCGTGCTCTTTGCCGTCAGGCCATTGCGCAGCGAGATGTTGTACTTGCTGTTCTGGACCACCAGGTTGTTGCTGTAGCTGTTGTGCGTACCGGTCGTGCCCTGCTCCGAGATGCCGTAGGTATTGTCGAACACAATGTTGTTGTTCACCACCGTGTAGTCATCGCCGGTGCTCGAGTGGTAGAAGTCGCCGCCGCCGACGATGATGCCGAAGCCCGACGAAGTCACCGTGTTGTTGGTGATGGTCACGTGATTTGCGTCGTGCCACAGGTGGATCGCCGCTTCCGCCACGCGGTAGACGAGGTTGTTCTTGACCGAGCCCGAGGTCGACACGTAGATGCCCTGGATGTAGGTGCAGCCTGCCGGGCCGATATCGTTGACCACATTGCCGACGACGTCGTTCGACACGCCGCCGTAATAGCTGTCCACGCCGATCGCCGAACCGCCAGCGCTGGTGCAGGTCGCGCTCTTGGCGATGTGGTGAACGTGGTTACCCTGGATCATGCTGTAGGAGCCGCCGGTGTAGATGCCGTGCGTTACGCTCGGCTTGCTGCTGCCATCGATGTCGAAGCCGATGATGCTGACGTAGTTGCCGCGGTTGTCCCACACGTTGGCTGTGCTTCCCGGCACGATCTTGGCGCCCCATTTGGTGGTCGAGATCCAGTAGATGCGGGCCGAGGAGGTGCCGCTGGCGGTAGTCTTGATGCCGCCGGTATAGGTGCCGGGGGCCACCCAAACCGTCGTGCTCGCCTTGGTGGCGACCTGGGCGGCGCGCGCCAGGGTCTTGAACGGCGCGGCTTTGGTGCCGGCCGCGCTGTCGCTGCCGGTCGGCGATACGTAATAGTTGTAGGTGGTGGCCGGAATGCTGGTATTCGACCCTGGCGGATGCAGGGCGATGTATTCCGCGCTGGCCTCGATGTTGGCGCTGATGGTCTCGATCGACATGCCGTTGGCGAGCGCGGTCGACCAGTAGGCCAGGCCGCCCGCGTCGGGCGCACGGCCCAGCAGGGATTGGTACAGTTGGGTGATCTGGACTTGAGGAGTGGTCGTGGTGGCGGCCGTGGCTGCACCGGCTCCGGATGTCGCGAACAAGCCTGCAAGGCTGGCGCACAGCACGGCGTTGATGCGGACATGCGAAACGAGGGTGGCGATTTTTTTCATCCTAAGTATTCCTTAGCTCAACAGTAAATGAGTAAGCTTTGAGTGGTGGAAACTGCCCAAGTTCAATCTTTTTGAAAATAAATTTCCCTTGCGTATCAAAGACATCAACTCCTTTTCTGCTCGGCAAAGACAGATTCGGGACGAGAAATTGAACACATCGGCGCCGGCGAAAAAAAGCCCGCACACATCGCTGCATGCGGGCTTCCGGAAACCCGGGCGCCTACTGGGAAGTCGCGGCGCCTGGATCGGTGCTGCCGGAGGACTGGGTGGCGCCGTAGCCCGATAGCGCGAACGCATCCGCCGTGGCGGCCGGCGCAGACGTACTCGCGTCCGGGGACGGCGCCGGCGCGACAGGGGTCGCCGGGGCCTCCGGCATCGCGGCCGCCACAGGCGTCGGGGCCTCAGGCGGCAGGTCGTTCACCGCCGGTTCCGCAGCGGCAGGCTGGGCCGCCGGCCCGGCATTCGCCACTTCAAGCGCGGCCAATTGCGGCCCGTTAGAAAGACCCTGGTTCCCGGCGCCGCAGCCGGCCAATAACACGATGACAGCGCAACACAGCACGGCACTGGCGCGCCATCGGGACAAGAAAGGGGTCGCGTTCATCAGTGCTGGTACGCGCCGATGTCGTAGCCGGTGGTGGCATTGCGCGGCTGGCCGACGATATCGGTAGCGTAAGCGCCCGTCGCCGTGCCGCGGCCGATCGCCGGCGAGCTCGAGGTCAGCTGGAAATTCGGCATGGCCGCGGTGCGCGAGTACGCCACGAACAGCGGGTTCGAGGCCACCGTGCTCTTTGCCGTTAGGCCATTGCGCAGCGAGATGTTGTACTTGCTGTTCTGGACCACCAGGTTGTTGCTGTAGCTGTTGTGCGCGCCCGTCGTACCTTGCTCCGAAATGCCGTAGGTGTTATCGAACACGATGTTGCTGTTGACCACCGTGTAGTCGTCGCCGGCGCTGGTGTGATAGAAGTCGCCGCCGCCGACGATGATGCCGAAGCCCGAGGAGGCGACCGTGTTGTTGGTGATGGTCACGTGGTTGGCGTCGTGCCACAGGTGGATCGCCGCTTCCGCCACGCGGTACACGAG
>JAEWEK010000338.1 GCA_023389425.1 Pseudomonadota bacterium | reverse complement strand
GCTCCGGCGCCTGCCGCAACGCCTGCGCCGACCGCGGCCCCGGCGCCCGCAGCCGCCGCACCGGCAGCAGCGCCGGTGGCAAGCGCGCCGGCCGGCAAGGCCCACGCCTCGCCGTCGATCCGCAAGTTCGCCCGTGAATTGGGCGTGGACCTGACCCGCGTGCCGGGCAGCGGTCCGAAAGGCCGCATCACCCAGCTGGACGTGCAGAATTTCGTCAAGGGCGTGATGGCAGGCGGCGCCGCACCGGCGGCAGCTGGCGCGGCCGCAGGCGGCAGCGGCTTCAGCGTGCTGGCATGGCCGTCGCTGGACTTCTCCAAATTCGGCCCGACCGAAACCGTGGCACTGTCGCGCATCAAGAAGATCAGCGGCCCGAACCTGCACCGCAATTGGGTGATGATCCCGCACGTGACGCAGTTCGACGAAGCCGACGTCACCGACCTGGAGCAGTTCCGCGTCGATTCCAACGCGGCCTACGCCAAGGCCAAGTCGACCAACAAGCTGACCATGCTGGCCTTCGTCATCAAGGCCAGCGTCGCCGCGCTGAAGAAGTACCCGACCTTCAATTCCTCGTTGGACGCAGCCGGCGCGAACCTGATCGTCAAGCAGTACTACAACATCGGCTTCGCGGCCGACACGCCGAACGGCCTGGTGGTCCCGGTGATCAAGGACGCCGACAAGAAGTCGATCTCGCAGATCGCCGCCGAGATGACCGAGCTGTCCGCGCAGGCGCGCGACGGCAAGCTGTCGCCCACCGCGATGCAGGGCGCGACCTTCACCATCTCGTCGCTGGGCGGCATCGGCGGCACCGCGTTCACCCCGATCATCAACGCACCGGAAGTGGCCATCCTCGGCCTGTCCAAGTCGGCGATGAAACCGGTGTGGGACGGCTCGGCATTCCAGCCGCGCCTGATGCTGCCGCTGTCGCTGTCGTACGACCACCGCGTCATCGACGGCGCGATGGCTGCGCGCTTCACCGCCTACCTGGCCGAAGTGCTGGCCGACCTGCGCAAGACCCTGCTGTAAGGAGCTCCGAATGAGCACAGTCGAAGTAAAAGTCCCCAACATCGGCGACTTCAAGGACGTCGAAGTCATCGAGCTGCTGGTCAAGCCGGGCGACGCCATCAAGGTCGACCAGTCGCTGGTCACGGTCGAATCGGACAAGGCCAGCATGGAGATCCCGTCCAGCCACGCGGGCGTGGTCAAGGAAGTCAAGGTCAAGGTCGGCGACAAGATCAACGAAGGCGACCTGGTGCTGACGGTGGAAGAGGGCGCGGGCGCTGCTGCCCCGGCTCCCGCCGCCGCCGCACCGGCTCAAGCCGTCCAGGCGCCGGCGCCGTCGGCCGCACCTGCCCCTGCCTCCGCTGCCCCGGCGCCGGTCGCATCCGGCTACGCCGGCAAGGTGGATGTCGAATGCGAGATGATGGTGCTGGGCGCCGGTCCTGGCGGCTACTCGGCCGCCTTCCGCTCGGCCGATTTGGGCATGAACACCGTGCTGGTCGAGAAGTACGCGACGCTCGGCGGCGTGTGCCTGAACGTGGGCTGCATCCCGTCCAAGGCGCTGCTGCACGTGGCGGCCGTGATCGACGAGACCGCGCACATGGGCGAGCACGGCGTCACCTTCGCCAAACCGGAAGTCGACATCGACAAGCTGCGCGGCTACAAGGACGGCGTCATCAAGAAGATGACCGGCGGCCTGGCCGGCATGGCCAAGGCGCGCAAGGTCAACGTGGTGCAGGGCGTCGGCCAGTTCGTCAGCCCCAACCACATCGAAGTGACCGCCGAAGACGGCAGCAAGAAGGTCGTGCAGTTCCAGAAGGCGATCATCGCCGCCGGTTCTGCTGTCGTGAAGCTCCCGTTCGTGCCGGAAGATCCGCGCATCGTCGACTCCACCGGCGCGCTGGAACTGCGCCAGGTGCCGAAGAAGATGCTGGTCATCGGTGGCGGCATCATCGGCCTGGAAATGGCAACCGTTTACTCCACGCTCGGCTCGCGCATCGACGTGGTCGAGATGATGGACGGCCTGATGCAAGGCGCCGACCGCGAGGCCGTCAAGGTCTGGCAGAAGCGTAACGAGTATCGCTTCGACCGCATCATGCTCAAGACGAAAACCGTCGGCGTGGAAGCGCTGCCGGAAGGGATCAAGGTCACCTTCGAAGCCGCCGAAGCCGGCGCCGCCGCACCGGAACCGCAGCTGTACGACATGGTGCTAGTGGCCGTTGGCCGCAGCCCGAACGGCAAGAAGATCGCCGCCGACAAAGCCGGCGTGGCGGTGACCGACCGCGGCTTCATCAACGTCGACGGCCAGATGCGCACCAACGTTCCGCACATCTTCGCCATCGGCGACGTGGTCGGCCAGCCGATGCTGGCGCACAAGGCGGTGCACGAGGCGCACGTCGCGGCTGAAGCGGCGCACGGCGAGAAGGCATTCTTCGACGCCACGGTGATCCCGTCGGTGGCTTACACCGATCCGGAAGTGGCGTGGGTCGGCCTGACCGAGGACGAAGCCAAGGCCAAGGGCATCAAGGTCGAGAAGGGCCACTTCCCGTGGGCCGCGAGCGGCCGTGCGACGGCGAACGACCGCACCGAAGGCTTCACCAAGCTGCTGTTCGACGCCGAGACCCACCGCATCGTCGGCGGCACCATCGTCGGCACCGGCGCAGGCGACATGATCGGCGAAGTCGCGCTGGCGATCGAGATGGGCGCGGATGGCACCGACATCGGCAAGACCATCCACCCGCATCCGACGCTGGGCGAGTCGATCGGCATGGCAGCGGAAGCCTACGAAGGCGTCTGCACCGACTTGCCGCCGCCGCGCAAGCGCTGATCGGTCAAGCTGTAAAAACACAAAACCGGGGCCGCGTGTCCCGGTTTTTTTTGCCTGATGCAGACGGGCCACATTTGCTTATTGCTGTCCTGAAAACGAACTTTACTTTTGGTAATTTCTGCTGTTAAGCTGACAAAAGCTTGCTGCCAAAAGGGAAATGAATGAACATCAGCGACAGTAGCAATCCACCGGAACATTTCGTCCGCGCAGACAGGATGTTCGTGCCGGTCTTGTGGGCGCTTTTCCTGTTCTCGCTTGTACTGGGATTCAGCTTCGATTCCTTCGGCGTGGCGCTGCTCATCGGCGGGGCGGTCGCCGCCGTTCCGACAGCGCTGGTGTTCGCGGCGCCCGGCCAGCTCGTGACGCGTTTCGCGGTCGGCATCGCGCTGATGCTGTTCTGCGCGCTGAACATCCAGCAGACGCATGGCCAGATCGAACTCCACTTCGGCATATTCGTGCTGCTCGCCTTCCTCGTCTGCTACCAGGACTGGAAGGTCATCATCGCCGCCGCCGCCATCGTCGCGGTCCACCATCTCTCCTTCAACTACCTGCAGCAGTGGGGCTACCCGACGATCTGTTTCGCCCATCCAGGCCTCGACAGGGTGGTGATCCACGCCGCCTACGTGGTGGTAGAGGCGGGCGTGCTGTCCTACCTTGCGGTGCGGATGAACAAGGATTCGACGGCCGTGGTCGAAAGCAGTTCGGCGCTGCACGATACGATGGCCACGATGCGCCACACCGCCGACAAGATCGCGCATGGCATGCACCTGATTACGGCGGCGTCAGGCGATGTCGCCAGCGGCAACGCCACCGTGTCCTCGAGCGCGACGGCGCAGGCGACGAGCCTGGAGCAGGCCGCGATGGCGATGAAGACGCTCACTGTCACCGTGAAACAGAACGCGGATCACGCCGCGCGCGCAAACGACCTGGTGTCGTCGGCATCGTCGGTGGCGATGGCGGGCGGGGACGTGGTGTCGAACGTGGTCACCACGATGGCCTCGATCAGGACCAGTTCGCGCAAGATCGAAGACATCATCGGCGTGATCGACGGGATCGCGTTCCAGACCAATATCCTGGCGCTGAACGCCGCGGTGGAAGCCGCGCGCGCCGGCGAGCAGGGACGCGGATTCGCTGTGGTGGCGACCGAAGTGCGCAACCTCGCGCACCGCAGCGCGCAGGCCGCGAAGGAGATCAAGCAGCTGATCGGCGATTCGGTCGGGCAGGTCGACGCCGGCAGCGAGCTGGTCGACAAGGCCGGCCGCACGATGGAGCAGATCGTTCAGTCCGTGAAGCAGGTCGCGGAAATCATGGCGGCGATCTCGGTCGCAAGCCGGGACCAGCGCGACGGCATCGAGACCGTCAGCCAGACCATCGTCGACGTCGAACGCACCACGCGCCAGACCGTGGAGCTGGTGGAGCAGAGCTCGCACGCGGCTGGCACCATGCATGCGCATGCCACCTCGGTGGCCCAGATCGTCCACGCGCTCAGGGGCGATAAAACGGCGCTGGCGATCACCTGAACCGGCGCGGTTTCAGCACCAGGAAACCGGGGCCGCGTGCGGCCGCTATACTTGGGCGACTTCCATCACCATGCGAATCCATGCGTACGCGATTTGGCTGCCTTTCGTTTGCTCTCATGTTCCTTCTGGCCGCGCGGTCGTTCGCCGCTTCGCCCACCGCCTGGGCGCTGTCATACGAGGGAAAGTCGACCAACCAGTTCGTATGGGACAAGCGAGTCTTGTCGCTCGTACGAACTCGACTTCCGGCGAAACTCTCGGATGCGGTGATGGCGGGGCTGGGCGGTCCGCCCGATCCGGTTTTCGTGAGTAGCCAGCGATATGTGAGCGTCTCGGCGTGCGTGCCGCACAACTGCACGGACAAGGGCTTCTTCTGGCTCGACACGGCAACCGGCATCGGACTGGGCGCCGCGTTCGGATATGGCGACAAGCTGACGCTCGGCTCCAATGGCATGCCGGCGGCGGGGATACCTCAACAAGCGCGTGCCGCGCTGGCCGCCTGGATCGACGAGCATGGACTCAAGCCAGCCGCCGTCGAGTTCATTGACCACGCGGGGGCGATGTCCGCACTGCCGCTCGCTGCATTCCAGCCGCGAGCGCGGTTCGAGCCGCCACCCGGAGGACCATCGTTCGACTGTGGCGGGCGCCTGGACGCCGTCGAGAAAGCCATCTGCGGCGACGCCGCCTTGAAAGAGCTCGACCTCGAACTCGGCCAGACCTTCGAGCGGATGAGGCTGGGTCAAAGTACCGCGGGCGCGCGGCAGCAACTGGTCGATTTGCAGCGTACCTGGTTGAAGAACAGGAACGCGCATTGCGCAAGCGTGCCGGCGAAGAACGACTGCCTGAAGGCCGAGTACATCACGCAGCAGGATCGCCTCATGAACTGGGTGCCGGCGCTCGGTCGCTGAAAAATCAAGCGCTTCATAAAACTTTACACGGCAAACATCAGCCGGAAAAACGGCGGCCGTACAGTGAGCACACCACACACTCAAGGGGCTACCGATGAACACCCAAAACGAAACGAAGAAAGTCCGCTGGCCCATCGTCGCGGCGCTGGCCGTGGCGGTTGCCACCGTCGGCGGAGTCGCGCTTGGCGGGCAGGCCATGCCGGGACACCACGCCCACAAGGCGATGAATCCGGCCCAGATGGAGGCGCACCTCGACAAGATGATCGAACAGTGCGCTCCTGATGCCAGCGCGGACCAGAAGTCGCGGCTTTCGGCCATCGCCAGGGCTGCCATGGCCGATGTGCGCGCCGCGCACGAGCAGCTTGGCCAGGGCCACCGCCAGGCGCATGAGCTGCTGACCGCGCCGGTGATCGACCGCGCCGCGCTCGAACAGCTGCGAGTAGAGCAGATGCAGCGCCTGGACGCTGCCAGCCGGCGCGTGCTGGCAGCGGCGGAGGAAGGCGCCGAGGTGCTCACGCCGGCACAGCGGGCAAGCTGCGGCAGGCAGATGGGTAGGCTCATGCACTGAGGTATGATGCGGGCATGCTCCATCACCTGCTGATGATCGAAGACGACGAGCGGCTGGCCGGCATGGTGGCCGCTTACCTCGTGCCGCATGGCTTCGCGGTGCGGCATGCCGCCACCGCGCAAGCCGGCTTGGCCATGCTTCGCGGGGACGGCGACAAGGTCGAACTGGTCCTGCTCGACCTGATGCTGCCGGACGCTGATGGACTTGAGGTTTGCCGCCATATCCGTGCTCTGCCTGCGCCGCTGCGTTCGATCCCGGTCGTGATGCTGACCGCCAAAGGCGATCCCTTCGACCGCGTCGTCGGCCTCGAGATCGGCGCCGACGATTACCTCCCCAAGCCATTCGAACCGCGCGAGCTGCTGGCGCGATTGCGTGCCGTGTTGCGCCGTCCACCGCTGGCGCCGGCGGGACAGGATATGCCGCTGCGCTTCGGCCGCCTCGAGATCGATCTCGGTGCGCGGGTGGTGCGCCTCGACGGCCAGGTTCGTGCGCTGACGGCCTACCAGTTCGACCTGCTGGTGGCGATGGCCGAGCGGGCCGGGCGCGTGCTCTCGCGCGAGCAGCTGATCGACGCGGTGAAGGGCGAGGCCTGCGATCCCTTCGACCGTTCGATCGACGTCCACATCGGTCGCCTGCGCGCCGCCATCGAGGACGACGTCAGGCAGCCGCGCCGCATCGTCACCGTGCGCGGCGCCGGCTACGTGTTCGCCAAGGTGCAGGATGCCTGAGACCGCGCCGCGGGTGAGGCCCGGGCGGCGCCTGCACGTCCGCATCTATGTCGCGTTGCTGGCCAGCCTGTTGAGCTGCGCCTTGCTGTTCGCGCTTGCGCACCTGCGTTTCGATCCGGTGCGCGCCGGTCTGGTGGTGGTTGGCGCGCGCATGCATTTCACGGGACTGCTCGTGATGCTCGGCGTGATCGCGCTGGTGGTGGCGATCGGCGCTTACCCGATCATTCGCAGGTTGACGGCACGGCTGGTGCGGCTCGAGCGCAGCGTCGAAGACTGGGGCGCGGGAAAGCTGTCGACGCGGGTCGCGGTCGAAGGCGACGATGAAGTGGCGCGGCTGGCCGCCGCCTTCAACGATGCCGCAGGCCGGATCGAGGCGCTGGTCGCGGCGCAAAAATCCCTGCTTGCCAATGCATCGCACGAACTGCGTTCGCCGCTCGCACGCATCCGCATGGCCTCCGAGCTGATGGCGGAGCAGGCGCCGCCCGCGATCGGCGCTGAACTGCGGCGCAACGTCGCCGAGCTCGACCAGCTCATCGACGAGCTGCTGCTCGCCAGCCGTCTCGATGCGGGCGAGCTGGCCGCGCCCTGTCTCGAAGAAGTCGACCTGGCCGGGCTCGTGGCCGAGGAATGCGCACGCGTGAACGCCACGCTGGATGCGCAGCCCGTTGTCCTTGTCGGCGAACCGAAGCTGCTGAGGCGGATGATTCGCAACCTGCTCGAGAATGCGGCCCGCTACGGCGCGGGATCGACGGTCGGGGCAAGGCTCGCGGCGATGGACGGGACGGCCATGCTGGACGTATGCGACAGCGGGCCCGGAATTCCCGAGGCCGAACGCGAACGCGTGTTCGAACCCTTCTACCGGGTCGCCGGCGCCAGCGAAGCGGCGGGCGGCGTCGGCCTGGGCCTGTCGCTCGTGCGCCAGGTCGCGCGCCGTCACGCCGGCGATGCCTGCTGCCTGCCGAACGGTGCGCGCGGCTGCTGCTTCAGGGTGACGCTGCCGCTCAAGCGTTGAGACGAAAAAAAACCGCCCGGCTTGCGCGGGGCGGCTTTTCGATCGATACGGACGCTCAGCTATAACTGACGAAACGCTGCGGAATCTCGATATTGCCCGCTTTCGCCGCCGCCGCGTAAGCGCGCATTTCGGCCACCACGGCATCGAGTTGTTCATTGCCCGGATTTTCCAGAAAGCCTTTCATTCGCTCATGCAAGGTGGCCTGCTGGTCACGCCATTCGTAACGCGCCGACTTGCTCATGCAGCCTCCTCGCGGCTTGCCGCTGTGATCTTGTTGTAAATATCCATGACATCCTCCCACAAAGAAACACAGTTTGCGCGCGCCGGCCTAAACAGTCCGTGCGATGCCTAACATAATTTTTCCGGGACTCAAGATTCGCGCAGGACGCTGCGGTAGAACAGCGTCAGGCGTTCGTCCAGCCCGCGCTGCAGTTCTTCCCTGGTCTGGGTCAGCTCGGGCGTCAGGAAGCGCATCATCTGGTCGCCATTGATGCAATTGATCAGGAAAGCGGGCAAGGCGTGGAAGGGCAGGTCGTCGCGCAGCTGGGCGCGGATCTCGGGCCGGGCGAAGAAACGCTCCAGCATCTCGCGGGTCGGGACCGGGCCCGCATCCTGGAAGGCTTTCGCCAGTTCCGGATTGGTGGCCGCTTCGGCGATGACCACGCGCTGCAGGCTGATCGCCTCAGGCGCCAGCAGCAGGCTCTGAAACTGGCGCGCGAAATCGTCGATGATCTCCTTGAAAGGGCGCGGGTCCGTGTCCATGTCCCGCACCTTGAAAAAGCGGTCGCGGCGGGACTGGATGACGGCGTTGAGCAGCCCGGCCTTGCCGCCGAACTTGACGTAGATGGTGCGCACGGCCACGTGGGCTTCGCGCGCGATCGCCTCCAGGCTGACCTTGGTGTAGCCATGCTTGAGGAACAATTTGCCGGCGCACTCGATCAGGTCGTGCATGCGGGCAACCAGCTCGCAGGCCTTGGGCCGGCCGGCGGACTTGGTGGAAGAAATTTCAGGCGTAGAGGTGCTCATGGCTGAAACTTTAGACCAAGCACGAATGAAATGCAACCGTTTCATTTCTTGACTTCTGGCCGATCATGTCCAATAATGCGCAGAAACCATTTCATTTTTCGGAGTCGTTCCATGGCACAGACCCACGCCGCAGGCGAGCACAAGAATCTATCGGCGGTCCCTCCCGCCGCCCCCGGTCCCGCTCCGGCAGCGGCCGGCAAGACGCCGCCCAACAAGCGGGTGTTGGGCGTCGTGGCCGTGATCGCGCTGGCTGCGCTGTTCGCGGGCGGACGCATGTGGTATCGCAGCCACTACTTTGTCGAAACCGACAATGCTTACGTCACCGGCCACGTGACCCCGGTCTCCGCCCGCATCGGCGGCGTGGTCACCCGTGTGCTGGTGGAGGATAACCAGATCGTGAAGGCCGGCGACACCATCGCCGAACTCGATCCGGCCGACCAGCACGTGCGCGTCGAACAGATCGAAGCCCAGATCGCCAGCGCCCAGCAGCAGGTCTTGCAGGCCGAAGCCCAGATCGCGCAGACCCGCGCCCAGGCGCAGGCCGCATCGGCCCAGGTGACCCAGTCGCAGGCGCAGGCACTGCGCGCGCGCCAGGATGCCGAGCGTTTCAGCCAGCTGTACACCGACCAGATGAAGGCCGTGTCGAAAGCCGAGGTGGACGCCGCCATCGCCGCGCGCGCCAGCGCCGCCGCCGACGTCTCGGCCCGCAAGGATGCCGCCGCCGCCGCCCTGGCGCAGGTGGGCGCCGCCAGCTCGGCGCGCGACGTGCTCAAGGCGCAGATCAAGGTGCTGCAGGCGCAGCTGAAGGACGCCCAGCAGCAGCTTGGCTACAACAAGATCGTGGCGCCGGTGGCGGGCCGTATCGGCAAGCGCAGCGTGGAAATCGGCGCACGTGTCCAGCCGGGCCAGCAGATGGCCGCGATCGTGCAGGACAACGTGTGGGTGGTCGCCAACTTCAAGGAGACCCAGCTCGCCGGACTGAAACGCGGCCAGTCGGTGAACCTGGAAGTGGACGCGCTTCCGGGCCAGAAGCTGGTCGGTAAGGTCGACAGCTTCGCGCCGGCCTCGGGCAACCAGTTCGCGCTGCTCCCGGCCGATAACGCCACCGGCAACTTCACCAAGATCGTGCAGCGCGTGCCGGTCAAGATCACGCTCGACCCGGCCGACATCAAGCGCTTCGACGGCCGCCTGGTGCCGGGTGAATCGGTCGTGGCCGAAGTGCCGCTCAAGCAGTAAGGACTTCCATGGCTTCCGATACGCACCCGACGCCGGTGCCGGGCGCGCCGCCGAACGGCGCCAAGGTTTCGGCGCGCACCTGGATCGCGGTCGCCGCCGGCATGCTCGGCGCGTTCATGGCGGTGCTCGACATTCAGATCACCAACTCCTCGCTGAAGGACATCCTGGGCACGCTGTCTGCGACCCAGGAAGAGGGTTCGTGGATCTCCACCGCCTACCTGTGCGCCGAGATCGTGGTGATCCCGATGACGGCGCTGTTCACGCGCGCGTTCGGCGCCCGCCGCTACCTGATCGGGACCACCGCGCTGTTCCTGCTGTTCTCGACGCTGTGCGGCGCGGCCTGGAACCTGCCGAGCATGATCGTGTTCCGCATGATGCAGGGCTTCACCGGCGGCGCGCTGATCCCGATGGCGATGACGCTGGTGATGACGCGCCTGCCGGCCAACAAGCGCGCCGTCGGCCTGGCCATCTTCGGCCTGACCGCGACACTGGCGCCGGCCATGGGCCCGACCCTGGGCGGCTACCTGACCGACCTGTATGGCTGGCCGTCGATCTTCTACATCAACTGGGTGCCGGGCGTGCTGCTCATCGCCGGCATGGTGTGGGGCATGGATCCGGAGCCTACCGATACCAAGTCGCTGTTTACCGCCGACTGGCTGGGCATCGCGATGATGGCGATCGGCCTGGGCAGCCTGACCATCTTCCTGGAAGAGGGCAACAGCAAGGACTGGTTCGACTCGCAGTTCATCATCACCTTCGCGGCGCTGTCGCTGTTCGGCATCCTGGCATGGGTGGCGCTGAGCTTCTCGGGGCGCAATTCCTTCGTCAACCTGAACCTGTACGGCCAGCGTAACTTCCTGGTTGCGACCGCGCTGTCGGCGGTGATCGGTATGGGCCTGTACGGCTCGTCCTTCCTGCTGCCGCTGTACCTTGGGCAGATCGCCAACTACACGCCGATGCAGATCGGCGAGGTGATCGCGTGGATGGGCTTCCCGCAGCTGTTCGTGATGCCGATCGCGGCGGCGCTGTCGTCCAAGGTCGACAACCGCATCATGTGCACGTTCGGCCTGCTGCTGTTCGGCGGCTCGTGCGTGATGAACGGCTTCATGGACGCGTCCACCGGCTACGACCAGTTGATCGTGACTCAGGTGATCCGCGCCATCGGCCAGCCCTTCGTGATGCTGACGTTGTCGAACTTCGCGATGCAGGGCGTGCAGCCGAAGGACATGTCGTCGGCATCGAGCCTGTTCAACATGACGCGTAACCTGGGCGGCTCGATCGGCATCGCGCTGCTGGCGACCGCGCTGACCAACCGCGAGCACTTTCATTCGGCCCGCATCGGCGAGTCGGTGTCGAACTACGCGCTGCCGACGCAGCAGCGGCTGGACACGCTGACCCAGGCCTTCGTCGCCAATGGCATCGACCCGGCCAGCGCGGCGGACAAGGCGCTGCGCGTGGTGGACAACCTGGTGCGGCGAGAATCGTATGTGATGGCTTACAACGACGGCTTCCTGATCGTCGGCCTGGTGCTGATCGGCTCGATCGCCGCCGTGTGGCTGGCGGACAAAGTGAAATCGCCGGGCGGCGCTTCGGGCGCGCATTGATTTGACGCGACATAAAACAACGTCGGTTTGGAATTTTGAGGTGACATAAATGATGAAACCATTCGTTCGAGGCGCACTGGCGCTGGCAGTAGCGGCGGCACTCTCCGGTTGCGGCACCGTCGGCAAGGAATTCGTCGCGCCGCAGGGCATCGACAACCCGGCCTGGCGCCACGCCGCCGCGCAGGGCGACAATGCGCGCCTGCCGGCAGCCTGGTGGACCGTGTTTGGCGACGACACCCTCGACACGCTGGAGCAGCGCGCCCTGCGCGACAACCCGGGCGTGCTGGCCAGCGCGCAGCGCCTGCTGCAGGCGCAGGCCCAGCTCGGCGTGACGCGTTCCAGCCAGCTGCCGCAGGTGGCGGTCGGCGCCAATGTGTCCAATTCGCGCAGCTCGGCCGAAACGCCGCAGGGCATCGCCTTCGGCCACCGCTCGATCGAGGGCAACCAGTATTCCGTCGGCGGTTCGCTGTCGTGGGAGCTGGACCTGTGGGGCCGCGTGCGCCGCGTGGTCGAAGCCGCCGATGCGCAGGCGCTGGCCGCGCAGTACGACCGCGACGGCGTGATGCTGATGCTGTCGGGGCAGGTCGCCACCGCTTACTGGCAGCTGCGCGGGCTGGACGCCGAGATGGCGGTCCTGCGCGACGCGCTGGGCAGCCGCAAGGAAGCGCAGCAGCTGGTGGAGGCGCGCTTCAACGCGGGCCTGACCAATGAACTGGACGTGTCGCGTGCGCGGGTCGAACGGGCCAATGCCGAAGCGGACCTGCAGGAAGTGCAGCGCCAGCGCAACCAGGTCGAGCACGGGCTGGCGGTGCTGGTCGGCGTGTCGCCGAGCGTGCCGTTGGTGGCGCCTGCATCCAATGCCAAGCTTCCGCTGCCGCCGGCGATTCCGGTCGGCGTGCCGGCGACGGTGCTGTCGCAGCGTCCGGACCTGGCCGAGAGCGTGGCCGGCCTGCGTGCATCGAATGCGCAAGTCGGCGTGGCGGAGGGCGCGTTCTATCCCTCCGTCTCGCTGACCGGTAATTTCGGTTATGCGTCGGAGAGCCTGCGCGATATCACCTCGTCTGGTGCGCGCCAGTTCTCGGTCGGACCGCTGGCGCTGTCGCTGCCGATCTTCGATGGCGGCCGCAATCGGGCCAACCTGGCGCTGGCCAAGTCGCGCTACGACGAAGCGGTGGCCAACCACAAGGGCCGCCTGCTGACGGCGCTGCGCGAAGTGGAAGACGCGCTGTCGGACGCGGAACAGCGGCAGAAGCAGGGTGCGGTGCAGGATGAGGCCAGGCAGGCCGCCGAGCGCGCGCTGCTGGTGGCGCAGACGCGTTACCAGCGTGGCGTGTCGACCTACCTCGACGTGACGGATGCGCAGCGCAGCGCGCTGCAGGCGGAACGCGCCGGTGCGCAGATCGCGACGCAGCGTTTGCTGGCTGCAGTGGCCGTGGCGCGTTCGCTGGGTGGCGGGTGGACGGCGCAGGCCTCGTCGCCGGTGGTGGCGCAGGCTGACGTCAAATAAGCCAATTGCTACGTCGTCCCCGCGCAGGCGGGGACCCCAGCAGAGTTTGCACGCTCGCGGCAAATGCGCTGCACTGCAAACGGTCCATGGGTCCCCGCCTGCGCGGGGACGACGGCGTTTTGAGAGCATGCATACGCCGTCAAGACGTTTCTACAGCCTCTGCTTGGGATTACAATCCTGACGTTCTCACCCCACCTGAGGCCCCATGAAAAAATTCTTCGCTCCCCTTGTGCTGGCCGCCGCCGTCAGCACCGCCTTCGCCGCCACGCCCGACGTTCAACAGCTGGACGCGATGGCCAAGCGCTTCGCCCCGATCAACCTCAACGCCGACACCTCGTCCCTGTCCCCCGGTGACCGCGTCGCCATCGAGAAGCTGATCGAAGCCGCCAAGATCGTCGACACCCTGCAACTGCGCCAGCGCTGGGCCGGCAACGAAACCGTCTGGAGCGCGCTGCAGAAGGACACGTCCCCGCTCGGCGCCGCGCGCAAGAACTACTTCTGGATCAACAAGGGCCCGTGGTCCATCCTCGACGACAACAAGTCCTTCATGCCGGCGGAATACGCGGGCGTCACGATCCCCGCGGCCAAGCCGCCCGGCGCCAACTTCTACCCCGCCGGCGCGACCAAGCAGGAACTGGAATCGTGGATGAATTCCCTGTCGCCTAAGGACAAGGAGCAGGCCGAGTGGTTCTACACTGTCATTCGCAAAGGCCCTGACGGCAAGCTCAAGGTCGTGAAGTATTCCGACGAATACAAGCCCGAGCTGGAAAAGCTCGCCAAGCTGCTGCGCGAAGCAGCATCCGCGACGAACAATGCGTCGCTCAAGAAGTTCCTCAACCTGCGCGCCGCCGCCTTCCTGTCGAACGATTACCGCGATTCCGATTTCGCGTGGATGGACCTGGACTCGCCGGTCGACGTGACCATCGGGCCGTACGAGACCTATAACGACGAACTGTTCGGCTACAAGGCCGCGTTCGAGGCTTACGTGAACATCCGCGATGCCAAGGAGACGGCCAAGCTGAACTTCTTCGGCAAGCATATGCAGGAGCTGGAGAACAACCTGCCGCTCGATCCGAAGTACCGCAATCCGAAGGTGGGCGCGCTGGCGCCGATGGTGGTGGTGAACGAAGTGTACGGCGCCGGCGACGGTAATATGGGCGTGCAGACCGCGGCCTACAACCTGCCGAACGACGAAGTGGTCATCAGCAAGCGCGGCTCCAAGCGCGTGATGCTGAAGAACGTGCAGGAGGCGAAGTTCGACTCCACGCTCAAGCCGATCACCAGGCTGGTGCTGCGTCCGCAGGACCAGAAGGACCTCGACTTCGATTCCTTCTTCACCCACATCCTCGCGCACGAGATCACGCATGGCCTCGGCCCGCACATCACGCATCACGGCGACAAGGCATCGACCCCGCGCCAGGATCTGAAGGACGCGTATTCGACCATCGAGGAAGCCAAGGCCGACATCACCGGCCTGTGGGCGCTGACCTATATGATGGACAAGGGACAGTTGAAGGACACGCTGGGGCAGGGCGAAGCGGCGGAGCGTAAACTGTTTAACACGTTTCTGGCGTCCGCCTTCCGCACGCTGCACTTCGGCCTGACCGACTCGCACGCGCGCGGCATGGCGATCCAGATGAACTTCCTGCTCGACCACGGCGGCTTCGTCTCGCACGGGGATGGCACCTTCTCGGTCGACTTCAAGAAGATCAAGCAGGCAGTGGCTGACCTCGACCGCGAGTTCCTGACCATCGAGGCGACCGGCGATTATGCGCGGGCGCAGGCGCTGATGAGCAAGTACGTGGTGATCCGGCCGGACGTGCAGAAGGCGCTGGACAAGATGAACAAGGTGCCGAACGATATCAAGCCGGCGTTCACGACGGCGGCGAGCCTCAAGTAAGCCCGCATCACCCCAAGGTCGTCCCGGCGAATTTCTGCCCGGGACGACGGCTTGCGCTGACAAGAAAGCCCCGCCGCTAGTGCCTTCCTGACAGCCTTGCCCTCTTTTCCATAACGAAAAAAATACCCGCTCGCAGGGCTATCCGCGGCCGTAGAATTGCCGATAGGCATTCTGTACTCTCCCGGAGACCCCACGATGTTCAAGTTCTTCCTCCCGCTGCTGCTGGCAGCCTCCACCGTCTCCGCCGCCCAACTGACCGAACAGGAAAGCACCTGGCTGCGCGCTGCCGGCCCGGTGCTGTCGTACGCGCAAGAACTGAAACTTCCCATCGATATCGTGGTCCAACCGCAGGCAAAGGCCGGGGACGTTCCACTGGCGATGGGCTTCGCCGATAATCGCTGCAAACTGGTGCTGTCGCTGCGCGGCAATCCCGATGCCGACAAGGTGCTGTCCGGCGTGCCGGCCGAATCGCGCGGCGAACTGATCGAGGCAATGGCCGCACACGAAATCGGCCACTGCTGGCGCTACGCGCAAGGCGCCTGGCATTCGCTGCCGGCCGGCTTCGTCGAGGTAGGCGAGCAGACCGCGTCCGATCCGTCGCTGCTGGTGGCCGCCAAGCAAATGCGCGAAACGCGGCGCGAAGAAGGCTATGCCGACCTTGTCGCGCTGGCATGGACGCGCCATCGCCATCCGCAGGACTACGCCCGCATCTACGGCTGGCTGGAATCCGTTCGGCGCGACCAGGCGGTGCCGGGCGGCAGCCACGATACCCGCGCCTGGGTGGCGCTGGCCAGCGACGGCGCCGTCTTCGGCAACGACGCCGCACCGTTCGAGGACGCGCTGCCGCTGTGGCGCAAGGGGCTGCTCACCGACAACTGAACGGTTCGGCCGATGCCGAGTGGTTTCTTCGACAAGTGTTCGGTGTCGCACAGAAGGCACTGAGCGGTGGGCGTTAAATCTTGCTACCAACAACATTGAAAGCAAGGGACCCCCACATGAAACCGTTCATTGCAGCTCTGCTGGCATCCGCCGCAGGCTCCAGTTTTGCATTTGCCCCGACCGCAGCGCTGAATCACGACCCGGCCGCCTACCGCGCGATGACCCAGAAAGCGGCCGTGGAATACAAGGCTGCCTCGGCCAAATGCAACAGCATGAGCGGCAACGACAAGGAAGTCTGCCTTGCCGAGGCGAAGGCTGAGCGCACCCATACCGAGGCC
The DNA here is from genome assembly GCA_023389425.1 of Pseudomonadota bacterium. Taxonomy (GTDB): domain Bacteria; phylum Pseudomonadota; class Gammaproteobacteria; order Burkholderiales; family Burkholderiaceae_D; genus Telluria. The sequence goes on along the minus strand of JAEWEK010000338.1, from coordinate 6,334 downwards.
GAGGCACTGGCCAAGTACAGTCACACACCGGAAAGCAAGTCCCGAGCGGCGACCCGGGTGGCCGATGCCGACTTTGCCGTCGCCAAGGCCAAGTGCGGCGGAATGAGCGGCGCCGACAAGGACAGCTGCATCAACAACGCCAAGTCGGTGCACACGGCTGCCTTGGCCGACGCCAAATCGGGCGCCGGCATGAACGCCACCGGTGCCAATGGCAGCGGCCAGACCGGCAGCGGCGGCGATACCTCGCGCGCGGCCGACAAATGCGCCCAGGCCGGCGGCGACGCCCGCACCGGCTGCCTGGTCCAGACCAAGCCTTCGCCGGTGGCCGACGCTGCCGCCAACGCCACCGAACGCACCCGTGACGCCGCGGCCACCGCCGGCGAACGCACCCGGGTCGCGGCCGCCAAGGCCGGCGAGCGCACCCGCGAAGCCACCGCCGACGCGGCCGACAAATCGCACGACGCCGCCGAACGGACCCGTGCCGCCGCCGCCAACGCCACCGAGAAGACCAAGGTGGCCGCTTCCAACGTTGCCGAGAAGACGAAGGAGCTGGCACAGGCCACGGTGGAAAAGACCAGGGAGGTAGCCCACGCCGTCGCCGTGAAGACGGAGAGCGCAATGGACCGGGCGGGCGAGAAGAGCCGCGAGGTTGCCTCGACTGCGGAACAGAAAACGGAGAGCACGGCGGAGTCGGTGGGAAACAAGACCCGTCACGCCGCCTCGACTGCGGCGCACAAGACCGAAAACGCGATGGACAGGGCTGGCGAGAGGACGCGCGACACCGCGTCTACCGCTGCGGACAAAGCTGACCGTGCCAAGGACAAGACCGAGCGCGACGGCCGGGTGGCCGCCAACGATGCCGGCCGCGTCGCCTCCGACAGCGCGATCACCACCAAGGTCAAGGCCGAGCTGTTCGTCGAGCCCAACCTTAAATCCATGGGCATCCACGTGAAGACCGAGGAGGGTGTGGTGATGCTGAGCGGCTTCGTCGATTCCAAGGCCGATGCCGACCGCGCGATCGAGGTGGCGAAAGGCGTGGACGGCGTTGCCAATGTGAGAAGCGCCATCAAGGTCAAGTGAGGGACCGCGGCGATACCCATTGGGCGTATCGCCCGCAGCGGCGGTACCTTTAGTATGTCATTGCGTGATACATATTGTCGTGCCGCGCCCACGGAACACGATTTTTTTGCAGCGCAGCGCGGCTTTGGGCCGCATGGCTTAGCTCAAGTGTTCACAGGCACCGTATAATTTGCCGCGTGAACAGAATCGAAGTTTTTGGATATATCGCAGCCCAGGCAGCCCGTGGCGATATCATCTTCCCGACCAGCGTGAACGCTGTGCTGCGCCTCCAACTGGCGCTGGAGGACCCCGATTGCCATCTGGAAGATGCAATCCGGCTGGTCCTGGGTGAACCCCAGCTTGCCGCCCGTACCGTGGCGCTGGCCAATACCGCAGCCTATAACCGCGGCGGCGGACCTGCCATCACCAATGTCCGCGCGGCCGTGTCGCGCATCGGCTACCGCCGGCTGCAGGCGCTGGTCGCCAGCCTGGTGGTGCGCCAGTTCGGCAGCCGCATCGTCGATCCGCGCCTGCGCGCCAAGGTCGAGCAGTTGTGGGAGCATACGGCCCATGTGGCCGCGCTGGCCGAAGCCTTCGCCCGCCGCGTCACCTTCGTCAATCCGGATACGGCGCTATTCTCGGGCATCGTGCACGAAGTCGGCGGCTTCTACCTGCTGTCGCGCGCCGACGAGTTCCCCGGCCTGCTCGACGACGATCCCGAAAAATGGGCCGAGCTGTGCGAAGACGTGGTCAGCCGCGAGGTGCTGCGCAAACTGGCGGTGCCGGAGCCGGTGGCCGACGCCATCATCGGGGTGCGCGGCGCCTGGTTGAACATGCCGCCGGAGACACTGACCGATACCTTGTTGCTGGCCAACCAGTATTCGCCAGTCCCGTCGCCGCTGGGCACGCCGATGCCGCCGCCGCCCGCGCATACCGACAGCGCGCTCGATTTCGTGCTGGACGAAGCTACCCTGCGCGAGATCCAGGCCGAAGCCGCCGAGACCTACAAGTCGATGGACGGGCCGTCGCTCGCCTGAGCACCCTTTGCCAAGTCGGCGCCATTGTCGTAAGCTTGGGGCTGACCGCCCGTAAGCGCTTCATGCAAGCGAGGTAGCGGGACGGCCATCCGATTGCGGGGGGCGTATGTTCCCATCGAGTCTGGCCAGGCTGGCGACGACACTGCTGGCGGCGCTCATCACGCTCGCCTCCGCGTGCCTGTACGTGCCCGCGGCCGGTGCGCCCGCGCCATCCGCGCCGGTCGTCGCGCTCAGCGTCGATGGCGCCATCGGCCCGGCCTACGCCGACTATCTCTCCGCCGGAATCGCCGATGCCGCGCGCTCGGGCGCCCAGCTGGTGGTGATCGAGATCGACACGCCCGGCGGCCTCGATACCGCGATGCGCTCCATCATTCGCACCATCCTCACCTCGCCGGTGCCGGTCGCCTGCTACGTCGCGCCCAGCGGCGCGCGTGCCGCCAGCGCCGGCACCTACATTCTGTATGCCTGCCACATCGCGGCGATGGCGCCCGGCACCAACCTCGGCGCGGCCACGCCGGTGGCGATAGGCCCGGGCGGCCCGGTCAGCAAGCAGACCACGCCGTCCGCGATGGAACACAAGCAGGTGAACGACGCCGCCGCCTACATCCGCGGCCTGGCCCAGCTGCGCGGCCGCAATGCCGACTGGGCCGAACGGGCAGTGCGCGAGGCGGTCAGCCTGTCGGCGGACGAGGCGCTGCAGCAGCACGTGGTCGATCTTGTCGCGCCAGACCTGCCACGGCTGCTGGCCCAGCTCGACGGCCGCCCTGTCACCGTGCTTGGCCAGGCGCGCGTGCTGCATACGGCCGGTGCGCGCATCGACAACGCGCCGCCCGGCTGGCGCATCCGCTTGCTGGCCGCGATCACCAACCCCAGCCTGGCGCTGATCCTGATGACGGTCGGCGTCTACGGCCTGATCTTCGAATTCATGAGCCCCGGCGCCATCGCGCCCGGCGTGTTCGGTGCGATCTGCCTGCTGGTCGGCCTCTATGGATTGCAGCTGCTGCCGGTGAACTACTCCGGCCTGGCGCTGATCGTGCTCGGCATCGCCTTCATGGTCGCGGAGGCTTTCCTGCCCACCTTCGGCGCCATTGGCGTCGGCGGCGTGATCGCCTTCGTGATCGGCGCGCTGCTGCTGTTCGATACCGGCGCGCCCGGCTTCGGCATTCCGCTGCCGGTGGTGGCGACGATCGCCGTGCTGGCCGCGCTGCTGGTCGGTGGCACCGTCAGCGCGGCCCTGCGCGCGCGGCGAAGGCCGGCCGTCACCGGTTCCGAGGCGCTGATCGGCAGCGTGGGCGAGATGATCGACGACGCCGTGAGCGACGGCTGGGCCAACGTCGGCGGCGAAACCTGGCGCATCACCACGGCCACGCCGCTCGTTCGCGCACAGCGCGTGCGCGTGCTGGCCAAACATGGCGCGCAGCTCGAGGTGGCGCCGGAAGACAACCCTGCACAAGGAGGATGACCATGCTGTTCCAGTTCGGTTTTTCGTTCGGCCTGCTGGTGATTATCGTGGCGGTGCTGCTGGCGTCATCGGTGCGCATCCTGCGCGAGTACGAGCGCGGCGTCGTGTTCCAGCTCGGCCGCTTCTGGGCGGTGAAGGGGCCCGGCCTGTTCATCCTGATTCCGGTGCTGCAGCAGATGGTGCGGGTCGACCTGCGCACCATCGTGCACGACGTGCCCAAGCAGGACGTGATCTCGCGCGATAACGTGTCGGTGCGCGTCAGCGCGGTGCTGTACTTCCGCGTGATCGATCCGGCCAAGGCAATCATCCAGGTCGCGAACTTCTTCGAGGCGACCAGCCAGCTGGCGCAGACCACGCTGCGCTCGGTGCTGGGCAAGCACGAGCTGGACGAGATGCTGGCCGAGCGCGAACGGCTCAACATCGACATCCAGCACGTTCTCGATGCGCAGACCGACGCCTGGGGCATCAAGGTCGCCAACGTCGAGATCAAGCACGTGGACCTGGATGAATCGATGGTGCGCGCCATTGCGCGCCAGGCCGAGGCAGAGCGCGAACGGCGCGCCAAGGTGATCCATGCCGAAGGCGAATTGCAGGCGTCCGAGAAGCTGATGCAGGCGGCGCAGGTGCTGTCGCAGCAGGGTGGCGCGATGCAGCTGCGCTATCTGCAAACGCTGTCCGCCATCGCCAGCGACAAGACCGCGACCATCGTGTTCCCGCTGCCGATCGAGATGCTGAAGGCCTTCGTACACGACGCAGGAACGCCGCGCTAGTTTTCGTTCAGTCCTGGGCCAGCCAGCGCAAGCGCCCGTGTCCGGCCTCGCCGAGGCGCGCGGCGAATGCGTCGGCATCCTTGTCGGCCAGCGCGAATTCGAAGCTGACGTCGTCGCCGTGCGCGACGTCGACCAGGGTCGCGCCCGCGGCGTCGAGCTCGCGCCGTACCATGCCTTCCATCGCATACGGCACGGCGCAGCGCAGCGTGCGCAGGCGGATGATGTCGACCTTTTCGGCCTTGAGCAGGGCCTGCGCCACGCTGTCGGTATAGGCCCGCACCAGGCCGCCGGCGCCGAGCTTCACGCCGCCGAAGTAGCGCACTACCGTGGCAAGCACGCCTTCCAGATCCTGATGGCGCAGCACGTCCAGCATGGGACGGCCGGCTGTGCCGCTAGGTTCGCCGTCGTCGACCGCCGCCGACTGGCCGCCGGCCAGCAAGGCCCAACAGACGTGGGCCGCGCCAGGATGTTCAGCGCGCAGCCCGGCCACCACCGCCTGCGCATGCGCACGGTCCGTCATCGGCTGCACGCAGGCGATGAAGCGGCTTTTCTTGATGATGAGTTCGTGGTCGACGGGGGCGGCGATGGTCTGCGGCATGGCGGGAAACGGCAAGGACAAGCCCGCATTTTCTCACAGCGCGCGCCTCCTGCCGAGGAAGCAGACCGCCGCCGCGCCAGCGATCGCGCCGCACACGTGCGCCTGCCACGCGACGCTGACGCCGAGCGGCAGCACGGTGCTGGTCGGTGCGAGCGACAATGAATCGACCAGCGTCTTGAGCGTATATGCGGCGGCGACCAGCATCACGATTGCGTGGTTGCGTTCGTCATGCCACACCGCTGTCACCGCCATCACCGCCACCAGCACCGCGATGCCCGAGGAGCCGCGGTACTCCAGCAACGAAGGTACGAAGGCCAGCAGCACCAGCGAGATGACGAGCGCCGCCAATGCCAGCGCGCCAAGCAGCGAGCGGCTGCCGAACTCGCGCTCCGCCAGGCTGGACATCGCATACAGCACGATGCCGTCGATGAGTGCGTGCGTGTGCGAGAAGTGCACCAGGTGGCCGGTCCACAGCCGCCATATTTCGCCCGCGAAGATTGCGTGGCGGTCGTAGGCCAGCAGCTGCTGCGCCGATTCGGGGATCAGCGCGAGCGCAATGCAGGCGATTGCCAGCAGCAGGCTGACCGGGGTGCGCTTATTCAGCACGGCGCAAGGTCCAGCGAGCCATGAGCAGCAACCACACGGCGATAAGGGCGTCGGCCCAGCCGAACGCACCGCCGCCGCGATAGCCGTCCTTGTTCACGACGCGATAGCTCGGGTCGGACTTGATGCGCTCCTTGAACGTGAGCAGTTCGTTCTGCAGGCGCGGGATCAGCTGGTCCACCGCGAGGCGGAAGCCATCCAGCTGCGCGCCGCGGGTCTTCTCGCCGAAATTGACCAGCGTCGCGCTGCCCTTGACCTGGCTGGTGCCGGGGGCACGGAACAGCAGCTTGCGGCTTTTCACATCGAACACGGCGGCGTCGAGCAGGGTCTGCACGTCGTATTGGTCGCCGTTGACGAGGTAGGCGCCGACGATGGTCCAGTACAGCACGGACAAGCGGCTCGGATCGTCGAAGCGAACCTGGTCGTAGGAGACCAGCGTCATCACCTCCACATTGAACATGCGCGCCACCATGTCGAGGTTCTCGAAGCCGCCGCGCGGACGCAGGTAGCCGGTGGGGATGATCTCGATGTGGCCGATGTACTGGTACTGCGCGAAGGCGTCGCGGACGCGCTCCAGCAGGCGCGTCTTTTCCGCTTCGGGGATGTCGGCGCGGCCGGAGCCCGGGACGAAGGCGATGCCGACGCGGACCGGTGGGCGCAGCTGCGTCACCGTCGGCTGCATCGCCGGCGCTTCGTTCGAGTTCGGATACAGGTATTCGACGATGCTGCCGGTCTGGCGCGTGCCGGGATGGCTGAACATGGACGCGCAGCCGGCCAGCACGGCAAGCAGCGCGCAGAGTAGCAG